>NZ_CP174370.1:382500-587500 GCF_046581255.1 Clostridium sp. MB05 | reverse complement strand
CTACATTATATTTTTCATCAACATCTAAGGATCACGGGCTTTATAAATTAGATTATGAAAAAAAGGATATAGTAAAAATTAATAATGATTCACCTAAAGGAATAGTCTACCAAAACGGAAAGTTATATTATATTGATTTAAATACTAATAATATGTACTCATATGATATTAAATCTAAGTCTAAAACTATCTTATCAAACAATAAAGCAGGAAATTTTATTTTAAATAGTAATAATATATTTTATAAAAATTTAGATGATAACTCTAAATTATATTGTTTAGTAATAGATAATAATAATGGTAAAGATAATAATTTAAAATTAACCGATATGCCTGTAGATAGTTTTATAACTTATAATAACGAAATATTATTTATAAATACCTCTGATAATAATTCTCTATATTCTTTAAATCTTTCAAATAAAGAAATAAAGAAAGTTTTAAATATTAATGCTAGTAACTTGAAACAACTAGAGAATAAAATTTATTTTATTAATAATGATGACCCAAATTCAATCTATACTATTACACAAGCTACACAAAACGATAAATTTGAATATAATAAATTATTTTCAGATTTCACAAATGAATATTTTCCTACTGAAAAAGGAATTTTTATAGAACCAGCATCGAATTTACAAGAAATAAAAATTCTTTATTCAACCTAAAAAATAAAAGGCTATACAGCCTTTTATTTTTATTTTAGTTGATTTACAATTTCTTTAAACCTATTTCCTCTTACTTCAAAGTTAGCAAACATATCAAAAGATGCACATGCAGGTGAAAGTGTCACAACATCTCCATTATTAGATAAATCTTTTGCTTTAAGTACAGCTTCCTCTAATGAGTTTACTATTGTTATAGGAATTTCAATTCCTTTTTCTTTTTTAAGCTTTTCAAAAGACTCTTTTATTTTATCCTTGGTTACTCCTAATAATATTAATTCCTTTATATAAGGATACCCTTCTTCTGCTAAAGGCTCAAAGGGAATATGTTTATCATACCCTCCAGCTATTAAAATAACTTTCTTTTCAAAAGCAAATAATCCAGCTAAAGTTCTTGTTGGGCTTGAAGCTATAGAATCATTATAATATTTAACTCCATCTAGTTCTCTAACAAACTCGCATCTATGTTCAACTCCACCAAAGGTTTCAGCAACTTTTTTCATAACATCTATGGATACATCATCTTTCGTTGCTAAAAAAGCAGCTAAATAGTTTTCTATATTGTGAATACCCCTAATTACTATATTATCCTTTTTACATACTTCTTCGTTATTTAAATATAGTATACTATCTTTAAAATATGTGCCATTTTCAACTTCTCTCTTAGAACTAAACTCTCTAACCTCTCCCCTAGCCTCAGATGTGAAACTATGAGTTATTTCATTTTCTTTATTTAAAACTAAAACTCCACTTTTTTCTTGATACAAGAATATATTTTTCTTTGCATCTATATATTCTTGCATATCTAAATGCATATCAAGGTGATTAGGTGCTAAATTAGTTACTACAGCAACATCTATAGGTGTATTCATAGTCATAAGTTGAAAACTAGATAACTCTAAAACAACTTTATCATCTTCTTTTATTTCTTCTATGTTAGAAAATAAAGGTGTACCTATGTTTCCTCCAACCCAAGTTTTATACCCTGCTTCTTTTAGAAGCCTAGATATAATTGTCGTTGTTGTTGTTTTACCATCACTTCCTGTTATGCCATATACTTTTCCTTTGCAATATCTAACGAACTCTTCCATTTCTGATGTTATATATGCACCTTCGTTTTTTACTTTTAGCAAAGCATCACAATCTATTCTCATTGATGGAGTCTTAAATACAACATCGAACCCTGATAATTTATCTAAGTATCCTTCACCTAGTTCTAAAGCAACAGATAATTCATTAAACTCTTTTGCTATATCAACTAATTCTTCTCTATTTTTTTTATCAAATGCAGTTACTTTTGCTCCAAGCTTAACCAAAAATCTTATAAGTGGTATATTGCTCACTCCAATACCAACAACAGCAACATTTTTGTCTTTTATAAACTCTTTGAATTCACTAAATTGTTTTTTCATAGCTTTCCTCCAAAACCATATATAAGATATTATATGAAACTCCTCTTACTACGTTCGAATGAGTAAGTTCACCTTGCCAAATATAAAATTTGTAGGCGTTTTATGTAACTCCTTCTCACATGCGTTCGAATGAGTAAGTTCGCCTTTCCAAATGTGAAATTTGGAGGCTCACTTATCTTTAAGTCTGTCCCAATTCTTTCTAATTATAACATTTAAGATATCCAAACTCAAAAAAGAGAGGAGAATTTTATTATACACTCCTCTCTTTTAAATTAAAACTCTAAACTTTTTTCTATATAAGATTCTAAATCTGCAATCTTTACTCTTTCTTGTTCCATAGTGTCTCTATTTCTAATAGTAACAGCTTCATCTTCTAGAGTATCAAAATCTATTGTTATACAGAATGGAGTTCCTATTTCATCTTGTCTTCTATATCTCTTTCCTATGCTTCCCGCTTCATCGTATTCTATGTTAAACTTCTTGCTTAAATCCGCATATACATCTAAAGCTTTTTCAGAAAGCTTCTTTGAAAGTGGTAATATAGCAGCTTTATATGGAGCTAAAGACGGATGTAAGTGCATAACTGTTCTAGTATCTCCACCTTCTAATTCTTCTTCATCATATGCATCTACTAAGAAAGCTAATGCAACTCTATCAGCACCTAAAGACGGTTCAATAACATAAGGAACATATTTTTCATTAGTTGTTGGATCTAAATAGCTCATATCTTGACCTGAATGGTCTTGATGCTTTGTTAAGTCATAATCTGTTCTGTCAGCTATTCCCCATAACTCACCCCAACCAAATGGGAATAAATATTCTATATCTGATGTTGCATTTGAATAAAATGATAATTCTTCTTCTCCATGATCTCTCATTCTTAAACTATCTTGCTGAACTCCTAAATTTAATAAGAAGTTCCAACAGTAATCTTTCCAATATTTAAACCATTCTAAATCTGTTCCTGGCTTACAGAAAAACTCTAATTCCATTTGTTCAAACTCTCTTGTTCTAAATGTAAAGTTTCCTGGAGTTATTTCATTTCTAAAAGATTTCCCTATTTGAGCTATACCAAAAGGAACTTTCTTTCTTGAAGTTCTTTGAACTGATTTAAAGTTTACAAATATACCTTGAGCTGTTTCTGGTCTTAAATATATTGTACTAGCAGAATCATCTGTTATTCCTTGGAATGTTTTAAACATTAAATTAAACTTTCTTATATCTGTATAATTTAATTTTCCACATTTAGGACATACTATATTATTTTTTTCAATATAATCTTTTAATTGCTCATTACTCCATCCATCTGCACTAGCAACTTCTGCTCCATTTTCAGTCATATGATCTTCAACTATTTTATCTGCTCTAAATCTAGCTTTACATTCTTTACAATCCATTAACGGATCTGAAAATCCACCAACATGTCCTGATGCAACCCACACTTCTGGATTCATTAATATAGCACAATCTACTCCTACATTATAAGGACTTTCTTGAACAAATTTCTTCCACCAAGCTTTTTTAACATTATTTTTAAACTCAACACCTAATGGACCATAATCCCAAGAGTTTGCTAATCCTCCGTATATTTCTGATCCTGGAAATACAAAGCCTCTACTTTTACAAAGAGCAACAATCTTTTCCATAGTTTTTTCTACCGCCATTTTAATACCTCCAATTTTTTATAAATAAAAAAGGCCTCAAACCTAAAGGGACGAAATTTAAATTCCGCGGTTCCACCCTTCTTGGCTTTAGCCCAACTTTCCATATTAATACTCAAAAGCGCCCTTCAACTTAAATTAATAACAATTTTCACCAACCATTGTCTCTCTAAAAGAAATACTAAGTCTACTCCTCTTTCTCATAGTATTTATTAAATTATATATTAATTTTACCAAAAGACTTATATATGTCAAGTAAAAAAGAGTTTTATAACAATAGATAATTTATCTACTCTTATAAAACTCTTTTAAAAATGGCTCCGTGGAGAGGATTCGAACCTCCAACCTATCGGTTAACAGCCGAGTGCTCCACCATTGAGCTACCACGGAATATTTTTATAAATTAATTTTAAAATTAAAATGGCTCCGTGGAGAGGATTCGAACCTCCAACCTATCGGTTAACAGCCGAGTGCTCCACCATTGAGCTACCACGGAATATTCCTATAAATTAATTTTAAAATTAAAATGGCTCCGCGAAGAGGATTCGAACCTCCAACCTATCGGTTAACAGCCGAGTGCTCCACCATTGAGCTATCGCGGAATATTAGTTACATTAGTTATTATAACAATTTTTATTAATAATGCAAGTGTTTTTTTATACTTTTTAAAATTTTATTATTTATACACTATATAATTTAGTTAGATAAGGGAATAGGAATCCCATTCCCTTATAAAAAATCTATTTTTGTGGTTTCATTGTTGGGAACATTATAACGTCTCTTATTGATGCAGAATCAGTTAGGAACATTATCATTCTATCAATACCTATTCCTAGTCCCCCTGTTGGTGGCATACCGGTTTCTAAAGCACTCATGAATTCTTCATCTATCATGTATGCTTCATCATCACCTAGTTCTCTTTCTTTTTCTTGTTGGTTAAATCTTTCTCTTTGAACTATAGGATCATTTAATTCTGAATAAGCATTACATACTTCTCTTCCAAATACAAACCCTTCAAATCTTTCTGTAAATTCAGCATTTCCTCTCTTTTTCTTAGTTAAAGGAGAAATTTCTACTGGGTAATCACAAATAAATGTCGGTTGAATCATATGTTGTTCTGCATATTCTTCAAATAACATATTTAATACTTCACCCTTAGTTACATGCTTAAGATCTTTCTTAAATTCTAAGTGTTTTTCCTTAGCTATAGCTTGAGCTTCTTCATTTGTTTTTATTTCATTAAAGTCAACTCCTGCATGTTCTTTAACAGCATCAACCATAGTTATTCTATTCCAAGGAGGCATAAAGTCTATTTCTGTTCCTTGATAATTAACCTTTGTTGTTCCATTTACCTTTTCACATACATAAGCAATCATATTTTCTGTTATTTCCATCATATCATTGTAATCAGCAAATGCTTCATATAATTCTATCATTGTAAATTCTGGATTATGTCTTACTGACATACCTTCATTTCTGAAGGTTCTTCCCATATCATATACCTTTTCTAAACCAGCAACTATACATCTTTTTAAATATAATTCTGGTGCTATTCTTAAATACATATCTATATCTAAAGTATTGTGATGAGTTATGAATGGTCTAGCTGATGCTCCTCCTGCAATTGGTGCAAGCATTGGAGTTTCAACCTCTATAAATCCTCTATTATCTAAGAATTCTCTTATTCCTTTTACAATTCCAGCTCTCTTAATAAAGTTAGTTTTTACTTCTGGGTTAGAAATCATATCGACTTCTCTTTGTCTATATCTTAAATCTGGATCTTTTAATCCATGCCATTTTTCTGGTAACGGTTTTAATGATTTACATATTAACTCAAAACTTTTAACCTTGATTGATACTTCTCCAGTTTTAGTTTTAAATACTTCTCCTGTAGCAACAACCCAATCTCCTAAATCATAAGTTTTATATGATTTTAAAGCTTCTTCTCCTACTTCATCTATTTTTATAAACAATTGAATTTTCCCGTCTCTATCTTGTACATCTGAGAATACAACTTTACCTTGCCCTCTTTTGGACATAATTCTTCCAGCTACTGTAACTACAGTTCCCTCTAAATTTTCAAAATCATTTTTAACAGCCTCTGACATATGTGTTTTTTCAACTTTGTATACGTCAAATGGATCTTTTCCTTGATTTTGTAGCTCTACTAACTTCTCTCTTCTTAATGCTTCTTGCTCACTAAACTGAGATTCTAACTCTTGTATATTCATTTCCTCAGTTGACATTAAATATCCCTCCGTTACTCTCTTCTTATTCCTAGTATTTCGAATTTATTCACTCCATTAGGTACTGATACTTCAACTATTTCTCCAACCTTTTTACCTAGTAAAGCTGCTCCTACTGGTGATTCATTTGATATTTTAAAGTTCATAGGATCTGCTTCTGCTGAACCTACAATAAAATACTCAACTTCTTCATCAAATTCATAATCCTTAACCTTAACAATTGTTCCTACTGAAACTTTGTCTGTTGGAATTTCTGATTCGTCAACAACACTGGCATTTTTCAACATATTTTCTAATTGAATAATTCTACCTTCTGTAAACGCTTGTTCATTTTTAGCTTCATCATACTCTGAGTTTTCGCTTAAATCCCCATATCCTAATGCAACTTTTATTTTTTCAGTTATTTCTTTTCTTTTAACAGTCTTTAAGAATTCTAATTCATCTTCTAGCTTTTTAACACCTTCGTATGTCATTACGAATTTTTTTGTTTCACTCATGATTTTCTCCCCTTCAAAATTACTACTTTATTTAAATACCTAACACTAGGTCTGATATTCTCCAAATCATTTTAAACATTATAAATCAGCAAGTATTATCTGTCAACTCACCAATATTATAAATAAATATATAATATTATTTTAACAGATATATATTATTCTCGCTTTTAATATATTTATTCCTTATAAAACCTATTAATTACATAATCTAATAAATTCTTCTTAACTCTTCTTTATAATTATTAAGTAATTGGATAACAGCATTGCTTTCATCTAGGGCATTCATTACGCCTCTTATATCATTGCTCTTTGGTAATCCTTTAAGATACCACGAAGCATGCTTTCTCATTTCTCTTACTGATTTATGTTCTCCATCATACTTAAGAGCTAGTTCATAGTGTCTTAAGCACATATCTATTCTATCTAAATATGTTATTTCTAAAGGTGGTTCTCCTTTTAGTTTATGTTGAATTTGTTTGAATATCCAAGGATTTCCCATACTTCCCCTTGCAACCATTATTCCATCACAGTTAGCTCTTTCCTTTAACTCTAGCGCATCTTCAGCTGTAAATACATCTCCATTTCCTAGTACAGGAATTGATATAGCCTCTTTTACTGCTCCTATTATACCCCAATCTGCTTTACCTTCATACATCTGCTCTTTTGTTCTTCCATGAACTGTAACAGCATCTACTCCAGCATCTTCAAGCCTTTTTGCAAATTCAACAGCATTTATATTATTTTCATCCCAACCTTTTCTAAATTTAACCGTTACTGGTTTATTTGATACTTTTTTTATTTCTTTTACTATATTGGCAGCTAATTCTGGATTCTTTAATAAAGCTGATCCTTCTCCATTTTTAGTAATTTTATTTACAGGGCATCCCATATTTATATCTACTATACAAACATCTTCTCTATCATTAAAATGTCTTTGTACTACTTCTGCCATTATTTTAGGATCATTTCCAAATATTTGTGCAGCAACAGGCATCTCTTCATCAGCTATTCTAAGTAATGACTTTGTATTTTCGTTACCATAATAAAGTGCCTTTGCACTTACCATTTCTGTATAAACTAGTCCACATCCCATTTCCTTACATAACCCTCTAAAAGATATATCTGTTACTCCTGCCATAGGTGCTAGAAAAACATTATTTTCAAATTCTAGGTTTCCAATCTTCATATTATACTACTCCTTATTTTTTTCGTATATTATTCTTAACCCCTCTAATGTTAAACTAGAATCTACCTTATCTATAACTTTAGTTTCTTTAGCTATTAAATTAGCCAATCCACCTGTTGCTATGACTAAAGGCTCATCAGAACCAAGATCTATCATTTCTTTTTTTATCTTGTTTACTATATATTCTACCTGCCCTATATATCCATAAATTATACCTGATTGCATGCTAGATATAGTATTTTTACATATTATATTTTTGGGTACTTCTAATTCTACTCTTGGTAACTTTGCAGCTCTATCAAATAAAGCATCTGACGCTATTCTTATACCTGGAGTAATGCACCCTCCAAGATAGTTGGCATCTTTAGTTAGCGAACAGAAGGTAGTAGCTGTTCCAAAATCTATTATTATAAGATCTCTTTTGTATTTATCATGTGCAGCTACAGCATTTACAATTCTATCGGCTCCAACTTCTTTTGGATTATCATATTTTATGTTTATTCCTGTTTTAACTCCAGGTCCTACAATCAAAGGATTTATTCCAAAACTCTTTTTTATCATATTTTCTAATGAATGCATTATATTTGGAACAACGGATGAGATTATTATTCCCTTTACTTCCTTCGGATTTAAGTTACTTTGAATAAAAAGTTGCATAACTTGAATAGAGTATTCATCAGATGTTTTTTTTGCATCAGTAGAAATTCTCCAGCCAGCAATATTTTCAGAATTATTATATACACCCAAGACTATATTGGTATTACCTACATCTACCACTAAAATCATACAAGCACCACCTTAATACAATTAAAAGCAGCTTTGAAAGCTGCCTTTATTTAAATAAATATAATCACAATAAATTTAACAATTTAATTTTAACAATTACAGAGTATTTGTCAAGTGTTGTAAATTCCATATATTAAAATAATCCTATTATTTCTCCATTATCTAATATATCCATTTTGTTAGCCGCTGGTACCTTTGGAAGTCCTGGCATTGTCATTATATCGCCATTTAATGCCACTATAAACCCTGCTCCATTAGATATTCTTACTTCCTTTACTGTTATATCAAAATTTTCTGGTCTACCTAATAACGCTGGATTATCAGAAAGTGAATATTGTGTTTTTGCCATGCAAATAGGTAATTTATCTAAGTTGAACTTTTCTAACTCTTTTATCTGCTTTTTAGCATTAGGTGTAATAACTATACCTTTAGCTCCATATATTTCTTTAGCTATTGTAAGTATTTTATTTTCTATACTATCATTCAAATCGTAAATTGGCTTGTATTTAGCCTCATCTTTTTCTAGTGTATCAAATACTATCTCACCAAGTTCTACTCCACCTTCTCCACCTTTAGACCATACATCTGATAAAGCAACCTTTACTCCAAGATTATTGCAGTACTCTTTTATAAATTTAACTTCTTCATCAGAGTCTGTTGAGAATTTATTAATAGCTACAACAACTGGAACATTAAACTTTTTAATATTTTCAATTTGCTTTTCTAAGTTTGAAATTCCTTTTGATAAAGCTTCTACATTAGGTATATTTAACTGTTCCTTATTTACTCCTCCATGATTTTTCAATGCTCTTACTGTTGCAACAATAACAACACAATCTGGACTTAACTCTCCATATCTACACTTAATATTTAAGAACTTTTCAGCACCTAAATCTGCTCCAAATCCAGCTTCTGTTACAACTATATCACCTAATTTAAGAGCCATCTTAGTTGCTATTATTGAATTACATCCATGTGCTATATTAGCAAAAGGTCCACCATGTATTATTGCAGGTGTATTTTCTAATGTTTGAACCAAGTTAGGCTTTATAGCATCCTTCATAAGTAATGCCATCGCTCCTTGTATATCTAACTTCTTTGCATATACTGGGTTACCATCTAAATCATAGGCTATTAATATATTCCCCATTCTTTCTTTAAGATCTGATAAACTATTTGATAAGCATAATATAGCCATTATTTCTGATGCTACAGTTATCATAAAACCGTCTTCTCTTAAGAATCCATTAAGTTTTCCACCTAACCCCACAACTATATTTCTAAGAGATCTATCATTTATATCTATAACTCTCTTAAATATTATTCTTCTTGAATCAATTCTTAAATCATTTCCTTGATGTATATGATTATCGATCGCTGCCGCCAATAAATTATTAGCACTAGTAATAGCATGCATATCCCCTGTAAAATGTAAATTTATATCTTCCATAGGTACTACTTGAGCATATCCACCACCAGCTGCTCCACCCTTTATCCCAAAAACCGGTCCAAGTGAAGGTTCTCTTAAAGCGATAACTGCATTTTTACCCATTTTGCAAAGTGCTTGCCCTAACCCAACTGTAACTGTTGATTTACCTTCTCCTGCTGGTGTAGGATTTATAGCTGTTACTAATACTAACTTTCCATTTTCTTTGTTCTTGTTTTTTTCAAATATATCTAATGATAATTTGCATTTATACTTTCCATATTGTTCTATATCATCTTCTGTTAAGTTTAGCTTTTGAGCAATTTTAGTTATATGCTCCATCTTAGCTTCTTGAGCTATTTGTATATCACTCTTCATACCAATACACTCCCACTTCTTTTAAAATTATTTTCTATTGTTATTTTATACATAAATTATATCATCTAATCTATAACATTCAAATATCAATTCGAATATTTACACTTTTGTATCAATCATTTTTCGTATTTTAGCCACTTTTTTTGCAATTTATTAGCTTTATGATTATATATCGTTCGAATTTTATATTGTTTAATTCTTAGAAATCTTTTATAAGCATAAAATAAATATACTTTTCCACATTTGATTATTAAAAGTCTTATATAATCACATTTTCAAAACTTTAAACTTTTATACTTTCTTATATATGAAAAAGAGCAGTCTATAGACTGCCCTTTTTTAACTTTGGCTAAAAATTCTTTCGAATTCTTCTCCATCTATTTTTTCTTTTTCTAATAAAGTTTCTGCTACTGCATGTAATTTACTTATATTTTGACTTAATAATGTTTGTGCTCTCTCATATGCCTCATCAATAAATCTCTTAACTTCTTTATCAATTTCAGCTCCAACTTCTTCACTGAAGTTTCTACTTCTTCCTAAGTTCCTACCTATAAACACTTCATTATTATCATTTCCATAAGAAATAGTTCCAAGCTTTTCGCTCATTCCATACTCCATTACCATAGCTCTTGCAATAGCACTAGCTCTATCAATATCATTCTTAGCGCCAGTACTTATATCTGATAATATTATCTTTTCAGCTAATCTTCCTCCAAGTAATCCTACCATATCATCTCTTAACTTTTCCTTTGAAGTGTAAGCCCTATCTTCCCTAGGCAAGTGCATTGTATATCCACCAGCCATTCCTCTTGGTATTATACTTATTTCATGTACTGGGTCGGCATGTTCTAATAGCTTCATTACAACTGCATGCCCTGCTTCATGATAAGCAGTTAATTTTCTATCGTGTTCACTTATTGCTCTACTCTTCTTTTCAGGACCAGCTATTACTCTTGTTATAGCTTCTTCAAAATCCAGCATTCCTATTAGCTTTTCATTTTTTCTAACAGCTAAAAGAGCTGCTTCATTTGCTAAATTCTCTAAGTCTGCTCCACTAAACCCAGGGGTTCTCTTAGCTAAAACTTTTAGTTCTACATCTTCGGATAAAGGTTTCTTTTTAGTATGAACCTTTAATATTTCTTCTCTTCCTTTTACGTCAGGAGCTCCAACAACTATTTGTCTATCAAATCTTCCAGGTCTTAATAAAGCTGGATCTAATATATCTGGTCTATTAGTTGCTGCAATCATTATTATTCCTTCATTTGCTCCAAATCCATCCATTTCAACTAATAGTTGATTTAATGTTTGTTCTCTTTCATCATGACCTCCACCAAGACCTGCTCCTCTTTGTCTACCTACAGCATCAATTTCATCTATAAACACAAGTGATGGTGCACTTTTCTTAGCTTGCTCAAAAAGGTCTCTAACTCTTGAAGCACCAACCCCAACGAACATCTCAACAAAATCTGATCCTGATATACTATAAAAAGGAACACCAGCTTCACCAGCTATCGCTTTTGCTAATAAAGTTTTTCCTGTTCCTGGAGGACCAACTAATAAAACACCTTTAGGTATTCTGGCTCCCATTTCAGTATATCTTGATGGTTGCTTTAAGAAATCAACTATTTCTTCTAGTTCTTGCTTCTCTTCATCAGCTCCTGCTACATCATCAAATGTAACTCTCTTTGCATCTGGAGGCATTATTTTGGCTCTACTTTTTCCAAAGTTCATAACACCTCTTCCTCCACCGCCGCCTTGTGACTGCTGTGTCATCATAAAGAAGAACACAAAAACTAAAACCATTAACATTAATGTAGGAATTATACTAATCCATATACTACTATTTGAAGGTTGTTTGAATTCTATCTTTATATTGTCCTTAGGATTTTGAGTCATTAACATTTGTACCATTTCACTTGGTGCATATGTAGTAAACTGTTTATTGGATGTAGTTTTTCCTGAAATTATCATTTTATCAGGATGAACCATAACACTCTCAATCTCATCATTAACCCATTTTTGTTGGAAATCACTGTATGATATTTCATCTGCCATCTTACCGCTATTCCATAGGAATGTTGCAGATAAGAAAAGTATTAAAATTACAAATATCCATACTGTTGCACTTGAATATTTTTTCATTCAAGAGCCCCCCTTTCTTCTAGTTTTTTTATTATATTGCATTTTCTTCTAATTTATATATATTTCTTCTTTCAATATACCTATAAAAGGTAAGTTTCTATATTTCTCTGAATAATCTAACCCATAACCAACTAGGAACTCATCAGGAACTTCAAATCCACAATATTTAACATTTATATCAACTCTTCTTCTAGATGGCTTAGTTAGTAAAGATATTATTTCTATACTATTAGCCTTTCTAGTTTTTAGATATTTCAATAGATAATCTAATGTTACTCCACTATCTATTATATCTTCTACTATAATTATGTCTTTTCCTTCAATGCCATGATCTAAATCCTTTAATATTCTAACAACACCAGAAGTTTCTGAAGAACTTCCATAACTAGATACAGCCATAAAATCAATTTCACATGGTATAGTTATATTCTTAATAAGATCAGATGTAAATACTACTGACCCTTTTAAAATTCCTACAATTAATAAGTCTTTTTCTTTATAATCCTCACTAATTTTACTTCCTAAATCTTTAACTTTTTTTAATATTTCCTCTTCACTTATTAATATTTTTTTTATGTCTCTTATCATTCCTTTATTCCTTTCTAGTAAAAGTAATTTTTATTATCTTTTTTGTTTCATTGGTTATTTTAAATTTATCCGAAACCTTATACCCTACTATCCAAGCTATTTCATCATCAAAACATAAAATAGGAATTTGATCTCTTAATTCCACAGGCACTTTTAAGTCTATAAATATATCTTTTAATTTCTTATTGCCTTTCATTCCTAAAGGAGTGATTTTATCCCCATTTTTTCTTTTTCTAATAACTAGCCCTTCTTTTATATTATCATAATCGAAATATTTTATTAATACATTATTAGAAAATTCTATATTATTTTTGTCTTTTATAACTTCAAAATGAACCTTGCAATTATTATAATCAAAAGAATATTTATCTAACTTATCTTTATTTATTAAGGCTTCTATATCTTCGTATTTTTCATGGTTATATTCTTTATTTTTTAAATATATATCACCATAAATATTTTCTGCCATTATACCATTAGGCAAATCTATCTTTTTATTAGTCGTATTTTTAGATAAATCAATAACTTCATAAATATGTTTCATTTCAAAGTTGTTGTGCTTTCCTGTAAATTCTATAAATGATTTCTTTATAAGCCTTGTCAATATTGCTTTATCTAGCAAAAAGGCATCCTTTGATATAACTATAAATTTATTTTTAGTTATACAATACTTTTTATAACTATTATTACATTGTTTTTCTATAAAGTCATTATCTATTTGTAATAATCTTGACATTCTATTTATTGTATCTATAATATCTTCGTTAAAATTCTCTTGCATATATGGTAATATATCTAACCTAACTTTGTTTCTACTATATATCTTTTCTAAATTAGTTTTATCTATTCTAGGATTTAAATTGTTTTCTTTGCAATAATTTTCTATTTCACTTCTTGAAAGACACAATATAGGTCTTATTATACCATTATTTCTTTTGCTCCTAATTCCACAAAGGCCCTCTATTCCAGTACCTCTCATCATATTCATAAGCACTGTTTCAGCTTGATCATTAGAATTATGAGCTACTGCAATTTTACTATAATTATGTGTATATTTTATGTCATTAAAAAATTTATATCGTTCATCTCTACCTGCCATTTCATGAGATATATTTTTTTCTTTTGCTATAGAATTTATATCTACTCTCGTAGAATAAAACTGTATTCCCATCTTCTTACATAAACTTTCTGCGTAAGCTTCATCTTTTAAAGCCTCTTCACCTCTTAGCATATGATTTACATGGGCTGCACCAATTTCTATATTTAGGCTATCTTTAATTTTGTAAAGTACATGAAGTAAACAAACTGAATCAGGCCCTCCAGATAAAGCAACTAATACTTTATCATTTTTCTCTATAAGATTGTTTTGTAAGATAAAATCTTTTACTTTGTTTATCACATCAAAACTCCTTAGTATAATTATTTTAATATATAATATAATAACCTTAACATCTATATATGTAAATATTTATAATTAGTTAATTTTTACAACATTTAAAATTGAAGAAGATGAGACACTAAAATCAGTTCCCATCCTCTTTACTTTCAAATCTTTCATTAATATACAGAATACATCTTAGATACTAGTACAGTCATGTCATCCCATACTTTTCCACCACTTAAAACTACAGCCTTTTCAAGAATATCTCTAGATAACGCCGATGGATTAGTGTCTGAATATCTCAAGTACTCTTCTAACCAAGAATAGCTACCAACATTATTTTTATCTATATCTAATACACCATCACTAATAGAAACTATTATATCACCATGCTTTAATTTCATTTTGTTTGAGCTTACGTCAACACTATCCAATATACCAAAAGGTAAACTGTTAGATTTTATAACTTTTACCTCTTCTCCACTCTTTATAAAACTAACAACCCCACCAATTTTTATAAATTCTGCTTCTCCCGTATACAAATCTATTATATTTAAATCCATTGTTGTAAATTTTTCATCTTCATTAAATTTCATTGCCATTATAGAGTTTACTGTATTTATAGCTGTTTTTTCGCTAAATCCATTTTCTATGAATTTCTCAATTAAATCTACAGCTAGCCCACTTTCTACTCCAGCTTCTGGTCCTGATCCCATACCATCACTAACTATAGTTAAATAAGTTCCATCAGTGTTCTTAGAAAAACTGTAGCTGTCTCCTGTAGAAGTTTCCCCCTCCTTAGCCCTAATAGCTGCATATGAAGACATGTGATATTTAGGAGTTTCCTCTATTATAATTGAGCATTCATCTGTATCAGGATTAATTCTACATCCTTCGCTAGATATAGATACAGGAACTCTAACTAAACCATTTATAACAGATAGAATATTTTTACTGCAGTAATTTCCACCTTCACAATTACTTAAAGTAATTTTTATTTTCATTCTTCCTTTTCTATCAAGATAACAAAATACATCTTTATATTCTATTTTATTTTTATTTAAAGCCTTTCTTAAAACCTTATCTATTTCTGAACAAACAGATATATCTTTTTCAAAATCTCTAATCATATCACCCATGGTAGAGGATATATTATTTATATGATTTGCTATTAAATTTCTACCTTCACTTAATCTAGTCTTCAAAGCCTCATTTACAGTATAATTATTTACAATCTCTTGAGCGTTTTTAATTAAACTTCTTTTTTTAACACATTTTTTCTCTAAATCCTGAGGAAAATATACATCATTATTTTCACAACTACTTATAAGTTCTGAAAATCCTTCAAACGTAGAATGTAAATTTCTATCCCAGCATCTTTGCTTAAGCTCACAATTATAACATACTCTATCTGCTAAACTTTCCACCATAGCGGTTCCTTTATTATTTAGTGATAATATGTCATTTTCACCTAAATTTAATACAGAAGCAGATAGGCTTGATAATATAGATTTCATAGAATTTAATCTATCTACAAATTCATTTTTTACACCATTTAAGTGTATATCGTTAATAACTTCAGCCTTTTTCTCTTGATTAAACTCCTTACTTATAGATTCTATAATCATTTTAGGAATAGCAATAAATATACATAAAGCAAATAAAACTTCTAGACCTCCATTGATAGTAAGCCTATTAGAATACATGGATATTATAAAGTAACTAACAAAATATGCTAGTGAAGAAAATACTCTCCCAGTATCCTTAAACACTCCAACAATAAGCCCACATAAGCTATATAAACTAATGGATGTAACTATATCATTATTAGTTATTCCTATTACAAATCCCATTGAAATTCCTATTGCAGAGCCTAATCCTACGCCTCCTACATATGAAAAAATAGCTATTGTAAATAATGCAAATATATTTCTAATATAAATCCCTAAAATACTTACATTACCTACTCCCGAAATTAATAAACATACTAGTATTCCTATACTTATTAATTCTTCTGTTGAGAAAAAATAATTACTTTCTAATTCATCTATACAGTTAAACGCATAATTAAGTATATATTTTACTGGTATTATACTTAATACCTTTAAAGCAGAAAATGTTAAATTTACACCTACAGGTTGACTATATGTAACCCAATTATATATAAAAAACGTTAAAAATATTAACCCAAATGTTATTACATCTCTTTGCTTTAACTCTAAATTGTTACATATTTCAATATAACCCATTACAATTACAGCTACTATACAGTATGCTATAGCCCCTTCTAAACTTCTATATATAGATAAATAACCCATTATAATTCCTAATAATGATAAAAGTATATCTTTGCTCTTTTCTTTTTTTATTCCTATAAGATATGCAATTCCAAAAGGTGCTATTCCCATTTCTATTGTTACAGATAATAAAACTCTACTCAGTAAAAAACCCATTATAAAAAATGCAACTGATTTAATAGGTGTTTTTTGTAACCTTAATTCTTTTTTATTGCTTCTATTCTCCAATCTCTTGTATGTTGATATATCCACTCCGTATTGCATATATTTACCTCCAACTTCCATAAAATGTAATTAAAATTATATCATTTCATTGTAGAAATATATGTCATATGATGTACCCTATTACTTTTTTTCGTTGGACAATAATGTATAAAATTCCTTATACATAGATAAATAATTTCTATATGTATATATATTTAAAATTAATATATACATTTCAAAAATCCAGATACTGTAAAGCATTACGTTTATTTTAAATAAAATAGCCTTTGTATTTATATAAACTTTTTTTCAATATAAATTTGTCACTATACCTATTTTTATGAAGAATAAACATTTTAAAAATATTAATAAATACATTTTAGTTATCATATAATTTATTTTGCACTTATCACTAATTATAAAAAAGTGGACATATATAAATTTACTTATTTCGTCGCTCTGATCCAATTCAATGCAAACTTACATATGTCCACCTACAAACTGAAGGTAAGGAAAGTATAAAACAAATATAAAAAAAGCACTTAAGAATATTCTTAAGTGCTTTGGTGCTGAAGACCGGAATCGAACCGGTACGGTATCGCTACCGCAGGATTTTAAGTCCTGTGCGTCTGCCTGTTCCGCCACTCCAGCATATATGGTAGCGGAAATAGGACTTGAACCTACGACACCCCGGGTATGAACCGAGTGCTCTAGCCAGCTGAGCTATTCCGCCATATTATGGTTGCGGGGGCAGGACTTGAACCTACGACCTTCGGGTTATGAGCCCGACGAGCTGCCAACTGCTCCACCCCGCGATATTATAAGCTAAATTCAACTTGGTGCTGAAGACCGGAATCGAACCGGTACGGTATCGCTACCGCAGGATTTTAAGTCCTGTGCGTCTGCCTGTTCCGCCACTCCAGCATATATGGTAGCGGAAATAGGACTTGAACCTACGACACCCCGGGTATGAACCGAGTGCTCTAGCCAGCTGAGCTATTCCGCCATATTATGGTTGCGGGGGCAGGACTTGAACCTACGACCTTCGGGTTATGAGCCCGACGAGCTGCCAACTGCTCCACCCCGCGATATTATAAGTTGAATTTAGCTTGGTGCTGAAGACCGGAATCGAACCGGTACGGTATCGCTACCGCAGGATTTTAAGTCCTGTGCGTCTGCCTGTTCCGCCACTTCAGCATATTTTTTCGCCGTCCTTCAACGACAAAATTAATTATATATTATGTTTTATATAGTGTCAACATATTTTTTGTTTTTTTATACTAACATTATGTAATTTACATTATAAAAGGCTATTATGCATAAAGCACTTAGCCTTTTATATAGATTTATATATTAAATTTATATGATGTCTCTAACTATTTAACTAAAAGCTTTTTCTTCCACTTTTAGATTTAAAATCTTGATTCTTCTTAACATCTTGCATTCTTTCTTCGCTGTCTTTTAAAAATCTTGACATTATATCTTCAAAATTTCCTGCATTAGAACTAGTTTTTTTGTTCTCTGAAGCCCAATCTATTTCGACAGGCTTAATTGATTTTTTTTGAACATTAGCTTGCTTTATTGATAAGCTTATTTTTCCATTATCATCGATTGATATTACTTTTACCTTAACCTTATCTTGTTCATTAAGATGTTGTCTAATATCTTTTACAAATGAATCTGCCACTTCTGAAATATGAACTAATCCTGTTTTACCCTCAATTTCTATGAAAGCTCCAAAACTAGTAATATTAACTACTGTACCCTCTAATATGTTTCCTGCCATTAAGGTCATTTTACAAAGATTCCTCCTTAAAAATTAAATAATATATGTTATTATAATAATAACCTTTTTCTATAATTTTAAAACATATTCTTTAATTTTGCTTCTGGGAATTTACAACTTTTTCTCCTTCTTTTGTCATTCCTAATCTTTCTCTAATAAGCTTTTCTATATATTCATCAGATTCGACTTTTTTTAAATCAGCCTCTAATTTACTATTTTTATCTTTAAGCTCCTCTAATTGTTTTTGACTAATAGAAATATCCTCTTGAATTCTTTTCATTGTAATTTCCTGTTTAATATAATTAAATATAAAAATTGCAAAAATAAAAACTATAACTAATCTTTTAAGAGTTAATTGCTTTTTAATTGCTCTCACCCTCTTTAAAATATATTATATATTATATTTTAAACACTATATATATTTTATTCAAGCTATTTTTTTATGTTCACGCTTTTTCCTTATTTTTTTCCTGAAATATTAGAATATATAATTTTTATAGGATAAATTAAATTTTTTAAAATTACTCTTATAACTCTACTTAATTTATCTATTATACTTCTCTCTAATTTTAAAACTATAGGACTAACAAATCTTAAGTAAATAATCAAAGTTATAGTCATGAAAATATATACATATGGTCCTAAGAAGGCATAATTGGTGTATAGTAAAAAAGTAAACACTATAATAGCAGTTAATATCCAAAATAATATATCTTGTATGATAATTATTATCTTAGGTATTTTTACTCCTCTTATTATGTTGTAAAGATCAAACATAATTCCTATTAATATTCCGGAAATAATTGAATACATAACTATGTCAAATTGAGCTTCTATTGATAAAGGCATATAATCTCCTACTTAAATAACTTAGAAATTATATTTTCTTTTTCTTTTTTAACTTCTTTACTACTATATACTATAGAGGATATATTTCCTATAATTATAACATCACCATTTTGCACATCTAGCTTATTCATTTTCAATTCCGATCCCTTGATTGTTAAAAACCCTAATTTTGTATTTAATAATATCTTTTCATCATCGAAACTTATTACTTCTTCTACTCCAGTAAGTATTAATTTTTTTCTATTCTCTAAAGTTATATTACCCCTTGGCTCTTCTAACTTATTTTCATTCTTCTTTTCCATTTTATCTCCTCCACATATTCTTTATAAAAATATATGAATGAGATAGTATTTTTATTCTTTATCTTCTTCTCCTTCTAGTATCTCGTACATTTCTTTTGCATTTTCTTTTTTAACATGTTCTACAATATTTATTATTCTAGCTTTTAATGATCTATTAGCAAATTGAATTTCTATTATATCACCTTCTTTTACAACTGTAGATGGCTTAGCTACCTTATTATTAATAGAAACTCTCCCACCCTCACATACTTCCTTTGCTACTGTTCTTCTTTTTATTATTCTTGAAACTTTAAGATATTTATCTAACCTCATAGTTAATCTCCTTATTAATTTATATTATTAAAAGAACCCGAGAAATCTCGGGTCCTATTATACTATTTATTAACTTTTTCTTTAAATTCTTTACCAGCTTTAAATACTGGAACTGTTGAAGCTGGAATGTTTATAGTTTCTTTAGTTCTTGGATTTCTTCCTTCTCTTGCAGCTCTTTCTCTTGTTTCGAAAGTTCCGAATCCAACTAATTGAACTTTCTCACCTTTTTCTAAAGCTTCTTCAACGCTTTCTATAAATGCTTTTAGAGCTAACTCAGCATCCTTTTTAGTTAATTTACTTTTTTCTGACATGCTAGTGATTAATTCTGCTTTATTCACAATTACATCCTCCTTAAATAACCCGTTATATATTTTTAGTAGTTAACTATTTCTGTTAATATGTACTATAACTACATTCTCTTATTATATATCGTCTTTTAATACTAGTCTATAAGATTATGATTTTTTTGTTATAAAAGCTATTTATTACAATAAGTTATTTATAGTATAGTATAAACCATTATATATTATTCTTCAAACATCTTATAAATCCTTCTTATTTTCGTAAAATTCTTTACTTTTTGCCTTATTCCATAGTTCATCCATTTCTTCTAATGTCATTTCACTTAAAATTTTATTAGATTTTAAAGCTGTTTCTTCTATAAACGAAAATCGTTTTATGAATTTTTGTATAGTTGAATTAACTGCTTCCTCTTCATCAACATTTAGTATTCTGGCTACATTAACACATGCAAATATTAAGTCTCCTACTTCATCTTTTATTTTTTCCTTATTATTGGATTTATATACATCTAATACCTCTTTTAATTCTTCTTTTACTTTTAAGGCTGCATCTTCTACATTATCCCAATCAAAACCTACCTTAGAAGCCTTTTTTTGCACCTTATGTGCCCTAATTAAAGATGGTAGTGCATTAGCTATAGCATTCATTTCTTCCGTTACTGTAGTAAAGCTCTTTTCCATTTTCTTAAGCTCTTCCCAGTTGCTAAGAACCTCCCCACTATTATCAGCCTTACCTTCACCGAATACATGAGGATGCCTATATATCATCTTATTGCATATAGATTCAATTATATCATAAACGTTAAAGTATCCGTCCTCCTTTCCTATAGATCCATGAAATACTACATGCAATAAAACATCTCCCAATTCCTCAATCATACCATCTATATCATCATTATTTATGCTATCTATAACTTCATATGCTTCTTCTAAAAGTTGATTTTTTATGCTTTCATGAGTTTGCTCTATATCCCAAGGACACCCATTTTCTCCTCTTAAAGTATCTATTATTTCAACTAAATCATTAAAATCTTTTTTATTATTAATATCTTTAGGTATATATATAGATGTTAAATAATCTATATCATCTTGCATATCTAACTCATATATTGGAATTTTTCTTATAGATTCTTCTGAAACTATTCCAGCTGCTCTAACATAATATATCTCAGTATCATCATTATAATATTCTAATAATTTTAACTTTACCTCAGAGGCTATTAATGGGTTATATACTTGAGTTATTATAGTTCCTATTCTCTTATCTAAAATTTGATTTTTCATATCAAATGCGTCTATAACCTTTAACCCTTCTATAGGATCTATTTTTAATACATCCATCATAGCATCTATAAAACTTACGGCTGGTAATATAGTATATTCTATCCCTTTTTCTTCACATAAATTTATAAGATTAAAAACCGATTTTTCTGCTACTAAAGGATGTCCTGGAACTGCATATATCATTTCTTTAGTATCTAAATATTTACTTACTATATCCTTTGCTATATTTTCATACACCTCATCAAAGCTATCAGATATTTCATAATAATTATCATATGTTTTAAACTCTTTTATTTTTCCTTTTAAATAATCTACTGTAGGATGTTTTTCTGTTCTAAAGTATATATTCTTTCCTTCTTCTAAAGCTTTAACCGCTCCTATTGTTAAGGCTTCTGGTGCTCCTGGTCCCAACCCTATTATCTTTATCATTAGGTCCTCTCCTTACTAATTAATTTTTATGACTTTACTTTTTATTTCATCTATACTAAATACTTTTAATATTAGTATTAATACCATATATATAATAATACCCAAAAATATAGCTACTAAGCAAGAAAATCCATTGCTAGATGTCTTATTAAATAAAAATAAATATGTGGCTAATACGCCAGCTATCATAGCTAAGGAAGCAATAATTGGCTTAATAAATGTTTGATATATACTTAACCTTAGTTTCAATCTCTTTTTTAGTGATACTAAATTTAATATAGTTGATACTAGGTATGCTGATATGCTTGCTATTACAGCTCCATATATATTAATATTAGCCATTGGTACTAGTGTAAAGGTTAATATAACCTTTACTATACATCCTATAAACAAATTTATTATAGGTCTTATATAATGACCTATTCCTTGCATAATAGATGTTGTTGTTTGAGTTATTATTATAAAAGGAACAGATAAAGCTAAATACTTAAGTATTAATATGCCATCCCATTTGCCAGGGAATATAACTTTCATTATAGGTCCTGCTAAGAAAAACAATCCCATAGTACAAGGCATCGCTATTAACATAGATAACTTTAATGACAATTGAACTTTCGATTCTAAATCCTTTCTTTTATTCATTATATAATTTTCTGCTATTATAGGAATTAAAGAAGTTCCTAATGCCATAGATAATGTTAGTGGTATATTTGTTATTACATTTGCTTTCCCTGTTAATTGAGCATATAAAATCGTTGCTCCTTCTGAGGTTAATCCTGCTTGTAAAAGCTTTTGAGGAACTAATATAGAGTCAATTAAACTCATGATTGTTCCAACAGTTGTACCTACAGAAATAGGTAATGCTATCTTTAATATAGAAGTCAATACTTCTGGATTGCTTTTAACTTTTTTATTCCACATTTGTTTCTTTACTTTTTTGTATTTTTCATAAAGATATGTTGCTCCTATTACTCCTCCTGCTGCTGCACCAAAGGCTGCTCCCCCTGCTGCATATTCTATTCCCTTTGGTAAAAGTAATATGGCAAGTCCAACTCCTATTATAACTCTTCCTATTTGTTCAAGTATTTGGGATACTCCCGATGGAGTCATATTTTGTAATCCTTGAAAAAAACCTCTATATATTGTCATTATAGATATTATAAATGGTGCAAAGGAGATTCCAAGTAATGCATAATATGATTTTGCATCCCATTGAACAAAATTAATAATAGGTTTAGCAAAAAAGAATAATATAAGGGTTGTACCAACACCTAAAAACATCATTAAAATTGTTGATTCCTTTACAATTTCAAAGACTCCTTGTATATCTCCCTTTGCTTTTTTTTCTGATATCATTTTTGAAATAGCTACTGGTACTCCTGATGCCATAGCAACGAAAAACATATATAGCGGATATGACATTTGATAGTATCCAACACCTTCGTCTCCTATAAGCATTATTAATGGCCATCTAAAAAATAATCCTAGAAATCTTGCAACTATTCCGGCTATTCCAAGCACTAAACTTGCTTTAATTAATGATTGTTTTCTCATAAAATACCTCCAAACTTCAAATAGGCTTTAGTAAATTTGTATTGTAAGTTTAGAGGTATTATTACTTTATTTTATTGATAACTTTATATTTGATTAAATATTTATTTTTATTGTTCCATTTGCTTACCTAAGAAAGCTGAAGCTGTTTCAGATAACTTTAATTCTACTTCTCCCAGCTTTTCTCCAGATTCTTTAGATAATATTATTACTGCTCCAATTGCATCGCCTTCTGCTATTATTGGAGATATTACTTGGCTAGCATATTTTCCTGCTTCATCATCATTATGTAATGGAATAGTTTTTGATTGTTCTGTTATAAGTATAGCTCTTCTATCTTCCATTATTTTTTCTAGTTCTACGCTAACCTTTCTTTCCATATAATCTCGCTTAGGAGCACCGCTAACTGATATAAATGCATCTTTGTCTGCTATTAAAACAATATGTCCAATTGCTTGTTGTAAGCTTTCTGCATATTCTTTAGAGAAATCTGTTAATTCTCCAATTGGTGAATATTTTTTTAAAATAACCCCACCTTCTCTATCAGTGAAAATCTCTAGCGGATCACCTTCTCTAATTCTTAAAGTTCTTCTTATTTCTTTTGGTATAACAACTCTGCCTAAGTCATCAATACGTCTAACAATTCCTGTTGCCTTCATTATTGTGAGATACCTCCTTTTATTAATAATAATTAGTTGCAATATTATTATTTGACTTCTTAGAAATTTTATACCCATATAACCAAATTTTATAAAATTCAATATTTGAAAGTTTATATAAAAATAAGCCCAGCTAATTTTTATATAAATTAGCTAGGCTTATTTAGTTTACTAAAGTTTATCTTCGTATGTCTTTACCTTATAATCTTTTTTCCATTGTTCAAGCGAATCTTTATACACTTCATTCTTCTTTTGATTCTCTAAAGTAGTTTTTATAGAGTCTTTTGATTCATCAAAAGTCTTTTGTTTTACATCTGTTGCTTTAATTATATGATATCCAAACTTACTCTTTACTGGTTCTGATATTTCTCCCTCTTTAAGGTTTTTAACGCCAGCCACGAATTCTGCAACATATTGAGTTGAATTATAAGGTACAACTCCTAAACTTCCACCAGCATCTTTTGTTCCTGGATCTTCTGAAAATTCTTTTGCTAAAGCAGCAAAATCTTCACCCTTTGCAGCTCTTTCTCTTATTTCTTTAGCCTTTGCTTCATCAGATATTAATATATGGGCTACATTAGCCTCCCCGAAACTATCTTTATTTTCATCATAATATGTTTTTATATCTTCATCAGATATATTTATATCTTTAAATATCTCTTCTGCCACCTTAGTTGATATTAATTGATTTTTCATACCTTCACTAAGCTTAGTAGTATATTCATCTAATGTCATACCAGTAGCTTCAAGAGCTTTATTCAATCCTTCTTCTCCGCCATAATTTGCCTTTATACTATCAATATACTTTTTAGTTTCAGTATCAACTTCTTCTTGAGTTGGAGCTAAACCTAGGTCTTCAGCTTTTTTCGTCATGATTTTTTCGTCAACTAACATGTTTAAAGCTTGAGTTTTCACAGTTTTTATTTGTTCTGCAAGCTGAGCATTTTTTTCAAAATCTTTTCCATATTGTTGTTCCATATATGGATTTACAATTTCATCTACATCTCCCTTTGTAATCTTAGTATTCCCCACCTTTGCTACAACTGTGTTTTTAATTGCTTCTGGTGTCTTTTGTATCATTTCACATCCAACTGCTGAAAAAGCAAATATACTTAAAGCTCCTGCAGCTATAATTTTTTTAATTTTAATCAATGATGTTCCCTCATTTCTCATTTAATTTGTTTCAATACCATTATACTTAATTAGTATATCAATATTGTGACAGTTATTCAATTTATAAAAATATCTTTACATATTTTTTGTTAAATTATCCAACATTTCTTTATAAAATGCTAAAGAAGTTTTCTTAATCTCTGAATCTCTTACTGCAAAATAAGGTTTTTCACCAAACATTAAGAACACTTTATCTTTGTAGTTTTCTAGTAAATACTTATATATACTGTTTAAATCTCTAATTCCCTCTGCAAATATAAATTTAACCTCTTTTGGCGTTTCTTTTATTTCTTCTATAGAAAGAATTTTAGCTCTACTCTTTATATAAGCTATATCCATTAAATTATAAACAGGTTCTGGAACTTCTGAATATCTATCTTCTAATTCAGATTTTATATCCATGTAGTCTTCTAATCCATCTATTGCAGCAATCTTTTTATAAACCTCTATCTTTTGTATTTCATCTTCAATATAAGTTCCTGGTATATATGCATCTACTTTTATATCAACTGTTGTTTCAATAGGTTCCTTTTCTATTTCTCCCTTTATAATTTTTATTGTATCTTCTAGCATTCTACAATATAAATCATACCCTATTGCAGCCATATGTCCATGTTGAGATGAGCCCATCATATTTCCTGCTCCTCTAATCTCTAAATCTCTCATGGCTATCTTGAATCCAGATCCTAGTTCTGTAAAATCTTTAAGCGCCTTCAATCTCTTTTCAGCTACTTCTGTTAAAATTTTATCTTTTGTGTACATAAAATATGCATATGCTATTCTATTGGATCTTCCTACTCTACCTCTTAGTTGATAAAGCTGTGATAATCCCATCTTATCTGAATCATGAATTATCATAGTATTAACATTTGGTATATCTATACCAGTTTCTATAATTGTAGTACAAACTAATATATCATATTCCCTATTCATGAAACTTACCATTTCTTTTTCTAACTGTCTTTCTGTCATTTGCCCATGTATAATTCCAACCTTACATTCAGGCACTAGCTCACTTATATATTTAGCCATTCCTTCTATACTTTCAACTCTGTTATATACATAGTAAACTTGGCCACTTCTATTTACTTCTCTTAATATTGCATCTCTTACCAGTTGATCATTTTGCTCAACTACATAAGTTTGAATTGGATATCTTTCTTCAGGTGGAGTTTCTATTACAGATATATCTCTTGCTCCTGTTAATGACATATGCAAAGTTCTAGGTATTGGCGTTGCACTTAAAGTTAACACATCTACATTTTTCTTTAGGCTCTTTATCTTTTCCTTTTGAGCAACTCCAAATCTTTGTTCCTCATCTATTATTAAAAGACCTAAATCTTTAAATACAATATCTTTAGAAACAAGTCTATGTGTTCCTATTAATAAGTCAACATTTCCTTCTTTAGCAGATTGAAGTGTGCTCTTTTGTTCTTTTGCACTTCTAAATCTACTTATCATATCTATTTTTATTGGGAAATCTGAAAATCTTTTTGTCATATTTTTATAATGCTGCTCCGCTAATATAGTGGTAGGAACTAAAAATGCCACTTGCTTTCCATCCATAACAGCCTTAAATGCTGCTCTAATAGCTACTTCCGTTTTTCCATAACCAACATCACCACACAAAAGTCTATCCATAGGCTTATCTGATTCCATATCTACCTTTATTTCTTCCAGAGATGTTAGTTGGTCTGGTGTTTCTTCAAATGGAAATTCATCTTCAAATTGTTTTTGCCATTCTGTATCTTTTCTAAATTTATGCCCTTTTAATGTGGCTCTTGCTGCATAAAGCTTTACTAAGTCTTCTGCTATTTCATTTATTGACTTTTTAACCTTTGCCTTTGCCTTGTTCCACTCATTACTTCCAAGTTTATTTACCTTAGGAGTCTTACCTTCACTCCCTATATATTTTTGAACTAAGTCAAGTTGATCAACAGGCACATATAACTTATCACCTTTATCATAGACAATATCTAAGTAGTCCCTCTTATGGCCTCCTACTTCAATTTGCTTTATACCTTTATAGACACCCACACCATGATTAGCATGAACAACATAATCTCCAAGTTTAAGCTCTGCGAAACTTTTTATCTTTGCTATGCCTTTTCTTGCACTCGCTTTTCGGGATATTTTTCTTTTAGCTTCTCCAAAAACATCTTTATCAGAAATTATGCATAACTTTAAATCTGGGTATTCAAATCCTTTTAGTAAGTTTCCAAAAGTTATTACAACCTCCCCAAATTCTATTGATTTTATATCCTCTCTATATGAACTTTCTATCTCTCTATCTCTTAATGTATTTACAAGTCTCTCTCCTCTTGTTCTTGTTCCTGATAATATTATTGTTTTGTATCCCTTTGACTTCTTATCTTTGATATCCTCTATTAATAAGTCTAATTGACCTTGGTAACTATTAAGTGTGATTTCCTTAATTGAGTATCTGTCTATTGGATTTAACATCTTGGTATTAACTGCAAATACATCTAAAGTTATAACTTTTTGTGTTTCTAGATTTTCAATTAATTTTTCTTTTTCTATTAAAAGCTTATTTTGTGAAGGTAAAATACCACCTCTTTGCAAAAAGGCTTCATAGTTTTCATTAAATTCAAAATAGCAGCTTTCTAACTTTCCTTCACATTTTTTAACATCATCCACTATATATTCATAGTCTTTTACATAGTTAAAAAAGCTATCTGGCTTATCATAAAAATAAGGTAAATAACTATCTAAAGTTTCAAATGTCAAAGTTTCAATTAGTGATTCTATATTAGCATTTACTATAGATTCCAACTTTTGAATTCTTTCATCCTTTTCATTAGAAGAAGCTTTAATAACTTCTAATTCTCTAAGCATATTTTCTTTTCCTCTGCTTAAGGATTCTTCACTTAAGATAACTTCTTTAGCTGGAAATATCTCTACACTGTTAACCTTCTCAATACTTCTTTGAGATTCTGTATTAAAAGTTCTTATAGATTCTATAAAATCTCCAAAAAGCTCTATTCTATATGGGTAAGTAGAAGTTGGTGGAAATACATCTAGTATTCCTCCTCTTAAAGAAAACTCACCTTTTCCTTCTACTGCCTCTACTCTTTCATAACCACTTTCTACTAGCTTTTTAGATAACTCCTTAAAGTTAACCTCATCATCAACCTCAAGTTTAAAAGTGTACTCTAAAAATAATTCCTTTGGAGTATAAACAGAGGTTAGTGAATCTATAGATGTCACTATTATTTTATTTTTGTTATTTAAAATTTCCTTAATTACTTTTAATCTAGCCCATCTTAAATCTCCTGAAATAGCGTCTATATTATAAAAAACTACTTCTTTTGCAGGAAAGTAGTAAATATCATTTGTATAAAAGCTCAAATCTTCATATATATTTTTAGCTTCCATATCACTATGAGTAAGTATTATCATGGATGATTCTAAGTTTTCGTATATTCCATAAATACTATAGCTTTTTCCTGAATCTGATAATCCATTTATATTAATTGGGTATCTTTTTTTCTTAATACTTGATATTATTTCATTAAAAGCAGAGCTGTCCCTTAAAGGCTGCAATACCCCCTTTAATCTCATTAATCTACACCGTCCTTAATCTATTGTTTTTTTGATGCTTTAAAACCATTTAATTTATTCATTGCTTCCTTAGTTCCATCTTTAATTATTCCTTCTACACCAATTAAAGAAGCTTCTATAACTTCCATTAAGACTTCTGATTCTTCCTTACTAAACCTACCTAAAACATGCGAAACTAAATCACCATTAGGTTGTCCTACGCCTATCTTAATCCTTGGGAAAACATCTCCACCTATGTTAGCTATTATACTTTTAATGCCATTGTGCCCCCCTGCACTTCCCTTTTCTCTAATTCTTAGTTTTCCAATCTCTAAACTAATATCATCATAAATCACTATAACTTCATCATCTTTTAGTTTATAGAAATTCATAACTTCTCTTATACTTTCTCCACTTAAATTCATATATGTAGTAGGTTTTAATAAAATAACTTTATTATTATTTATAAAGCCTTCACCGTATACCCCTTTAAATTTTATCCTATTTATATCTATATTATACTTATTTGAAATATAATCTATAGCTTCAAATCCTATATTATGTCTAGTGCCTTCGTATTCCTTTCCTGGATTTCCTAGTCCAACAATTAAAAACATATCCTGAAACCTCCTAATTACTATCGGCATATTTATTATTATACTATTTTTTTACAATAATAAAAGTCCTTTAAAATAAAATTGCAACCCTTTAATTGAGTTGCAACTATTATACATCTATTGGCTAATACTATCTAGTTTTATTTGTAGATTTCTGACTTCCCCATCTCTCATTACCTTACAATTTAAAGTATCTCCATCTTTTTTATTTTTTAGTATTTTAGATACTTGATTTATACTTGTTATTTCATTTCCATCTATATTAAATATTATATCAGTAGGCCTTAGTCCTGATTTATATGAATTGCTATCACGCTTTATACGCGCTACATAAAAACCAACTACAGTAAATCTATCTTTTCCATTAATGAAGCCACCTTCTAAAACACCAAGTATATCTTTAACTTCATTTGTAGAATTTATTATCTCCTCTAAGGAACTTACATCAACAGCATAATATAATCCATTTTGTTTCATATCACTAGTTATCTTATAGCTAGCAATTCCTATAAGCTCTCCATTTAAATTACTTATTATTCCACCTGTATTTATAGGTGTTATTGGTGTATTAAGCTCCAATAATTCATAAGTATTATTTTTTATTTTCAAATTTCTATTAGTTGATGTAATAATCCCTGGTATTATATTATCTATATAGTCATCACCTACTGAGTTGCTGATAAGAGCAATTTTTTGCCCTTCAAATTTCTCTGATTTTGAAGCAAATTTAATTGGTACTAATTCATTACTATAATTGACTTGTATTATTGCCATATCAAGTTCTTCATTTCCTACAATAAATTCTGCACTAATTGGTTCACTATCAATTGATGATAACTTAACATATATTTGACTTAAATCTTTTACCTTAGAATAATTTGTTAATATTTTTCCATCATTATCTATTATTATTCCTGTTGAATTATTATCAAAATATAAGTTTTCAGTTAAATGCTCTTTACTATCACTTATTGTAACTAATGACTTTTTTAACTTTTCTGCCAATCTAGAGTAATCTATAGAAGAAGCACCATTTTCTATATTTTTATTTATTTTATTAGACATATCTTTATATTTTTTTTCTATAATTAAATTAGAAAACAATACTCCTGATAATCCAGCTATAATAAATAAACATATAATCTTGCTACCTATCTTAATGTTAGATTTTATTTTTTTCCTCTTAAACTGTATTGAAGGAAAACTTTCATCCATAAATTTTTCTTTATTTTTTAGTTTGTCTTTTATATTTTTATTCATAGATTTCATTCCTCCTATACTGTGTCTCTCTACTTAACCTGTCTTCTAAGAGTAAATGTGAATTTAACACCTTTATCAGGAATATTATTAACCCAAATATCCTGATTATGCTGTGATAATATTAATCTAACAATAGGCAACCCTAGGCCAGTACTTACTTTGTTTGTTCTAGACTTATCCCTTTTATAGAATCTATCCCATATTTTATTTATATCTTCTTTGGAAATATTAGGCCCACTATTAAATATACTTACATAAACCAATTCACCTTTAGCATATGTTTCTATTTGAATTTTTCCACTTTCCATTCCATACTTTATTGCATTTTCAAGAAGATTAGTTACAACTTGTATTATTCTATCTCTATCTGCAATACAATACTCATGACTATTATTAAATATTACTTCAACATTAATTTTCTTTTGCTTTATCTTTCCTTCTAAATTTAAGGTACATAAAGTGATAATTTCATTTATATCTAATTTAACAATATTCAAATTAAATTTTCCTGACTCCATAGATGATATATCTAAAAGGTCATTCACAAGTCTTGATAGTCTGCAAACTTCATCATTTACGATATTTAAATAGTAGTTTTCTTTATCTTTAGGAATAACTCCATCTATAATCCCTGTTATAAAACCCTTAATAGAGGTTATAGGTGACCTTAATTCATGAGATACATTTGAAATAAATTCTCTCCTTATGTTATCTACTTTCTCTAAAGATTCTGCCATTATGTTAAATGAATTAGCTAGCTCACCTATTTCGTCTTGAGAATCTATATAAACTCTCTTTTCAACTTCTCCTTTAGCTAACCTTTTGGCAGCATTATTTATTTCAGATAAAGGATTTATTAATATTTTCTGAGCGAAGTAATAAGTTACTATGCTAGACAAGATAACTGCAACTATTACAGATATCCAAATTATAATATATATTTTTTTTGATTCACTAATATTTTGATTATTTTCTATAAGAACTACTGATCCATTAAAATTCTCTTCATTAAATAATGGTTTTGAGTATGATTTAAGTTTTTTGTTATCCTTATCAAAAAACTCTTTTTCTATCATTTGTCCAGATTTTAATAGTTTCATCTCTGAATCCGATATACTTAGCTTACTATATTTTAAATAAGAAAGGTTATCATTAGATACAGCATATACATAACCTTGATTATCTAAAATTATAGAGTCCATATTAACTGATATCTTAACCATCTTCATTGTATTTCTTAAATCATCATATGAAGTTTCATTATTCTGATTTAAATATTCTAATGTAGAATCTTGAATTAAGTCTATATACTTATTTGCAAGCTCAGTTCTTTTATTTAAATATTCTCTATTAATAAATGCTGATATAATCATTCCCACTAATATTAGTATTATTGAAGTAATAGATGAAAAAGCAATTAAAATTTTGTATATAACACTTTTTCTCTTCATTATTTCACCTCAAATTTATATCCAACTCCCCAAACTGTCTCTATTTGCCAGTTATCTCCACCACTAATTTTTTCTCTTAATCTTTTAATATGAACATCCACCGTCCTAGAATCACCTGGATAATCATACCCCCAAACCTCACAAAGCAATTGTTCTCTTGTAAAGACTTTATTTTTATTACTTGCTAAATAATGAAGTAATTCAAATTCTTTAGGAGGCATTTTTATTTCTACATCTTTATATATAACATTATAAGAAGCTGAATCTACAACTAAGTCAGGATAATTAACTACCTCAGTGTCTTTTTCATCATAATTATATCTCCTCATAACTGCTTTAACTCTTGCTAACAACTCTTTCGGCTCAAAAGGCTTTACTACATAGTCATCTGCTCCTAATTCTAAGGCTAAAACCTTATCGAAAGTATCTCCTTTCGCAGTTAACATAATTACAGGTATTTGACTAAACTTTCTAATCCACTTTAAAACTTCTATTCCATCCATACCTGGTAACATAATATCTAAAAGCACTAAATCTGGCTCAAACTCATCAAAAATACTACTAGCTTCTCTTCCATTATGACAAATTCTTGTTTCATACCCAGAACTTAATAAATACATATTTATAACTTCACATATATTTTCATCATCATCTACAATTAATACTCTACCTAATCTATTATCCATAATAACACTCTCCTTATTTTTATTATAATTGATTTATATCTTATTTTTAGCTTTTTACATTAATTATAAATAATAATTAATAATTGTAACAATTTATTAACTATTATTTGTAATTAAAAAGCCCCTAAAAAGTTTGTGCTTCTTAGAGGGCTTTTATCCTATTATGTATTAAACTTCAAATAGTTTACTTATCGGTTCATCATCATATATTCTTTTTATTGCTTCTGCAAATAATGGTGCAACTGATAACGCCTTAAACTTTACTAAATTATCTTTTTCAGGTAATTTAACTGTATTTAGCATAACTAATTCTTCGATAGAAGAGTCATTTATTCTTTCAAAGGCAGGACCTGATAAAACTCCATGAGTGCAGCATGCATATACATTTGTTGCTCCTAAATCCTTTAAAGCATTTGCTGCATTTGCAATAGTTCCTGCAGTATCTATCATATCATCTATTAATATACACTTCTTGCCTTCAATGTCACCTATTATGTTCATTATTTCTGATACATTTGCCTTCGGTCTTCTCTTATCTATAATTGCTATTGGTGCATGTAATCTATCTGCAAATTTTCTCGCTCTAGTTACACTTCCTAAGTCAGGTGAAACAACTACAACATCATCTCTATCATCAAATCCCTTTTCTACAAAGTATTTTGCTAAAATTGGTGATCCTAATAGATGATCAACTGGTATATTAAAGTATCCTTGTATTTGTGCTGCATGTAAATCCATAGTTAACACTCTGTGAGCTCCTGCTGCTGTTAATAAATCTGCAACTAGTTTAGCTGTTATTGGATCTCTTGACTTAGCCTTTCTATCTTGTCTTGCATATCCATAGTAAGGCATAACAACTGTAATTCTTCCAGCTGAAGCTCTCTTAAATGCATCTATCATTATTAAAAGCTCCATTAAATTATTATTAACAGGCGAGCTAGTTGATTGTACTAAAAATACATCTGTTCCTCTTACAGTTTCTGCTATATCAACTGATATTTCTCCATCACTAAATGTTGAAACTTTAGCTTTACCTAGTGGCAATCCTAAAATATCTGCAATTTCTTTTGCTAATTCTGGATGTGAGTTTCCAGTAAATATTTTAATATTTTTTCCATGGGTTATCATTGTGTGAAGACCTCCTTAAATTTTTGGCACTTTTGTTTATCTAAATAACTATTTGTTAGTAAGACCTTTTTTATCAACCCAACCTTCGATATTTCTTTGTTTCGCTCTTGCAACTGCAAGTTCTCCTTCTTTTACATCGTTAGTTATAGTTGATCCTGCTGCTATATAGGTATTATCTCCTACTTTAACTGGTGATACTAAATTTGCATTACAACCTATAAAACTATTATTCCCTATTTCTGTTTTATGTTTCTTTTGTCCATCATAATTAACAACTACTGTTCCACAACCAAAATTACAATTTTCCCCTACTGAAGCATCTCCTATGTAAGTTAAATGTGATACTTTTGTATTGTCACCTATAGTTGATTTTTTAATCTCTACAAAATCACCTATTCTAGCACCACTTCCAATTACTGATTCTGGTCTTATGTACGCAAATGGACCAACAGTTGTTCTTTCCCCAATTTTACTATCTATAATAACTGACGATTGTATTTCAACATTATTTGAAATAATACTATTGGAAATTCTTGAGTTTGGATATAATATAACACCTTCTCCAATTTTAGTATTTCCTTCTATAACATTACCTGGATATATTATAGTATCTCTTTCAATCTCAACATCATCACCTATATATGTAGAATTTGGATCTATTAATGTTACACCATTTATCATGTGTCTTAAATTTATTCTTTTTCTTAAAATTTCTTCTGCTTGCGCTAGTTGAGCCCTTGAATTAACACCTATAGTTTCCTCATAGTCTATTACAACAGCCCCAACCTTTTTACCTTCTTCTTTTAAAATTCCAATAACATCTGTTAAATAGTATTCACCTTGATTATTATTATTTGATAATTTATCTAAAGAATTTAGTAGTAATTCTATATCAAAGCAATATATAGCTGCATTCATTTCATTTATTTTTAATTCTTCTTCAGTGCAATCTTTATGTTCAACAATTTTTAAAACCTCGTCATTTGCTCTTACAACTCTTCCATAACCAGTTGGATCATCAACTATTGAACTTAATAATGTAGCACTATTATTATTTTCTATATGTGTTTTAAATAAACTTTCAACTGTTTCTGGCTTAATTAAAGGTGCATCTCCGCAAAAAACACCTACAACACCTTTTTTTCCTTTTAAAAATTCAATAGCACATTTTACAGCATGACCTGTACCTAATTGCTCTTCTTGTAATGAATAACTAACATTTTTTAAAGCAGTTTTTTCTTTTACTAACTCTGCTCCCTTTCCAATAATTACATCCATATCTTCTATGTTAGCTTTTCTCATAGTATCTATAACATGATTTACCATCTCTTTTCCACAAACTTTATGTAGAACCTTTGGTAAGTCGGATTTTATTCTTGTTCCTTGACCAGCTGCTAAAATTAATGCACACTTATACATAAAAAACACCTCACTATAAAATGTTAAGGACAAATTTATAATTAATTTAAAAAACATTCGTAAACATCTCATTATATTATATTGTATTAGAATAAGTATTTCAACCTTATTTATCCCATTACATATCTTTATATCAATTTATTGCTAAAATACAATTTAATATACAAACACTTCTCTAAAATATGACAAAAAAAATAAAAGGGCATACCCCTTTTATTTTTAAACAATATAAATTAGCCAACTATAACTTCAGCTTCATCTTCAACTCTAGCTTTTTCATAAGCTTCAAGTATTGACGTCTGAATCTTTTCTCTAGTGTCTGTGTTAATAGGATGCGCTATATCCTTAAACTCTCCATCTGGTGTCTTTCTACTTGGCATAGCTATAAATAATCCATTTTGTCCTTCGATTACCTTGATGTCATGAACTACAAATTCGTTGTCAAATGTAACAGAAACTATAGCTTTCATCTTTCCATCTGAAGCTATCTTTCTAATTCTTACATCAGTTATTGTCATTGCACTACACCTCCGTTGCTCTGATAGATAATAAATTCTATAAAAAACATAAAAATCCTTTTTTTATTTTTAAATTTTTTAAATTTTTTCAAATTTTACAATTTTCCATCTATATTAGCAAAGAATATATTTTTATATAATAATATTTGAAGGCCTAACCTCTAAATCTTTTGACTCCCCTAAATGTTTAAGTTCAACTATAGATATATAATCTGAAACTCTCTTTTGTAATACACCTATATTATCTACTAACACTCCTATTCCTATTAACTCACTTTCAAACTCTTTTAATAAATCCTTTATTCCTTGAGCTGTACCACCACCTCTTAAGAAGTCATCTATAAATATACATTTACTTTTAGCTTTCATAGACTTCTTTGAAAGTGACATCTGTTGAATTCTTCCACTAGTACCTGATACATAATTTATTGTAACAGTAGATCCCTCTGTTACTTTGCTATCTCTTCTTATTATAACTAATGGAATACCTAAATTCCTTGCAACTTCATAAGCAAGCGGAATACCTTTTGTTTCTACTGTTACTACATAATCTACTTCCTTATCATAAAATTCTGTAGATAAAATAACTCCTGCCTTACTTATTATTTGAGGATTATACATTAAATCTGTCATGTATATAAAATTCCCTGGAACTATTCTACTCTCATCCTTTAAAAGTTCACAAATATCCTCTGCAAATTTTTTTCTGCTTTCAGTTTCTATTCTAGGAATATATTTTATTCCCCCTGCTGCACCTGATATAGTTTCAACTCTTCCCATTTCTAATTTTTCTAAAACTTCTCTAACTATCACTATATCTTCACTTATAGTCGACTTTGCTGCATTTAATAAATCTGAAAATTTATTTAATCCTATAACCTTATTGGGATTTTCAGTTAAAATTTTTGTAATAGCTACTACTCTACTATTTCTGCTTAACTTTTCCAAAATATATCACCCACATCTTTATTTTTTCCGAATTATTCGTTGATTTCAAGCATCTAATATTCATATTTTATTCTATATCCTTCTCAATATCAATACATTTTAAACAGTTATCTCTCTAAATTTATTTATAATTGTCACTTTTTTTAATGTTTTTCACTAAATTATTTAATATACTGCTTTTTTATGTGTTCATTTTCTTAAATTTGTATATAATTATAAGGTGAAAACTATTTATAATAAGCTTGTAAATAATTCTTAATAATAAAGGGGTTGATTTTTTTGTCTTTTGATCTTAACAAAGATTTAAATAAGAAGGTTCATTTTATAGGTATTGGCGGAGTTAGCATGAGCGGTCTTGCTGCTGTTTTATTAACTAAGGGGTTTAAGGTATCCGGTTCTGATTCGAAAGAATCTGGCATTACTAATAAATTAAAATCTGAAGGTGCTGAAATTTACATAGGTCATAATAGAAATAACTTGAAAAATGTTGACTTAGTAGTTTATACAGCTGCTATTCCATCAGATAACCCTGAGATATTAGAGGCTAAGGAAAAAGAAATAGAGATGATGGACAGAGCAGAATTTTTAGGTTTAATTATGAATGGACATAAATATAATGTTGCTGTTTCCGGTACTCATGGAAAGACAACTTGTACATCCATGCTTTCTCATATAACCTTAAAAGCAAATTTAGATCCTACTATACTAGTTGGTGGAGATTTAGATGTAATAGATGGAAACTTTAAAATTGGAAACAGTGAGTACTTCCTAACAGAAGCTTGTGAATATAAAGAATCATTTTTAAAATTCTATCCTTATATAGGAATAATTTTAAATATAGATGCAGATCATTTAGATTACTACAGAGATCTAAATCATATAAAAGAGACTTTTGAAAAGTTCTCTAATATAATTCCTTCTGATGGATATTTAATCGGATATTGTGAAGATGAAAATGTAAATGAAATATTAAATAAAGCTCATTGTAATACTATTAGCTACGGAATAAATAAAGGTGATGTAACAGCTAAAAATATTTCCTTTAATAATAAAGGCTGTGCTAGTTTTACTGTGTGCAGAGATAACATAGAGTTATTTGATATTACACTAAATACTACAGGTAAACACAATATATTAAATGCCTTATCAACTATTTGTGTTGGATTAATATTTAAATTGCCTCATTCTTCAATAATTGAAGGATTAGCTGAATGTAAGGGAGCTCATAAAAGATTTGAATACAAAGGGGAATTTAATGGCTCAACTATAATAGATGACTATGCACATCATCCAGTAGAAATTAAAGCTACTTTAGATACTGCTAATATAATTCCACACAAAAATATTTATGCAGTATTTCAACCTCATACTTATACAAGAACAAAAACATTATTTAATGATTTTACTGAATGCTTTTCTAACTCAGATGAACTGCTACTTATGGATATATATGCAGCAAGAGAAAAAGATACTGGAATTGTAAGCTCTAATGATCTTGGAGATGCAATAAGAGCTAAAGGTATAAAGTGTATTAATGTTCACAGTCACAAAGAAGCTGCTAATTATTTAAAAAGTAAAATCACTAAAGATGACATTGTTTTAACTATTGGTGCTGGAGATGTAGTTAAAGTTGCCGACTTAATTTTAAAATAATAGATATCAAATTTTTACTTATATTATTACTTTATTAGTAAATACTATATGGATATAGAACTTATATGCTAATATTATTTGGTATTGTTCTATTTCCTTATAGTATTTATTTTGTTTTCTTTTGACTAATATCCTAATAATATTGATATTGTTTGCTTTTTATATTTATTTTTATCTAGGTTTATTTTATAATTTACGAGAACTATAAGTATTTTTATATAATATTCTTATATATTTAAAATTATATAAAATACAAATTTTAGAGTAGAGGTGATTTCATGGAATTATCAAACAAAATTCAAAGTGCTGCAGATTTTATATTACAAAAATCTAAATACAAACCTGAAATCGGTTTAATTTTAGGATCTGGATTAGGATCATTAGCTGACTCTATAGAAAATCCTGAATTTTACCCTTATGAAGACCTTCCACACTTTCCAATATCAACTGTTGAAGGTCATGCTGGAAGATTAGTTATAGGTATGTTAAATGGAAAATGTGTTGTTGCAATGCAAGGTAGATTCCATTACTATGAGGGATACTGCTATAACGAAGTAACTTTCCCAGTTAGAGTAATGAAATTAATTGGAGTTAATAAATTAATCGTTACTAACGCTGCTGGAGCTGCTAACACAAGCTTTAAACCTGGAGATTTAATGCTTATAACTGATCACATAAACTTCTCTGGAGATAACCCTCTAATAGGTAGAAACCTTAAAGAGTTTGGACCTAGATTCCCAGATATGTCTACTGCATACGATCCAGAGCTTAGAAGTAAGGCTTTAGAAGTTGCAAAAGATCTAAACATTGATATTAAGCAAGGTGTATATATGATGTTTAGTGGTCCTACTTACGAAACTCCTGCTGAAGTTAGAATGGCAAGAATACTTGGTGGTGATGCAGTAGGTATGTCTACAGCTCCAGAAGTAATAATTGCAAACCATTCAGGAATGAAGGTATTAGGAATATCATGTTTAACTAATATGGCTGCTGGAATTTTAGAGCAACCTTTAAACCACGAAGAAGTAGTAGAAACATCTAATATGGTAAAAGAGAAATTCACTTCATTTATGAATAAAATAATTGAAGTAATTTAATTCTTTAACTATGTTACTAAAGAAAAATTTATAACCAAACGAAGGAGAAATTAAACTTGGAAAGATTTGTTGGAATACTAGGAATTATTGTTATATTAGGAATAGCTTTTTTACTTTCAGAAAACAAAAAGAAAATCAATTGGCGTTTAGTTGTATCTGGTTTAGGATTACAAATAATATTTGCTATATTAATATTAAAAGTTCCAGTTGGTAGAAGAGTATTTGAAAGTGCTAGTAGTGCAATAACAAAACTACTAGACTTTACTAAAGAGGGTACAAACTTCTTATTTGGACCACTTGCCGATGTAAGTGGAATAGGATTTGTGTGGGTAGTTCAAATTTTACCTACAATAATATTCTTTTCAGCATTAATGGGAGTGTTATACTACCTTGGAATAATGCAATTTATAGTTAAATTTATAGCTAAGTTTATAGCTAAGTTACTTGGAACTAGTGGTTCTGAAACATTAAGTGCAGTTGGAAACATATTTTTAGGTCAAACTGAAGCTCCACTTCTTGTTAAGCCTTTTGTAAAGGATATGACTAGGTCTGAACTTTTAGCTATAATGATAGGTGGAATGGCAACCGTTGCTGGTGGTGTAATGGCTGGCTACGTAGCAATGGGAGTTAATGCTGGTCACCTTTTAGCTGCAAGCATAATGGCTGCTCCTGCTGGATTAGTTTTAGCAAAAATTATAATTCCAGAAACAGAAGAAAGTAAAACTAAAAATTCTTCTGATATAGTAGTTGAAAATACTTCATCTAACTTAGTTGAAGCTGCTGCAAATGGAGCAAGTGATGGCTTAGGATTAGCATTAAATGTTGGTGCTATGTTACTAGCATTTATAGCCTTATTAGCTTTAGTTAATTTCTTAATAGGTGCTATAGGGGGTTTATTTGGATTTCCTGAGTTAAGTTTTCAATGGATTTTAGGAAAATTATTCTCTCCATTAGCATTTGTTATGGGAGTACCTTTATCAGATATTTCAGCTGCTGGTAGTTTACTTGGTCAAAAAATAATATTAAATGAATTTGTTGCATACTCTGAGCTTGGAAAATTAATAGCAGCTAATGTACTACAGCCAAAGACTGTGATGATGTTAACATATGCTTTATGTGGATTTGCTAACTTTAGCTCTATTGCAATTCAAATAGCAGGTATAGGTGGTCTAGCACCTGAAAAGAAATCTACTATTGCTAAACTAGGCTTTAAAGCTCTTATAGGTGGTGTATTAGCAACCTGCTTAACAGCAACAATAGCTGGTGTACTATTTTAGTATTTAGCTAAAAAATTTATTATAATTTTCTTTAAATATAATAAGGCTGAGTTTTAGATAATATCTAAAACTCAGCCTTATTTTTAAATTATAGTTATCTCCTTACTTACAGAGTTTAATACTTCGCACCCATCCTTAGTTACTAATACTAAATCTTCTATTCTTACACCAACGTCATCTTTTAGGTATATTCCAGGTTCTATAGAAAATATCATACCTGCTTTTATTTCCTCATTATTTACAGAACTAACGTCTCCAAAATCATGGTCTTCTATTCCTATACTATGACCTGTTCTATGAGTAAAATATTCACTATATCCAGCTGCTTCTATATAAGATCTAGCTGCTTTATCTATATCAGAGAATTTCATTCCTTCTTTTACTTTTCCTATAGCACTTTGATTTGCTTCCTTAACTGTATTATAAATCTTTGCATGCCTTTCATTAGGTGCTTCACCAAAAAATACTGTTCTTGTCATATCTGAACAATATGAATTGTACACACCACCAATATCTAGAACTATACTATGCCCTTTCTTTATAGTATCATTACTAGAATGATGATGTGGGTCGGCTCCATTAGGACTAACAGCAATTATAGGTGAAAATGAAAACTCATTTACTCCATAACTTTCATATAATTCAGTTAAAAGGTTAGCATAATATTTTTCTGTTTTTCCTTCTTTTAAGCTATCCCAAAGTTCAAGCATAACCTTATCATTAATTTCAGAAGACTTTTTCATTAAAGCTATTTCCTCTTGGTCTTTTATCATTCTTAATCTATCTATTATAGGTGATGAATTAACAAAAGCTTTTGCCCCATTATTATTCATAAGCTTTATCAAGAAATGTGCTGGCCAATTTTTATCCACACCTAAGGTCTTTTCTTTGTCCACAACTGTGCATAATATGTTTATTGGATCCTCTATATCTGAATACCAAATTAAATCTACACCCAAATCCTCATATATAGGAAATAATTTATTAACTATAAATTTATGATTACCATTTGTGTTTAAATATAAAGCAATCATTCTCTCACCTGGTGAAATCCACTTTCCTGTTAAGTAAAAAATTGCTGGCGGAGATGATACTATTATTTGATTTAATCCTTGTTCCGCCATAGCTTTTAATACATTTTGTACTCTATTTAGCTTCATATCTGTACCTCCTTTTTTTAACCTATAAATATAATATACCTTATGGATGAAATAATATCTATTTATTATAATCATATTAAAATTATTTATCCTAAATATTTTAAGTGATATAATATAGAATATATTATTTAGGAGGATATACTTATGAAAATAGCTGCAATTTCGGATATACACGGAAATATTTACTCACTACTTAAGGTACTAGAGGATATAGATGAACAAAGAGTTGACTTAATAGTTTGCCTTGGTGATTTAGTTGGCTATGGTCCTCATCCAAATGAGGTTATTGCTTTAATAAAAAGAAGAGAAATCCCTTGTCTAAAGGGAAACTATGATGCATCAGTAGTAGATGAAGGCTTTACTTTTATAAGAGATAATTCAGTTAATTCATTTGCACTTCCTTGGGCATGTGAAGAAGTTAGAGCCTCAAATAAATATTATTTATCACAACTACCAACATTTTTAGACTATGATATAAATGGAGTAAAAATTAAATTTACTCATGGTAGTCCTAATATAATAAATGAATATCTTTTCCAAGATGGGCAAAATACAGAAGATATAATGAAAAATCTTAAAGAAGATGTGTTAGTTTGTGCTCATACACATATTCCTTCTTACAAAAAGTTCGACCAAAAAACCTTTATTAACGTTGGAAGTGTTGGTAAGCCTAAAATAGGAAGACCTAACGCTACATATTGCTTAATTAATATTGATGAAAATAAAAATATAGATGTTAAATTTAGAGAATTAGAATATGAATTTAAAAGAATCGTTAAAGATGCACAAATGCTTAAATTTCCTGCTCAATTAGTTTCATCATATGAAAGTGGAAATGAATAATAAAGATTGCTACACTTTTTTAGCGTAGCAATTTTTATTATTTCTAAGTACATTTTTTTGTGTACTTTACTAGTCCTACTATTCTCAATTTTGATAAAATTTTTTTATTATTATTATGACAATTTTTAAAAGTATTGCTATGGTCACGTCCTGCTTTAATACCAAAATGCTTTCCGTCTTTCCATTGAGGTATATCACAAGCATCATATATAGTTCCATTTATAGCTATATATGTTGGCATACCATTTTGTCCATTATATTTAGCTAATTCTTCTATAGTTAATTCAAGTAATCCATTATCTCTTTTCTTATTGTGAAATGTAACTTCATTCAAATAAGAATTTATTTGATTACAAACCTTGTCCATAACTTGTAATATATTTTCCTTGTATTCTTCAGGATATGTTACTAGCATGCTTTTTAGTTTATTTAATTCAATAAATTTTTCTTCTAAGAAACCTCTATTGCTCATATAATCCTCCATAAAATGCTTCCTCAAATTATCTTATGATTTAAAGTTGCAAATGTTAGTGAATTGGTGTAAAATCGTAATAAACATTATAATTTTATTACTGTGATGAGAAGAGTAGCTATACGGAAGTAGTCTTAGCGAGTAAGGAATGGTGTAAGCCTTATACGAAGCCTTTAGTGAAGAACATCTCTGAGTTTCTAACCGAACAAGTGAAAAATGATCACCTTTTCCTTATGTTAAAGGTGTAAGTTCGACTAACAAAATTAAAATTTTTGGTCTCACTTAAGTAGACTTAGACGGAGTCAAACCGTTATAATTTGAATGACATTATCTGTGTCAATTGAGTGGCTATTTATAGCAATTTGGGTGGTACCGCGAAATTATCCTTTCGTCCCTTTTTAGGGATGAGAGGTTTTTTTATTTTATAAAAATTTATCTTAGGAGGAACAATAATGGATAAAGTTAGTTTAGTAAAATCACTTTACAGAAATCAAGATGAATATTTATCTAAAGAAATAAAAATTTCTGGTTGGATAAAAACTTTAAGAGCATCAAATGCTTTTGGATTTATTGAAGTAAATGATGGTACATTCTTTAAGAATGTTCAAGTTGTTTTTGATAATAAACTTGCTAATTTTAAGGAAGTATCAAAACTACCTATTAGTTCATCAATAACCGTTATAGGTACTTTAGTTGCTACTCCAGAAGCTAAGCAACCTTTTGAAATTCAAGCTAATGAAATAGTTATAGAAGGTATGTCTCAATCAGATTACCCTCTTCAAAAGAAAAGACATAGTTTTGAATACCTTAGAACAATAGCTCATTTAAGACCTAGAAGTAATGCATTTTCAGCTGTATTTAGAGTACGTTCAGTAGCCGCTTATGCTATACACAAATTCTTCCAAGAAAGAGGTTTTGTTTATACTCACACACCTTTAATTACTGGAAGTGATGCTGAAGGTGCTGGTGAAATGTTTAAAGTTACAACTCTAGACTTACACAACGTTCCAAAAACTGAAGAAGGCGCTATAGATTTTAAACAAGACTTCTTTGGTAAAGAAAGTAATCTTACAGTATCAGGCCAATTAAATGGTGAATGCTATGCATTAGCATTTAGAAACATTTATACTTTTGGACCTACTTTTAGAGCTGAAAACTCAAATACAGCAAGACATGCTGCAGAGTTCTGGATGATAGAACCTGAAATAGCATTTGCTGATTTACAAGATGATATGGAATTAGCTGAAGATATGCTTAAGTATGTTTTAGAATATGTTTTAGCTGAGTGTCCAGAAGAAATGGAATTCTTTAATCAATTTGTTGATAAAGGAATCCTAGACAGATTAAATCATGTTATTTCATCTGACTTTGGAAAGGTAACTTATACAGACGCGGTTGAAATATTAAAGAAAGCTGATAAGAAATTTGAATATCCTGTTGAATGGGGAATTGACTTACAAACAGAACATGAAAGATACCTTACAGAAGAACACTTTAAAAGACCTTTGTTTGTAACAGATTATCCAAAGGATATAAAAGCATTCTACATGAGATTAAATGATGATGGTAAAACAGTTGCTGCAACGGACCTTTTAGTTCCAGGTATAGGAGAGCTTATAGGTGGTAGCCAAAGAGAAGAGAGATTAGACATCTTAACTAAGAGAATGACTGAACTTGGACTTAAAGAAGAAGATTACTGGTGGTATTTAGAGCTTCGAAAATACGGAGAAACTAAGCACGCTGGATTTGGATTAGGTTTTGAAAGACTAATAATGTACATTACAGGAATGTCAAACATCAGAGACGTAATACCATTCCCAAGAACTACAGGACAATCTGATTTCTAATTAAACAAACCCTAGTAAACAGCTTGTTTACTAGGGTTTGTTTATTGTCACTAATTGTTTTAGAAAATAATTTATATTTAATTATTAGCCTTGGAAAGGGGTTTTAAAATGAGTTATTACGAAAAAATAGAAGAAAGCCTAAATAAGATTTGTTTAGAATGTAATTTCTATGAGACAAGTGAATGCATAAAATCAAAATGTAATATAGGATTTGCCATAAACTCTGTAAAAGCTGCTAAAAAAAATGGTCTACAAATAATTAATGATGGTTTTAAACTAATACCTAAGAATGATATAAAAGTATATAACAAAGATCTAATTGCTAGAAGTATATCAAGTATCTGCATATTTTATAAGGAATGTAAGCAAGCGCATCACGAAAACTCCATAATATCTTTAGCTAGAAAATCATTAGAAAGTACATATTTAAAAGATGATGTTAATTATCCTGAGAATATATTAATGTATATAATTAATATAGCAAAACAAGACCAACAACTTGCTGATAAAATAAAAGCTGAATACGATGAAATGTTAAAAAAACCTAAGGAAGAAATTGTTATGGACAAGACTTCAATAGCAAAAAAGTATCCTATTTTAGTAGAATTAAAAGAAAATGAAACATACCTTTGGTGTACATGTGGTAAAAGTTCAAATGCTCCTTTTTGTAATGGTGCGCATGTAGGGACATCATTTATTCCTTTAACTTTTACTGCTAAAAAAAGTGAAAAAACATATTTATGTGCTTGTAATCATACTAAAAATCCTCCATTTTGTGATGGATCACATTTAAAACTTAAAATCTAAAAATATCAAAATAAATATTATACTGAATAAAAGGTTAGAAACTTCACATTGCTTGTTTAATTGCAAAGATCAACTGTACAGCAATATGAGGTTTCCCTATTTGTATTTTTGTAGAAAATAAAAAAGACTAGTGATTTCTACAATTAAAATTATAGAAATCACTAGTCTTTTTTCACGGTTTATATTCCCTATGAGAGAACTTATTTTCCAATTAATATTATTTTATCATTGCTACTATACTCTTTATTAATAAATCAATATTTGTATCTATAATAATAATATTATTTAATTAATACTATTATATATCTCTAATGCTATCTATTATATCTGGGATATCATCATGCTCATCTACCCATATAATATTTATTCCTAATTGCTCAAAGGATTTTTCATATAAATCATTATTTATAATATTAAACGATTTAAGAATATCGCCTTTTATATTATCATCCTCTGGAGATTTCTTAAAATCTTTTTTTCTCATAATTGCATAATGCTTTTTCATCTTATTCTTTCTATTGCTTATTGATAAAAGTCTTCTTAAATTAGGATCAGTTAAGGATAGCCCAAGCATTAATGTAGTGTTTTCCCTTAAAAAGTTTAATTGTGTTATATTAGTCCATGAATAAGGATCATTATAAAGGCTATGATATCTATCTTCTGAAAATACCAATAATCCTTCAGATAGTCGCTGATATTTATTAGGATTACGAGGTAAGAACCCATGTACATGATAAATTCCCAATTTATATGAAGTTGTATAATCTAATTCACTATATAATGAGTCATATTGTATATTATATTTGTTAAAGTTTTCTTCTAATAAATCATCAAAATTATATGTAACAATAGCTTTTATTCCAGTTCCATTTTTCCTTGTTAAACATAACCTTGAAATACTATTTAATAGTTCTGAAGTTCCCTTTCCATTATTAATATTTTTATAAAGTAAGTTAGCTAAATTTTCTTCAAAGGAATCTCCTAATGAAGCCTTTATAAATGCTGATTGCAATAAAGGTGATTTATTATTTGTTTCTTTCATTTTTTTTATAAGAAAATCTGCTTCTTTAGGAGAAATTCTAATACTTTTTTCTTTTAACTTATTCATTATCATAAATATTAATAAGTCTGACATCAAATCATTCCAATCGCTTATTCCAGCTTCTTTAGATATTCCTGCTCCCAGGAATAATACCAATTTATCTCTTTTATAAATATCCTTAAGCTCTTTTATTCTTTCTTCTCTTACTTTTTTCCAATTATCATCATTTTCACTTAATATAGCATTTAAAACTAATGATTCAAAATAATTCTCACTATTAGTTAACTCTTTATTATTAAACGTACTTTTATTTTCATTATCCATTTTTCTAGCAAATTCTCCTTTCGTAATTTTATTAAGCATTTATATTTTATTATTTAATATATTATAATTTATTAGATTTAAATTCTCTAAGTACTAATCACTTTATTAGCTATATTAATTTTTCTATTAATATTATAACAAAATCTTTAGATTAAGCTTCTAAATATAAAAAACTCTATAGAGTAGACTTTTTAAATAGTCTGTTCTATAGAGTTTATTTTAAATTGCCAAAATCTCTATTTTATAGTGATTCTCAATTATAATTATTTACTTCTTCTCTTTATTAATTCATATAATGTATGAACTGGAGTTCCTGTTCCACCTTTTACTCCTAAATCACTGTTTTTTGATGCCCAAGCAGTTCCAGCTATGTCTAAGTGTAACCAAGGTTTGTCTTGAACAAAAGCTTCTATAAATAGTCCAGCTGTTATTGTTCCTGCAAATCTTCCACCACTATTTTTTAAATCTGCTATATCAGACTTAATTATTTTTTTATATTCATCAAAAGCTGGTAATTGCCAAACCTTTTCTCCAGTATATTCTGAAGCAGCTTTAAGTTCTCCATAGAATTTATCATTATTTGTAACAACTGCTGTTGTAGTTTCACCTAGAGCAACTAATGCAGCACCTGTTAATGTAGCTAAATCTATAACTTCATCAACATTTTCATTGTTAATTATATAATGAACTGCATCAACTAAAGTTAATCTACCCTCAGCATCTGTATTAACTATTTCTATAGTCTTGCCAGCCATAGATCCTATTACTTCACCTGGCTTGTAAGCTTCTCCAGATATTAGGTTTTCACATGCTGCAACAACTGCAATTACATTTATCTTTAATTGTCTTTTTGCAATAATTGACATCGCTCCTATAACTGAAGCTGCTCCACCCATATCATTTTTCATATCCATCATACTATCTGTTGGCTTTATTGAGTATCCACCTGAATCGTAAGTTAAACCCTTACCTACTAATCCAAGAACCTTATCATTATTGTCTTTATCTCCAAAATATCTCATAACTATAAGCTTTGGTTCTTTTGCAGATCCCTTAGCAACATTATAGAATGCTTCCATTTTTAATTCTTTAATTTTATCTACTCCATTAACTTCTACTTCAAATCCACTTTCAGTACCTAATTCAACTACCTTTTTAGCTAAAGTTTCTGGATAAATAATATTTGATGGCTCATTAACTAAGTTTCTAGCAATTATGATTCCATCTGCTATTTCTTTACCTTCATTAATAGCCTCTTCTATTTCCTTAGTAGCTTCCTTTATTCCACATCTTGCTATTGATACATTAAGTTCTTTTTCTTCCTTAGCATCTGTCTTGTATTTATTAAATGTATAGTTAGCTAATTTAGCAGAACAAGCCATAGATTTTATAATTTCCTCTAGCTTTATAGACTCTGTATGTGGAACTCTTAAGAATATATTATTAATTTTTAATTCTTTACTCTTTTTAATTCCTTTACCTGTAGCAGCTTTTATATTGTCTAAAGTTAAATTTTCTTCTTTTCCTAATCCAACTAATATTACAGTTTGTATATTATCATTAACTTCTCTAGTAAATGTATATAATTCTCCATTTTTTCCTTTAAATAATTCTTTATCTTCTGCAAATTTTATATTTTTATTTAGTTCATCATTTGAAACTCTAAGGTTATCTTCTAGTAAATATATAACTAGAGCATCAGCAGTTGAACAAGTTAAACTTTTATATGATATATTCATTTTATCACCTCACGTTAATTGTCTTTTAATCATAATACCATTATTATAAAATCTATTCAATGGATAACAATTATTATTTGTTTGAAAAAATATTTTATTCTAAAAAATTTTTTTAAATTTTCTGTATAAAAATTTTATTTGTGTAAATAATACTAATGTAGATACAAAACCTGTTTAATACAGGTCCCATCCCCCATTTATTTATAAAGCGCTTCGGCGCTTTTTTATTTTATAAAACAAAAACTCTGCTCTAATAAACATTTCTATTTAAATATATCATTAAAAAACTCAATAATTTCTTAAATTCTTTAGTAAATAATATTTTAATTCTCTTAATCGAATAATATTATGTAACTATATCCAATTAATGCTATAATTTATAATAACTGAATATTTTAAGAAAGGTAGATGAATTTAATGAAAATTAAAAAACTTATTATATTCCCTATATTATTATCATTAATAGTATTAATTAACGGGTGTTCTAAATTAGATAAAGCACAAAAAGCCCTTGATACTTACTCTGATAAATGGGTTCAAAGCGATTATAAAGGTATGTATGAAATGCTAACTAGTGATTCAAAATCAAACATATCTGAGGAAGATTTTATTAAACGATATACTAATATATTTTCTGCCATAGATGCTAATAATTTATCACTAGAAGTTAATGGTGATAAAGAAAAATCTGATGGTATCATAACTATTCCATTTAAATTAAAAATGAATACAATAGCTGGAGCCATTGAACTTACAGATTATAAATTAGTTCTAGTTAAAGAAGATAAAGAATATAAAATTAAATGGGATGAAAGTTTGATTTTCCCTCAAATGAATAAAGATGATAAGGTAAGAGTCAATACCTCTCTTTCAAAAAGAGGAAGCATATTAGATAAAGATGGAAACCCATTAGCTCAAGATGGTGTTATTAAAACTATAGGGATTTATCCTGCAAAATTTAACTTATCAAATGTAGATGCAAAAGTAACTGAAATTGCAAATATTCTAGATATAAGTGAAGAAAATATAAAAAGTAAACTTGATCAAAATACTGATCCTGAGCACTTTGTACCTTTAGTAGATATATTACCAGATGATTCTAAAATAGCTAAGGTTTTAAGTATAGACGATGAGGGAATATTAATAAAACAAAAGTCTGGTAGAGTCTATACTGGTGGAGAAGCCTTTGGCAGATTAATTGGTTATATTGGAAGTATAACTGCAGAAGAATTAGAATCAAATAAAGGTAAAGGTTATAGTGATACAAGTCTTATAGGTAAAGCTGGATTAGAACAAGTTTACGAAGAAACTTTAAGAGGAAAAGATTCCGCTGAAATATATATAGAAAGAGGAAAAGAAAAAATTACTATTGCTAATAAAGAAGGAGAAGATGGAAAAGATATTAAAACTTCTATAGATTCAGCTCTTCAAAGCAAGATATACAGTGAAATGACTGGTGAAAAAGGAGCTGCTACAGCTGTTAATCCTAAAACTGGGGAAGTATTAGCTATGGTTAGTGCCCCTTCTTTTGATTCTAATGTCTTTACAACTTATGTAACCAAAACTCAAAAATCAAAATGGGAAAAGACTAATAACGCTGATGAAATAAATAGATTTAATAAAATATATTCTCCTGGATCAACTATGAAATTAATAACTTCTGCAATAGGATTAGAAAATAAAGTTATAGATCCAAATCAAACAAGAGATATTAAAGGATTAGAATGGCAAAAAGATAGTTCTTGGGGTGACTTCAAAATTACTAGAGTAACTGATCCTGGTAAGCCTGAAAATTTAAAAGATGCGGTTAATCACTCAGATAATATTTATTTTGGACAAGTAGCTTTAGAACTAGGTAGTGATAAGTTTATAAATGGAATTAAAAACTTTGGTATTGGCGAAAAGTTAGCATTTGAATACCCTATGCAAGAATCACAAATTTCTAATGATGGTGCTTTAAGTAGAGAAATTTTATTAGCTGATACAGGATATGGACAAGGGGAAATAATGGTTACACCTTTGCATGTAACTTTAGCCTACAGTTCTTTAGCTAACAATGGAGATATAATGCAACCAAGGTTAGTAACAAGTGAAAATTCTGAAGCAAAAGTTTGGAAACAAGGTGCTATATCAAAAGATAATCTGCCTACATTAATAAATTCCTTTACTGCTTTAATAAATGATGTTGGTGCAACTATTCCAGATGGGGCTGTCCCAGGATTTAGATTGGCAGGTAAAACAGGTACTGCTGAAATAAAAAAATCTCAAGATGATACTACTGGAACTGAAAATGGTTGGTTCGTATCTGTTGATCCAGATACATCTAAAATTTCCTTATCAATGATTATTGAAGATGTTAAAGATAGAGGGCATAGCCACGTAACTGTTCCTAAAGTAAGAAATGTTATGGAATATTATCTAAATAGATAGAACTAAAGCAGTATATAGACAAACACTATATACTGCTTTTTATTAAAATTATTTTTAATTATTAGTCTATATATTATTTAAATATTACCTTATTATCCTCAAATTTATCAATTATAGCTAGTGATTCAACACGAGCTCCCATATCTTCTAAAACGCTTCTTCCTTCTTGGAAGCCTTTCTCTATAACTATTCCAACTCCAATTAAGTTAGCACATGATTGTTTTACTATATCTATCATCCCTTTAGCAGCACAACCCTTGGCTAAGAAGTCATCTATTATTAGTATGTTTTCACCTTCATTTATAAATTGTTTTCCAACCCTAACTTTATAAGTCTTGTTTTTTGTAAAGGAATGGACCTCTGATTCATATACCTCTTTATCTAAGTTTAAACTTTCAGTTTTCTTTGCAAAAACTACCGGAACATAGTCAAAATATTGAGATGCTATAGCTGCTATACCAATTCCTGAAGCTTCAATTGTTAGTATTTTATCTATTTTTTGTCCATTAAATCTTTCTCTAAACTCTTGTCCAACCTCATTTAAAAACCTTATATCCATCTGGTGATTTAAAAAACAATCTACTTTTAATATATTTCCTTCTCTAACTTTTCCTTCTTTTAGGATTTTTTCTTTTAACTTTTCCATATAATTATCCCCTTTATTACTTAATGATATAGTATTCTCAAAAGCTTGTCTTCCTCAGCAATTCATGTAATAAAGCCAAATAAATACATGGCAACAATTGAATTTCGTAGTTAGGATATTTACGGTTTCCTAGTAGAAACACTTGAACCATATTTTCAAGCATATACGAATACTATTTATATCTTTTTGATTTATTATAGCATTCATATATAAAAAATATCAATAAACTATTTAAATTACAAATTTTAACCAATGGTATTAATAATCTAATGTATATAATTTATTTTCATTTAAGCTTTTTTTAACATCTACTATTCTTTGATTGGTAGAACCTCTAAATCTTAATCCATCTTTTAACTTATCTTTTTCAAATTTACCATCTACTAAAACATCTATGTTTTCAATTAGATCTCTCCATCCATTTTTAGCACTCAAGTTATTAATTATATACTCAAATGTATATCCTGTATAACTCCATACATTAATGTTGTTTTCCTTAAATTTTTTAGCCATATATGCAAACTCTTCTGCTCTCTCAAAAGGATCTCCTCCACTAAATGTTACTCCTTTAATAATAGGATTATTTAGTACATCTTCAATAAGACTATCAATATTTTTTTCTTCTCCACCATTAAAATCATGAGTATCAGGATTAAAACATCCCTCACAGTTATGCTTGCATCCTTGAGAGAAAAATACTCTTCTTATTCCAGGCCCATTAACTAAACTTTCATAAGCTATACCAGAAAGCCTTATACTACCTTTCATATATAACATCCCCTTCTTCTATTCTCTTAGTTTTATTTTATCATTATAATTCTCTATTATTACTTTAGTTCTGTTAAAGGATTCTACTACTCTTACTTTACCTTCTTCTGTTAAATACTCAGCATTATTAATAGTTGCTGGAACAACTTCATAAAATAAATTTCCATCTTTATCATACCAATTAACCCAAGTTGGTATATATGTTGGATATTTTACTTTTATTTCATTCTTATCTATATTCTTGCTTATTTTTACTGATACTATAACACCATCTTCTGTATATGGATTTTGTATTCTTTCGGTTCTTTGGCTAGACAGAAAATTTCCCATGGAATATATTACTGCTGTTTCTTTAGTACCATCACTAGACTTTAAAATATCTATAGGTTGTAATGAATGTGGATGAGTACCAAATATTATGTCTACTTTTTCATTAGCTAAAAATTGAGCAATCTTCTTTTGAGTATTATTTGGCTCTAACTCATATTCATCTCCCCAATGCATATAAAACATTATAACCTCTGCTCCAGAGCTTCTCATATCATTTATCTGATCCTTCATTTCTTGTAAATCTAAATCTAATGTATCTTCTCTAAATGTATTCATTAATGGATATATATCCTGAGGAATAACTGCTCCATTTAATCCTCTAGCTCCCCCCTCAGCCGTCATAGTGTAGCTATAAGAGATAATCCCAATTTTAATACCATTAACATCTTTTATTGTATACCTATTTTCATTAGTATTTCCTCTTGTTCCTATTATATCAAAACTTCTATCTTTTAAGATCTCTCTAGTTCTATTAAAGCCTCTTACATCTCTATCTAAGGAGTGATTATTCATATTATTAACTACATCTACTCCAGCCCATTTCATTGCATCAGCCAATTCGTCTGGTGCATTAAAACTTGGATAGCCTGAATAGCCATAATTCTCAATACCAGAAAGGGTTCCCTCCAAATTTGCAATAGTTAAATCAGCATCATTTAGATAATTTTTTACATATTGAATAGTATTTTTAAAATCATATGTGTTATCTTTATTATTATACTGGGTTTCTAATATCTCCTTATGTATTAAAAAGTCTCCTGTTGCAACCACTTCAATAGCTTTTATATTATCTTCCTTTTTAATAACATCTTTCGCTATATCCTTGTCTATATTTTCATTATCTGAGTTTTCTAAAATAGTGTTATGTTTACTTAATAATACCTGGAATTTAGATATGCAAAATATTCCTGATATGATTATAATAATTGTAACCATTAATAAAATTAAAACTTTTCTTCTTCTCATCATAAACATCCCCTTTTTTTACATATTTTAACTTAATTATATAACATTAAGTATAAAGTAAACATACTATTAGGCAAAAAAAATTGCATGTATTCTCACATGCAATTTTTTTTATATTTAACTATTTAATTTAACATAATTTAATCTTCCACCAGCTTTTATTACATCTACCTCTTTATCTGTTAAATTAACATATACATTAAAACTGGTACCGTTACTTAAATTTTTTATTCTAGCCTTCCCATTTACTAAAGCTGCTTTGATGTCATCCACAATTAGCTCATCTAAAAGATTTGCTTTATTATAATCAACTTCTGCTTCAAACTCCATAGGAATAATTCCATTATTAACCAAATTAGCTTTATGAATTCTTGCAAAAGATTTTGCTATTACAGCTTTAACTCCTAAATATAGCGGTGCTAATGCTGCGTGCTCTCTGCTAGATCCTTGTCCATAGTTATTTCCAGCAACTATTATACCTCCATTATTTTCTTTAGCTCTCTTAGGGAATCCTTCATCTAATGTATTAAAACAGTATTCTGCTAAATAAGGTATATTAGACCTAAATGGTAGTAATTTCGAGTTAGATGGCATTATATGATCTGTTGTAATATTATCTTGTACTTTTATAATCACTTTACCTTTTACATTCTCTCCTAACTCTTTATTTACAGGGAATGTCTTTATATTAGGTCCTCTTACAACTTCTACATCATCACCATTTTCTGCCGGCTCTATTATCATAGAATCATCAATCAAAAATTCTTTTGGCATTTTTACTGTGATATCTATATCTAGTTCCCTCGGATCTGTAAGAACTCCATTTATTGCAGAAACTGCTGCTGTTTCTGGACTAACTAAATATACTTTAGCAGATAATGTTCCACTTCTACCATAGAAGTTTCTATTAAAAGTTCTTAATGATACACCATCAGTTCCTGGTGCTTGTCCCATTCCTATGCATGGTCCACAAGAATTTTCTAATATTCTTGCTCCAGCACTTATTATATCACCTAACGCTCCATTCCTAGCTATCATTTCCATAACCTGCCTTGAGCCTGGAGTTATAACTAAGCTTACATCTTTATGAACCTTTCTTCCATTTAATATTTTTGCTACTTTCATTAAATCCTCATAAGAAGAATTTGTACAGCTTCCTATAGCTACTTGATCAATTTTTATTTTTCCAATAGATTCAACCTCTTCTACATTGTCAGGACTATGAGGTTTAGCAGCTAAAGGCTTAAGGTTATTTAAGTCTATTGTAATTTCTTCATCATATAATGCGTCTTCATCAGCTTTAAACTCTACCCAATCTTTTTCTCTTCCTTGTGCCTTAAAATACTCTAAGGTCTTTTCATCACTTGGAAATATAGATGTTGTTGCTCCAAGCTCTGCACCCATATTGGTTATAGTCGCCCTTTGAGGTACTGAAAGAGTTTTAACTCCATCTCCTGAATATTCAAATACTCTGGAAACACCGCCTTTAACTGTAAGTCTTCTAAGAACTTCTAATATTATATCCTTAGCTGCAACCATTGGCTTTAATTTGCCAACTAAGTTTATTTTACAAACTTTCGGAGTTGTTATATAGTAGGCTCCTCCCCCCATTGCTAAAGCCACATCTAATCCACCTGCTCCCATTGCAAGCATTCCAACCCCTCCAGCAGTTGGTGTATGACTATCTGAACCTATGAGAGTGTCCCCTGGAACTGAAAATCTTTCTAGAAATACTTGATGACATATACCATTACCTGGTTTTGAAAAATAGACCCCATACTTTGATGCTACAGTTTGTATAAATTTATGATCATCAGCATTTTCAAACCCTTGTTGAAGCATATTGTGATCAATAAAAGCTACGGATTTTTTTGTTTTTACTTTATCTATCTCCATGGCTTCTAATTGTAAATATGCCATTGTTCCTGTTGAATCTTGAGTTAATGTTCTATCTATTTTTATACCTATTTCTTTTCCTGATTCTATCTTTCCTTCTACTAAATGACTTTTTAAAATCTTATAAACTAAGTTATGCCCCATTTATTTATTGCCCCCTTTTAATTAATTGCTTTGTTCTTCACTTAGCCTTAAATATTCTTTATATATTTGAACAAGTTCTTTATCAAATAAGCTTCTCTTAAGCCTTACCGATGTTGCTCTTACCATCTCAAGTATAACTTGAGCAGATTTTTCATCTAAATTTACCCCATATTCTTTAAACTTATTTACTACTCCAGCTTTTCCTGAATGCTTACCTATAATAATTTGTCTTTCTAATCCAACTATTTTAGGATCAAAAGCTTCATAGTTTCTAGGATTTTTTATTGCCCCATCTGCATGTATTCCTGATTCATGCCTAAACATATTGTCTCCAACTATAGCTTTCCATGAAGGCAATATTCTTCCTGATGCCCTAGAGACATATTCCGAAACCTCTCTAAACATAGTTGTATTTATATTTTTATCATAGTTATAAACAAACATTAAAGCCATTAGAACTTCTTCTAGAGCAGCATTCCCAGCTCTCTCTCCTAAACCATTAACTGTTACTCCAACATGTGATGCTCCAGCCATAACTCCTGCTATAGCGTTAGCTGTTGCCATTCCAAAATCATTGTGAGTATGCATTTCAATATTAAAATTAGTATTTGAATATAAGTGCTTTATATCTTCATTAATTTTAAATGGCTCCATTATACCTACTGTATCACAATATCTAAATCTATCAGCGCCAGCTTGTTTGGCTAGTTCAATAAATTGAACTAAAAACTCTCTATCTGCTCTTGATGCATCTTCCCCATTAACAGATACATATAAGCCATTTTTCTTAGCAAACTCTACTGACTTAACCATATTTTCAAGTACCCATTCTCTAGATGTCTTAAGCTTATGTTGTATATGAATATCTGATACTGATATAGATATAGCTACAGCATCTACACCACAATCTATTGACTCTTCTATATCCTTTATTACAGCTCTATTCCAAGCCATGATACTTGATTTTTTATTTCTTTTAACAATTTGCTTTATAGCTTTCTTTTCATCTCCACCCATTGTAGGTATCCCTACTTCTAACTGATCAACTCCTATGTCACTTAACATTTCAGCTATTGCTATTTTTTCTTCATTTGCAAAAACAACTCCTGCTGTTTGTTCTCCATCTCTTAAAGTAGTATCCACAATAAAAATTTCTTTACCATTATCTAAATTTTTAATGGACATATTCAATTTCCCCCTTTTCAAAAATAATTACTGCTTATTGCTAATTAACTTAACCCCAATTAATAAATGAATAAATTATACTTTTCCTATAATTATTATTACTAATTTTAGCATACACACTAACTTCAAACAAGTAAATTTCATCTGATTTTTATAAAAATTGCAAGTTTTTATAAATTTATTTCAAATAATGTAACCCAAACACCTAAAAGAAGGTTTGAGAATCATAAAAATGAAATATTTTATAAAAATCCTGCATTGTTAACTTAGTTCAAAAAAAAGATTGTAAATTTATTAAAACCTAAATTTACAATCCTCTACTTATATTTTTTAATATTTATAACTAATATTATCTTTAAATAAATTCTACTTAAAGAAAAAACTAATCTAATGTAGTACTATAATTTTTTTATAAATTTTAATACATATTATAGACTAACTGCATTTTATAAAACTTTATAGTTATTCTTCTTACTTCCTACATGAGATATTCTATCTGCTCTTTCCTCATACTTCCCAGGTCCAAATCTTTCATCTAAGCTTAAATAACCAGTTACTCTTGATACACCTTGTATATCGTCACTTCCACATTCAATACATTTTCTTTCACTACTATTTAAGTATTTTCCACAATTTTTGCAATATCTTATATGGAAATTTATTCCTAAATAACTTATGTTAGTATTTTTATACGCATAATTTAATATATCCATAATAGCTTCACCAGATGGACAATCATCTACTTCTATATAACTTATATGACCTGCATTACATAATTTGTGATAAGGTGCTTCTATATCAATCTTATCCTTTATAGATATTGGATAATTAACTGGTATATGAAAACTATTAGTGTAATAATCTTTATCTGTTATTCCTTTAATAACTCCAAAGGCCTTCTTATCCTTTTTTATAAATTTACCTGAAAGACCTTCTGCTGGTGTTGCATAACAACTCCAATTTAATTTTGTTTCTTCTGTTGATCTATCAATAAATGCTCTTATATAACTTATTATTTCAATCCCTAATTCTCTTGATTTAATATTTTCTCCATGATGATTTCCAGTTAAAGCAACTAATGTTTCTGTAAGGCCTATAAACCCAATTCCCCAAGTTCCTTGCTTTAATATTGGCTCTATTGAATCCTCTTGCGAAAGTCCCTCAGATCCCTTCATCAAGCCCTGACCTGCAACAAAAGGTAAGTCTTTAACCTTAAGCTTTTTCAAAATATCATATCTGTGTAATAAGGCTTCTTTAGCCAGCTCCAATCTTTTATCTAATATACTAAAAAATACTTGGATATTCCCCTTTGCCTGAATTCCTATTCTAGGTAGATTAATAGTTACTGGAGCTATATTACCTCTTCCCTTACAACCAGGCTCTCCGTTAACATTTTTCATTAAATAAGTTCTGCATCCCATAGTTGCTGGCATATATCCCATATCATAATACTCTTTATTGAAATCAGCATCTATATTCATAAATGTAGGATTCATTCTCTTAGCTGCAACTTTACAAGCTAATTGATATAAATAGTGGTACTTATCTCCAGGATCCCTATTTACACCTTCTTTTACTCTAAATATTATGTTTGGAAATATAGGTTGTTCTCCCTTACCTAATCCCTTTTCATACTCTAATAAGAATACTTCACATATTAATGCAGCATCTTCAGAGTTTGGTATTCCTAAGTTTATTGAGCTAAATGGAACCTGTGATCCTGCTCTTGAATGCATAGTATTTAAATTATATACGACTCCTTGCATAGCCTGATGCACTCTCTTTTTCAATCTTGCTTCTGTTAATGTCTCTATCTTTTCTTTATCTAAGCCAAGTTCCTCCAACTCTAGCATTAACTCTCTCCTTGTAGGCTCAACAAATATACCCAGGTCATTATCAAAGTCTGGATGTGACTGCCCTCCAAACATATCATTTTGAGTTGATTGAAGTAAAATACAAGAAAGTTCTGCCGCTGTTTCTATTCTTTTAGGTGGATTTATAGTGCCATATCCAGTATTAAATCCTTTTTCTAAAATCTCTCTAGTTGGTATGTGTAAACAATTAGTAGTTAAATTATAGCTATCTAAATCATGATAATATAAATCTCCATTTTCATGGGCCTTTGCTAAATGTTTAGGCATAACAGCTAAATTGTGCCACTTATTAGACTCTGATGCTATTCTTAGCAACTTAGAGCTAAAATTATTTCCAACATTAGCATTATCTCTATCTGTTTCTATTCCTATTTTTTCTATGGCCCTCATTAAATCCGATTTAATTGCTCTAACCTTAGTTCTTTCTTTTCTGTAATTAGAGTATGCCACTTTAATATTTTCATATTTACTATCAATCAATGCTTTTTCAACTAAGTTTTGAATTTCCTCAACAGTTACTTTTTCTTTTCCTGATAATTCTATATAGCTTATAACTTTTTTAACTATATCTAAAAGTTCAATATCCCTTAAATTAATTCCTATTTCATCTCCTGCTTTTTTTATCGCCGTAGCTATTTTTATTGAATCAAACGAAACCTCTCTACCATCTCTTTTTACTACATATAGCATTTATATAACCTCCGCCATACAATATATTGTATTTAATACTATTATTTATTATACTCTCTAAAAATATTCATATCAAATTATAGGGTACTCATATTTTATAGTTTTAATTTAATTTATGGTATTTTTCTCCTTTTATTTAAACTTTTCTTATAAGTAACTAAAAATTTATAGTAAAGATTCTTATTATAAAAAACTATATCAGTACTGATAACTAAAAATAGTATCAGTATTGATATATATATTTGATATGATATAATTAAATGTATATAATTTGAATATTTTGAGATTATAAAATTATGATTTTAATTTGATATCGGGAGGATTTTTATGCAAAAAATAGCATTATTAGTTGATAGCGCTTGTGATTTATCTCTTGAAATACTTAAAGAAAAAAATATAAAGTTACTACCACTTAAAATTATTTATTCTGATAAGGAATATAGAGATAAAATAGATATATCTGCTGATGAAATTTATAACAACTTAGAAAAAGAAGTTCCTAAAACTTCTTTACCAAGTGCAGACAATACAGAAGAAATTTTGGTTTCATTAGAAAATGAAGGATATACTCACGTTATTGCTGTAACTATGTCTAGTGGTTTATCTGGAACATTTAACTCTATAAGATTGGCATTAGAGGATCATCCTAATTTAACATCACATGTTTTTGACACTAAAATTTTGGCTATGCCAGAAGGTATCATTGCACTAGAAATTTCTAATTTAATTGAAAGTGGCAAAAGCTTTGAAGAGATAGTAGATTCTATACCAAAAATAAGAGAAAAAATTAGTGGATACTTTACTATAAATACATTAGAATACTTAAAAAGAGGCGGAAGAATTGGTAAAATTTCTGGTACAATAGGTGAAATGCTCAATTTAAAACCTGTTGTATCTGTTGATGAAGATGGTATTTATTATACTGTTTGTAAAGCTAGAGGAAGAAAACAATCTATACTAAAACTAACAAATATATTAAAGGATGAACTTGCTTTAGGACCTTGTAAGGTTTGGGTTCTCCAAGGTGGAGCTTTAGAAGAGGCTAAAAAATTTATGGAATCTCTAAAGTCATTAAAAAATATAGTTAACCTTGATATGTCTCAAATAAGCCCTGCTTTAGGTGTACATGGAGGACCGGGTTTACTTGGCCTAGCAATTCAAAAGGTTTATTAACATGGATAAGTATAATCTTCACTTAAGCAGTATAGAAGATATAAAAGAAGAGGAAAAAAGACTTCATGAAGAATATAAAAGAAAATTAGCAGAACTAAAAAAGATTCAAAAAGAAAAAGAATCTGTTGGCCAAGTATTTACTAAAGGGCTATTACCTATTTATGTTCTTCATATACTTACCACAGGACCTACTAATGGAAATGATATCGCAAATAAAATAGGCCAGCGTACAAATGGATTTTGGATTCCCAGTACAGGTGGAATATATCCTTTGTTAAAAAAACTTGAAAAAGATGAATATATTACTGGTGAATGGGATGATCCTAAGAAGAAATTTCAAAAGGTGTACTCTCTTACACCTAAAGGACTAAATGAATACAATACTAGAAAACATCTTCTAAAACCCAAAATAGAAGAAGCTTTAAAAGTTTTTAAAATAATATATAAAGATCTTTATAAGTAAAGTAGTTATATTCTCCTTATGTATTTTATTTATAATTTTACACAAAATAATATTAATAATTTCTAGGTGGTGTTATTTTGAAAGGTAAAATTATTGATTATAATTACTTTGAAGCATTTGTAGCATTGGAAGATGATACTGTTGTTAAAGTTCCTCTTTCTCAAGTAAGTGATTATTTAAGTATTGGTGCTTTTGTAAATATAAATTCAAACAGCTTAAGTTGTAATACTAATAGTAATCCTAAAATTACACAAGACAAATTAGTAGATTTTTTCTAATAAAAAATTTCGCCTATGCAATTTTGCTTATTCCGTCGTGTCATCCAAGTCATCGCCAAATTACATAGGCAAACTTCAAAACTGAAGGAAGGAAATTATAAAAAGCTATTCACATGGTAAGCTTCTTATAATTTCCTAAATAATAAAAAGATGCTTGATATCAAGCATCTTTTTATTATGAAACACTTATCGCAGTTACTGGACAACTTGCTTCAGCATCCTTAGCTTCATCCTCGTTGTCGCTAGGAACATCTGGAACCTTAGCTACTGCTTTCCCATCATCATCCATTTCAAAAACTGCTTCACAAATTGATGGACATAGTCCACATCCAATACAAATATCCTTATCTACATGAGCGTTCATATAATTATTACTTCCTTTCTTTTTTAAAATTCAGTAATAATATCCCCAGTAAATATAAATATTATGTATTGTTAGTATAAACCTTCAAAAATTAATGAGTATAAATCATTATTAATTACATACTCTTCTGCTGCTCCCATTTCTAAAGCTTCAGTTAAATCTACATTTATAGGTAGCTCTCCAAGTAAAGGAACTCCTAAATACTCAGCGTGTTCTTCTGCAGATTTTTTACTAAACACCCTCATCTTTGTGTCGCATCCCGGACAAAGAATATAAGACATATTCTCTATAACGCCTCTTATTGGTAATGGCATTTTATTTGCCATCGTTATTACTTTTTTAACTATCATAGAAACCATATCTTGTGGTGTTGAAACAATTATAAGTTCTGTTATAGGAAAACTTTGCATTACTGTCAATGTAATATCTGATGTTCCAGGTGGCATATCTATTAATAAGTAATCCAATTCTCCCCAAATAGTATCAGTAAATAATTGGGTTAATACACTTGTTACTATAGGACCTCTCCATACAACTGGATCATCTTCTTTTGGTATTAGTAAATTCATTGATAATACCTTTACTCCACCCTTAGACTCTACAGGATTATATTTAAAATTATTTTCATCTATCGGTTCTATCACTGCTCTTTTATCATTTATACCAAAAAATCTTGGCATTGATGGACCTGTTATATCTGCATCTAAAACCCCAACTTTATATCCTTTTTTTCTTAGGGTACTTGCTAATATACCAGTAACTGTAGACTTACCAACTCCACCTTTACCACTAATTATTCCAATAACATTTTTTATTTCACCGTACTTCGGCAATAGTTTTCCACAACCTTGTGAGCCTACTGTTTCTTTAGAACTACATTTATTTTTACTTGGACAAGTTGAACAACCTGACATAATTATTACCTCCTACCAGTTTTTTTCTACCTCTTTCGGAACATCTTTTTTTGAGTAAATATCAATGTTCCATTCTTTAAATTCATTTTCCCCAACTACATAGTAATAATCCTCTAATTTATTCTTCTTATCTTCTACTGTTATATTACTTTTATATACAGTTGAATTATGTCCTCTATTCTTAACCTTTATAACTATATCAAACTCACTCTCATTATTCTCTACCATTTCAACATTAGGAGTAATTTTCTTAGCTCTCTCTAAAAAGTCTTCTATATCCGCTGAAAAAATATACTTAAGGCAATCTATATCTCCTTGAATATCAATTCCAACCTTATTATTTCCATCATTAAGTTCTTTTTTCTTTCGATTCATAACTTCTAATATTGAGTTATAATATATGTATTCAAAATCTCTAGGCTTTCTTATAATAGACAAATTTTGTATTATGCTCTCATCTAATCTTTTAGATACTGTAAAGCTCATATTTTCATCATAAAAATTACCATCATAGGCACCTACTATATAGTTAAATTTTTTAACTTCATCACCTATTTTTATTTCAAATATGTAATCTGGTTGTAAATCAGATTTTTTTTCACTAACTTTTGCCTTTGATAAAAGTTCATACATACTTAATATAGCTTTATCGTCTGTTACAATAAATTTAAACGACTTATCCCTAACACTTTGAATACTTATAACATCTACTTTTCCACTTCCTAAGTAGTCAAAATAACCATTATCCCTCTTAAACTTACCCTTTATATTATCCATCACTCCACAGGATGTTAAACTAACCGATAGGATTATTACTAATATAGTAATTATATTTTTTATTGGCTTTTTCAATTGTATCATTCCCCTCTATTTAAAAAGTCAATAGTGTCCCTACAATAAATTATAATTAATTAGGAGAAGCATTAGCTTCTCCTTAACTATAAATAAATTATAATACTTTAATTCTTTAATAGCAAATTTTATTAAAGAATTATTGAAAACTCTTCGATATTGTATCAAAGACAACATTTATGCTATTTTTTTCTTTTCCAGACTTATAAAAATATTTGATTATAAGAACTTTTCCCTCTGAGTATTTTCTTATATAGTATTTATTTATGAATTTCTCTTTATTAATACTTACTATATTCCAAGTATAATCATAATCATCAACAACTATAATCTTAGCATCATTAACAGCAATATTCTCCGCAATATCTTCTACATCTCCAGTTATAATAGAAATATTGCCACTTATATTATTTTTATTATTAAAAATAATATTTATATCACTATTATAGCTTGTATTTTTTTCATCTATCTCCCAACCTTCTGGCAATGAAACTTTATATTTTCCTTCTCTCAATAAATGGTCATTAAATTTTTCTATATTATTATTTGAAATTGCAACTTTTCTTATATCATTTATAAATAAATTCTTCATACAAAGAATAAGAAACATTAGGAATAACAGTAGAGCCATTATATAAATTTTTTTCTTATTCATTTAATATACTCATTAGGGTTTGTAAGTACATTCTATTATTATACCTTACTGCATAGGTACAACAACAGTTGAATTTCTGAAATCATAGAACATTAGCCAGCATCCCATACCATCCCTAGTCTCATTACTTATCCAAGTTACAAATCCAGTTTTTCCCTCATAAGGCTGCTCATCTCTATTTTTCTTTCCTGGAATACCATATACTATATATTTTAAATTCCCTTCTTTATCACATTTGTATCCTAACATGAAGTTTCCATACTTTCTTATATATGGATAGTAATTAAGCATTGGATAATATGCTACAGTATATCTATTGTAGTTTGACATATTGCACATTTCGTGTAAATCATGTATTGGAATCTTATACCACTTACAGTATTTTATTTCTCTATACTCACTTCTACAACACTCAAATCCACTTGCAATTCCTTCAAAGTACTCTCCAACACTTCCTCTAATTTTAAATATATCTGAAGTTTCCTCTATTTTTTCTTCATATTCATCAAATTTATTCTTTTCTCTATTTAATGAATTCATACCATAGTAATTAGGATCAAAGCCTTTGTTTGCAAATGGATTTTGTCCATAGCCATTGTTTATAAATGGATTGTCTGTATTGTGATATTCCATTTTCATGTTCATTCCATTTTCACTTTGGTTAAATACTTCATCTGTATTTTCCTCTTCTACATTTAAAGTATAATAATTTTGATTTTCCTTTACGTAAGGCTTTTCTTCCCTAACATCTTCTTCTCTTATTTCTTCCTTTATTTCCTCTCTTATCTCTTCTCTTATTTCCTCTCTTATCTCTTCTCTTATTTCCTCTCTTGGCTCCTCTAATTCTTCTATTATTTCATTTACTTCTTCTACTATTTCTTCTTTTATTTCCTCTTCTCTATATTCTTCACACTTCTTATGCTCTTTTTTCTTATCGTCCTTTTTCTTCTCCTTCTTCTTATCCTCTTTTTTCATATAATCCATTTTATCTTTTGAATGATCTTTTGCAGATTTAACCATCTTATAATTCTTCCAATTATCTCCCGGTTGTTCTCCATTTATAAATCCACACATAATAATTATAGGCATTTCATTTTTCATTTTAGCTATTGCAGCCCCTGATATTTTATCATAAGATAGTCCTAAGCCTGCTATGTCATCAACAGAATACTCCTTTGTTATTTCTGCCTTTCCCCCATCTGATATAGTGATTTTACCCAAGTCTACTATTTTCTTAGTATCTTTTTTATTGCATATAGCCATAATGCAATAATCATCACCGTCATTTCTTAGATTTTGAGCATAAAATGAAATTTTACATCTATCACCTTTTGCCTCTATCTTTGAATATCCTGATAAGGTTTTGTCATTAGAGCTAGAATAGCCTCTCTCATCTTCTTGTAAAATAATAAAATTTCTATACAATTTATTTAACTGCGACAAACCTCTAGAACCTCCACTTTAGATTAATTCAATACATTATATGCATAGTATAGCTAAATATGTTAAAAATAAAACTCGTGAGATTATTTGATATTACACCAAAATTCTCACGAGTCAGAAATAATTTTATTTCTATATAAACTTATTTAATATAGTTACTTTAACTGCTCATTTATTTTATCTGCTAAATTAGCAAACTCCTGTATAGTTAAAGTTTCGCCTCTTCTTTTAGGATCTATATCTGCATTATTGAATGCTAGCTCTAATTTTTCCTTACTTAATCCTATATTTTTTACACCATTCCAAAGAGTTTTTCTTCTCATATTAAAAGAACTTCTAATAATGTCAAAGAATAATTTTTCATTATCTAACTTTACTTTCGGTTCTTGTAGCTTATCTAATCTTATTACTATAGAATCTACCTTAGGTCTTGGTATAAAACATTGTGGTGATACTTTTCTTATTATTTTAGTATTACAATAGTATTGAACTAATAATGAAAGAGCACCATAATCCTTATTTCCTGGCTCTGCATTCATTCTTTCTGCCACTTCTTTTTGTATCATTATAGTCAATGACTTAAAATTATAACTTTCCTTTAATAATTTAACTATTATAGGGGTAGTAACATAGTAAGGTAAATTAGCAACTAATTTAACGCTTTCTTCGTTTCCAATTATATCATTAAAATTAACTTTTAATGCATCACTATGTATTAATGTGAATTTAGGGTTATCCCCTATTTCCTGATTTAAAATTGGTATTAAGTCATTATCAAGCTCTATTGCTACTACTTTTTTAGCCTTATTTAAAAGCTGTGCTGTTAAGGTCCCAACTCCTGGGCCTATTTCTATTACTAAGTCATTTTCATCAACTTCTGCTCCTAATACTATATCTCTTGGTACAGAATCATCAATTAAAAAGTTTTGTCCTAGACTTTTAGAAAATTTAAAATTATATTTTTTAACCAACTCTGCTGTTTTTATATCTTGTATTTCCATTATCTACTCACCCCTAAGCTTTCTTCTATTTTTTCTATTGCCGAAATAAATTCCTCTTTAGTTATAGAATATTTATTTAATCTGTTTAACATTTGATTTGCATTTCCATATCCTATTCCTAATTCTTTTCCTAAAATAATTCTTCTTCTTTTTGAATCAATATCACCTGTTAGTTTAAAATGAAACATATCTTCTGATGTATATACTTCTTCAACTACTTCTTCTGATATCTTAGCTCTATTTAAAGCTTCTATAATAACTTCTGGAGTTGCATTTTCAACACCTATATCATCACCCTTTATGCCGTCCTCTTGGGCTATATATGCATGTTTTATTCCTTTTACTCTTTTAGATATTATACTCCTAATCTTTTCTCCTGCAAAATCAGGATCTGTTAAAACTATTACACCTTTTCTTCTTTGAGCTTCTTTTATTCTTTCTATTACTTTTGCATTTATTCCAAATCCGCCTACAGCTATAACTTCAGCATCAACTGCCTGTTTTACAGCAGTTATATCATCTCTACCTTCAACAACTATAACTTCTTTAATCAAAATATTAACTTCCTTTCCGTTAATAAAAGTAATTTCCTTATCTTTATTTATTATATCCAAATAATAATTTATCCCTATAAGCTTATTATGTCAAATTAATTGCAAAATAAAAGGATGCTCTAACTTTGAGAGCATCCTCTATTTTACCATTCTCCTGGATAAGCTAAAATATAAACAGGAACATTATATTTTCTTCCCCAACTATTATATGCTTCTTCTTGAGAATTAACATATACATCAATGATATTTCCTTTTATAGCACCACCAGTGTCTGCAGCTACAGCCTTTCCATATCCCTCTACATATACTAAACTTCCTAGAGGGATAACCCTTGGATCAACTGCTATAGTACTTATCCCACTTGGATCTCTTACAGGTACAGTTCCTGTTGCTGTAACTCCGCCTCCACTATATGCAGTAGATTCACAATATATTACGCTCTTATAATTTAATAGTTGACCATCTCTACTTGCAAGGGTTTTTCTTGTTCCTTGCACAACTATTTTGTTAACTGGTTCTGCTACCACTTTGGAACTCTTAATTTCTCTAGAGAACTCCTTGCCATTTTTGTAAACTATTTCATAATTTACTTCTTTTTCTCCTGAAGTTCCATCTTGTCTTACTTGTTCTAGTCCACTATCAAGGCTTGAATCAGACTCTATAACTACATCGAAACCTATAGATTCTTTAGCTAACTCATTTTTCACTTCAACCTTAACAAGGTTAATTTTTAATTCGTCTGAAATTTCTGAATTTAATGTAGGGCTAATTTCATCTATTCCTTCATTAAATTCAACACCTTGATTCTTAAGTTCTTCTTTTTCTGCATCTAGCATTTCTTTTATAGTATCTTCTGCAGTATCAATCTTTAATTGTTTATCTCCTACAGTAAGCTCTACTGAAACAACTCTTTTAATAGCTATTGTATCGCCTTCAGATACTTTACTATTTAAAGCTGGTTGAACTTTATCTTTAGGGCCAATTTCTACCCCGTTAGTATTCAACACATCTTTAACAGTCCCTTTATATGTGACAAAAGTCTTTTCTTCTCCGTCTATTTTCATTGTTATTGTCTTTCTCATACTTATGAACGTCACTGATAGAATAATAGTAGCTACTATAGCGCCTATCAGTATTTTTGCCTTTGGACCGTTAGAAAAATTATTTTTCAGGTATTCTTTATATTTTTCTACCATCTACTTTACCTCCCTTGGCAAGAGCGTCTTTTGAATTATAATTGAAATAAACATTTTTGTCAAATTGAGACCTCTTGCATTAATGAAACTGCGAATAAATGCATACTATGCATACTAAAATATAAATTATAAATTATAAATAATAGCCAAATTGCAGTTCTTTATCAAAAGTAGATTGTTCTTTATTCTAATTTCATCCTTGTGTATCAATAATTATCAATTGTAATTTTTTTCAAGTTATTACTTTTTTATTGTACTTTATATATTATTTCCAATCAACCTCTTAAAATTATCATTTACAGCTAAATTTACTTCTTTTGGGTCTAAATCTTTTATTACAGCAATTTGTTCTATTATATAAGCTATATAGTCTGATTTATTCCTTTTTCCTCTATTTGGCGATGGAGCCATATATGGACAATCTGTTTCAACTAGTAGCTTTTCTAGTGGGACATGCTTAACAACCTCTATTATCTTCTTTGCATTTTTAAATGTTACTACTCCAGTTATACCAATATAATACCCTAATTTTATACACTCCATAGCAAATTCCGTGCTTCCTGAAAAGCAATGCACTATCCCCTTAACATTAGGAAACTCTTTTATTATTTCTAAAGTATCTCCATGAGCATCTCTATCATGAATTACAACTGGTAGATTTAACATTTCTGCTAGTTTCATTTGTTCTCTAAATACTTCTTTTTGAATATCTTTTGATGGATTTTCGTCCCAATAATAATCTAATCCAATTTCTCCAATAGCTATTATTTTCTTATTTTTTTCAATTAAACTTACTATTTCTCTTTTAACATTTTCATTAAACTCATTTGCATTCTCTGGATGTATCCCTAATGCTCCGTATATAAAATCTTTTTCTTCAGTTAACTTATTAGTTTTTTCTATACTTTTATAACTTGATGCACAATTTAAAATTCCTATAACTCCATTATCTTTAATTTGCTCTAAAACATTTTCTCTATCTTCATCAAAAGCTTCATCATCATAATGTGCATGTGTGTCGAATATTACATACTTATTTTCCATCATAATTCCTCCAATTTTATCCCTAAATTATTATAAATATTATTATATTACAAAAAATCATATAATACACACTTTATATACTCTTTACATTAAATAAATATAAAAATATAATTTCATAAATAGTAAAAAAACCTGCTTAAATAGCAGGCTTTTTCATTTATTAATTATTTTATTTTATGCTTTTTTCCTGAATTCCCAATATTATTTGCATGATCCCCTATTCTTTCTAGATTACTTATTAAATCTAAAAATATTACACTAGAAGCTGCGGAACAAGACTTTTCATTTAATCTCTTTATATTATTTTCTCTGAACTGCTTTTCTAATTTATCTATTTCGTCTTCTATTTGTTCTATTTCTTTCGGTGCAACTAACATCTTACTATTATAACTTTCAATAGCTATTTCAATAGCTTTCATAGTTTTACCAAATATAATTGATAACTCTTCTTTTGCACTTTCTCCAAGATGTATGTTTTTATTAATTTTTTCTATAGCTAAATCAGCAATATTTTCTGCATGATCTCCTATTCTCTCTATGTCATTAATTACATGATAAGTTGAGCTAAACAATTTTATATCTTCTTCTGGCAACTCTAATTGTGATAATTCAACTAAGTAATCAGTTATATCTTTTTCTAATGCATTAATTATCTTTTCATTTTGATAAACCTTATCTACTGATTCTACATTATTTTCTGTAAATGCATTCATCGCTAATGCTAAGTTTTCTTTTGCCTTAGTAGCCATTCTTAATGTTTCTTTAAAAACTTGTCCATTTGCGACGATAGGGGTTTCTAATAACTTTTTGTCTAAGTAAATAGCTCCTTCTTTTTCTATTTCAGCATCTCCTGGAAGTATTTTATTAACTATTTTAACTAAATATGCTGATAACGGTAATAACAATACTGTAACTGTAACATTAAATATAGTATGTGCATTAGCAACTTGTCTTGCTACGTTAGTTGGATCAGTTGCTGTTACTAATCTTATAAATGGATCTATAAATGGGAAGAAAATTATAGCTCCTATTGTGTTAAATAACAAGTGCACTAGTGCGGCCTTTTTAGCTGTTCTATTAGCTCCTAATGATGCTAATATAGCAGTAACACAAGTTCCTATATTACAACCTAATATTACAGGAAATGCTAAACGCATATCTATAGCTCCTGTTGTTGCTAAAGCAACTAAAATACCTGTAGTTGCTGATGAGCTTTGTACAACAGCTGTCATTCCAAGACCTGCAAGTAATCCTAGGATACTATTATCTGCAACTACTATAACAAATTCTCTAAACCAACTTGCTTCTGCAATAGGCTTCATAGCACCAGACATTACGCCCATACCCATGAATAATATACCAAATCCCAATGCAATGCTAGCTAAATCTCTAACTCTTTTCTTTTTAGCTACAAGTAATACTATTGCTCCTGCTCCTATAAATAATGGAGCAATTGCATCTAAATTAAATGATACCATTTGAGCTGTAATAGTTGTTCCTATATTAGCTCCCATTATTACTCCTGCAGCTTGAAGTAAATTCATTAATCCTGCGTTTACAAAACTAACAACCATAACAGTTGTTGCACTTGAGCTTTGTATTATAGCAGTAACCCCAGCTCCAACCAGTACTCCTATGTACTTATTACTTGTTAGTTTTTCTAATATTGATTTTAATCCTTCACCGGCAGCATTTTCTAAGCCATCACCCATAAGTTTCATTCCGTATAGGAATAAGCCTAGTCCACCTATAAGACCTGTTAAAATAGAAAACTTGTCCATTAATGTTTCTCCTTATACATTAAATAATTTTCAATTGTTAATGTGTTAATATTCTATTAACAAAAATACTATACAACTATTAATTAGAATTGTAAATATTAATAATATCGAAATTTAATTTTATTAATAAAATTATTTTTAATGCTAGGAAAAGGTTACTAATTTATTCATATTTTATTTATTTTTTTGACACATTACTGTCATATTATTAATGTATTATAATACTTGTAAAGTAGTTAAAGCATTATTATTTACCCCTAAAACCATCTAATGGTCCCTAGATTAAATTATTCCCCAAAGTAATTTAATCTAGGGTTTTTCCTTTTTATTTTATTTTTTCTTCTTTTAATCTTTTAACTTCTTCAAAGGCCCTTCTCTTATCTATTTTATCAAATAACACCTCTAACTCTGATACTTTGCCACTTTTCTTTTCTACATAACTCCATATAGGTTCATCTAAATCTAATGCTTTTCTAATTTTTTCACATGTATTTGGAATAAATGGCTCTAGCAAATTAGATAGGTTTATAACTGCTTGAATACATTCATATATTGTATTTATACACTTTTCATTATTTTTTTCTTTTTCTACAAATAATTTTTCATCATTAAAATACTTACTTATCTTTTTAATAAATGACAATATTTGCGAAAGAGCCTTTTTGAAACTTCCTTCTTCTATACTATCTCCTACATCAAAATATAAATTAAGCACTTCATTTTTAAAATCCTCTGATACTTTTCCATTTGGTATATTAGAATTATACTTATCATGAACAAGTTCAATTGTTCTGTTAACAAGGCCTCCAAAGCAATTAACCAAATCTCTATTTACTGTATTTATAAAATCCCTCCAAGTAAAATCGGTATCTTTAACCTCTGGCGAATTTAAGGATAAATAATATCTAAAAGTATCAATATTATAATTGCCAACTATATTGTCACCCCATATTGCCCAATTTTTAACTGATGAAAAATTTTTTCCTTCTAGCTTCATATATTCGCTTGATATTATTCTTAAATTAGGATTCTTTATTCCAATCCCTGCTAATATAGCTGGAAATATAACTGTATGGAAGGGTATATTATCTTTACCATGAACAAAGTAAATTCTTGAATCTTCTCCTTGCCAATATTCCTTCCAATCTTCATTTCTTTCCTCTAAACACTTCATGCTAGCAGTTAAATATCCCATAACCGCCTCAATCCAAACGAATATTTTTTTATCATCATATCCTTCTAAAGGAACATCTACTCCCCAATTAAAATCTCTTGTTACAGCTCTATCCCTTAAACCCTCATCTAAATATCTTTTTACTATCTTTTGAGCATTTTCTCTCCAACCTTTTTGCCTAATTAAAAGTCTCCTAACATCATTTTCAAATTGCGAAAGTGAAAAGAATAAATGCTTTGTTTGTGTAACTAACTTTTCTTCACAATAAGGACACTTTTCTTCCATATATGCCTTAGGTAAAAACTCATTACAGTTTTCGCAATATTTTTGATCAATTTCCTTTTCATATATGTATCCCTTTTTATATAAATCTAATATAAACTCTTTAACCTTATTCTCATGATAGGTAGAGTGAGTTTTAGCAAATATATCAAGAGAAAATCCTAAGTCATCAAAACACTTTTTAAATTCATTATGATACTTAACTACAGCATCCATAGGGGTTATTCCCTCTTCTTTAGCTCTCATAGTTACAGGAGTTCCGTGACAGTCTGTTCCTGACAAGAACACAACATCATCTCCCATAAGCCTATGATATCTTGCAATAATATCTCCTGGGAGTAATACTGCTATTCTTCCTAAATGTAGTGGCCCATTTGCATATGGCCATGCATTTCCTATAATAATATTCATAAATATCCCCTCACTATTTTCTTATTGCTTTATTTTTGTATTCCAAGTAAATCTTCTGCTCTATCTATAATATATTTATAAGAGTCTTCTATCCCCTGATTATAAAATTCTACTGCTAATTTATCCATAAAGAAATCCAGTATCATATTTGATGCTAAATCACCTAATTCCTCATCTCTTTCTTCATAGAAATAGGTTTTTATTTCATTCTTTAAAGCTTCTCTTTTTTCTTTAGATATATCGAATGTTTTTTTCATATCAATGTCTCCTTATTATAATTATTTTTTTATAAAAATTTGAGGATAGGTTCCCCTATCCTCCTTTATCATCATTTTTAAAATAAACTTAATTAAATTATAAAGATTTATCTTACTTGACTTCCAGTTGGTAATTCTCCTGGATTTACTACCTTTAACAAACTATCATCATCTGTTGATGCTGCTAATATCATCCCTTGTGATAACTCACCTCTTAATGTTACCGGTTTTAAGTTAGCTACTAATACTACATATTTCCCTACTAAATCTTCAGGCTTGTAGTATTGTGCTATTCCTGAAACTACCTGTCTTTCTTCTCCATTTAAATCTACCTTTAATTTTAGTAACTTCTTAGCTTTTTTTATCGGTTCGCAAGCTAATACTTTTACTACTCTTAAATCTATTTTTTCAAAATCCTCTATTGTGATTTCTTCTTTTATTGGAGTAATTTCTCTTTTTTCATCTTTTTTATTTTCTGCTAACTGAGCTTCTCTTAAGGCATCTAATTCTGCTAGCTTCTTATCAACATCTATTCTTGGGAATAAAGCCTCACCTTTTTGAACCTTAGTTCCTACAACAGTACCATTAAAGCTACTTAAGGATTCAAAAGAAATATTAGTTGTATTTATTTGTTCATTTATTTTCTTGCTTGTATCTGGTAAGAATGCAGATAATAAAACTGATGCAAATCTTAAACTTTCTACCAAGTTATATAATACAGTACCTAATCTTTCCTTCTTTTCTTCATCCTTAGCTAGTATCCAAGGAGTTGTTTCATCTATATATTTATTTGCTCTTCCTATTAAATCAAATATATATTCTAGAGCTTCTGGAATTCTTAAATCATCTATAGCTTTATTAACTTTATTTGTAGTTTCTAAAGCTAAGCTTATTAATTCATCATCAATAGCTTCTTTGCTTGAGTTTTCTGGTATAGCTCCATCAAAATACTTTTCAATCATAGCTACTGTTCTTGAAAGAAGGTTTCCTAAATCATTACAAAGATCTGAGTTTATCTTCTTTATAAATATTTCATTATTAAATAATCCATCTGATCCAAATGGTATTTCTCTTAATAGGTAATATCTAACTGCATCTACTCCAAAATGTTCCACTAATGTTACTGGGTCAACAACATTGCCTTTAGATTTTGACATCTTTCCACCATCAACAAGTAACCATCCATGACCAAATACTTGCTTTGGTAATGGTAAATCTAAAGCCATTAGCATAATTGGCCAATAAATAGTATGGAATCTTAAAATATCCTTACCAATTAAATGTACATCTGCTGGCCAATATTTATCATATAAGTCTTTATTTTCACTTCCATAACCTAATGCTGTAATATAGTTTGAAAGAGCATCTATCCATACATATACAACGTGTCCTTCATCAAATGTTACAGGAACGCCCCAATTGAAGCTAGTTCTTGAAACACAAAGATCTTGAAGACCTGGTTTTAAAAAGTTATTAACCATTTCATTTTTTCTTGATTCTGGTTGTATAAACTCTGGATGAGACTCTATATATTCCATTAATTTATCAGCATAATTACTCATTTTGAAGAAGTATGCTTCTTCCTTTGACTTTTCTACTGGTCTACCGCAATCTGGGCAGTTTCCATTAACTAATTGAGTTTCTGTCCAGAAAGATTCACATGGAGTACAGTATAGGCCTTCATATGATGATTTATATATATCTCCTTTATCATATAATTTTTTGAAGATATCTTGAACAGCTTTTATATGGTAATCATCAGTTGTTCTTATAAATTTATCATAATTGATATTCATCATTTTCCATAAATCTTTTATTCCTGCTACTATTTCATCTACATGCTCTTTTGGTGTTATACCTTTTTCTTCTGCTATTCTTTGTATCTTTTGACCGTGTTCATCTGTTCCAGTTAAAAACATTACATCATATCCAGTTAATCTCTTATATCTTGCAAGAGCATCAGCTGCTACAGTAGTATAAGTATTTCCAATATGAAGCTTAGTTGATGGATAGTAAATTGGTGTAGTTATATAATATGTCTTTTTACACATATCTTTTCTCCTCCCTAACATGGTTTCTTCTTTATAATAAAAAAAATCTCTATATAGGTATATTAAGACCTATATAGAGACGTATTATACGTGTTACCACTCTATTTCATACTTATTTCGCAATAAATATCTCAATAGGTGAAATTTATTCACCTTGCAATATAACGGTTGCTACCGTATCCCTCTAACTTAATAAGCTCAAAGAATCTGCTCCAAGTCCATATTCATGAAGATTACTGTCACTAGCTTTCACCTTACCTAGTTCTCTTTTAGACTATATTTCTTCACTACTCTTCTCTTCACTGCATTTTCCATTTATTATTATGATATTCTATATTAAAAATACTGTCAATTATTTTTAACAATTCACTCTTTATCAAACTTTTTCTTTATTATATTATCTATCATCAATCTTGATAAAACAACCATAAATAAATTAAATGCTAATAAAAAAGTAAAAGCACTTTCTCCAATTATAAATAATAATACTGCATTAACTATAAATAGTAATGTTCCTACAGATCCATTTAACTTAGCCACTAACTTATTTGAATATTCCCATGCTAAGCTACTTTGTGTTGAATATTTATTTTTATATCCTATTTTCATATCTGGATATTTTGTAGATTTTGATTCGTACAATCCTCCTACAATAAACAAACCTAATGGTATTATTTCTGTTAATACTAAATAAACCCAAAAACTCATATAATCAATCCTTATTAAACATATTTGTAATATTTATATTTTATAATAGTAATAACTATATCTGCAATATATATTTATAAGTATGTAGTTACTAATTAAAATTAATTAGTAACTACATACCTATAAATATAATCCTCAAATTAAAAATATGTACTATTTCATATAGTCTTATAATTTTAAGTCATATTTATAACACTAACCTTATATAAGTTATATGCTATAATATTATAAAAAAGATTGGAGTTGATACTGTGAGAAAATTTGACTTACCTCATATTGGTTATAGAAATATTAAAACAGCTCTTTCTGTTTTAATTTGCCTAATATTTTGGCCGAATTCTCTTTTTGCTGCAATTGCAGCTGTAATCTGTGTACAAGACACAGTAGAAAACTCAGTTAAAACAGGCCTTAATAGATTAATAGGTACATTACTCGGTGGTATTCTAGGCGTTCTTTTACTTTTTACAATAAATAAATTTAATTTATCATCATTCTCTGCAATAATAGCTGCAATTGGTGTATCTTTAATTATTTATTTGTGTAATCTAGTAAAAAAGCCAGCTGCCTGTTCTATTGCTTCTATTGTTTTAATTGGTATTATTATATCACCTAATTATGATAGTCCATTAATTTACTCTTTTAGAAGAACTATAGAGACAGCTTTTGGAATAATGATTGCAATTGTTATTAATAAATACATTAACCCACCAGAATATAATAAAACTAATGAAATTAATTCATCAAAAGATGATAAAACTAATGAAATCAAATGATATTATAAATATTAAGGAGAACAACATATGAACTTTACTATCCCTAAAGTTGGACTTAGAACTATTAAAACTGCAATTTCAGTATTTTTATGTTTATTGCTATTTCCCCACGAGCCCTTTTTTGCTTGCTTAACTGCTGTTATCTGTCTTCAGAGTACTGTTTCAAACTCAGTTAAAATGGCCATAAATAGGGGTGTTGGAACAATAGTTGGAGCAGCTATAGGATTATTATTTTTAATTCTGTGTAGATATTTCAAGTTTAATATTGAATCCGACATTTTAAGCAAATTATTGATTTACTTTACTATAGCTATAGGTATAATAGCAGTTATATACTCATGTAACTTAATAAAAAAGCCAGGAGCAATTAATGTATCTTGCATAGCCTTTCTTGGTGTAACAACTATTCATGCCTTTTCTGATCCAATTTTTTATGCAGTTAATAGAACTGTAGAAACTCTTTTTGGTATTTTTATAGCTTTACTAGTTAATAAGTTTATAGTTCCACCAAAAGAATAGTATATAATTTAATAAAAAATGGACAATTAGAAATTGTCCATTTTTTATTTTCAATTATTATATTTCTCTAGTTTCATTCTTTAAGAAATCTATCTCTTCTTTATTTAAATATTGATTTAACTTTTCAAATACAGTCTTATGGTAATTATTTAGCCATACTTTTTCTTCTGATGTTAGCATTTCTACAACTACTCCATTTAAATCTATAGGGCAATATGATATAGTTTGAAATTTATAAAACTCACCGAACTCTTCTGATTTAATATCTTTAACTACTAAAAGAGTATTTTCTATCCTTATTCCATGCTTTCCTTCTTTGTACACCCCTGGTTCATTAGTTATTATCATACCAGGCTCTAATACCGTTGTGTTTCCCTCTGGCCTTATTCCTTGTGGTCCCTCATGTACATTTAGGAAATATCCAACTCCATGACCTGTTCCACACTTGTAGTCAATACCATATTCCCAAAGAGGTCTTCTTGCTAATATATCTAAGTTCATTCCTGTGGAACCCTTTAAAAATTTAGCTTTACATAAAGCTATATGTCCTTTTAATACTAATGTGAAATCTCTTTTTTCTTCTTCAGATACCTTTCCTAAAATGAAAGTTCTTGTTATATCTGTTGTTCCATCAAGGTATTGTCCGCCAGAATCTAAAAGGAACATACCCTCTTGTCTTAATTCATAATCCGTTGCTTCCGTTGCTGAATAATGCATCATTGCTGCATGCTCCTTATACCCAGCTATAGTAGCAAAGCTATCTCCTTTATAATTTTCTCCTTGTGCTCTAAGGCTAGTTAATCTTTTACTTGCAGATATTTCTGTTATTTTCTCTTTTCCTATATTGTCCTTTAGCCATTTTATAAATCTAACCATGGCAACACCATCTCTAACTTGAGAATTCTCTATATTGTTTATTTCAACTTCATTTTTTATTGCCTTTAGTCTTGTTGTTATATTAACTTCATCTATTATTTCTATATCTTTACTTAAACATGAATATATTTTAGCATTCAATTTATTAGGATCTATTATAGTTGTTTCATTTATTAATTTAACATGATTTCCTATTTCATCATAATCATATATGTTAAATCCCTGAGATATTAAACTTTCCTTTGTTATATCATCAACCTTTTGCTTATCTATATATAAATTAGCATACTTTTCATTAACAATAATGTATGAAAGTGCTACAGGATTAAACTTAACATCATTTCCTCTTATATTGCATAACCAGGCTATATCATCTAAAGATGATATTATATAATTTTTAGCCTTTTTTTCTCCCATATGGCTTCTCACTTCTTCTAACTTCTTTGAAGAAGACTTACCTGAATATACCTCATCATGTATAAATATTTTATTTTTAGGAAGTTCGCTTCTTGTTAACCAAACTTCTTTTAACAAATCATTATCCATATTTATATGGAATCCAACATTTTTTGCTATCTTTAAGAAGCTCTTATATTGATTTACCGAAAATAATCTTCCATCAAATCCTAATACTTCTCCTGATTTAATATTTTTTTCAATCCACTCTTCAATAGTTGGATATCCTATCGTCCTCATTTTCATAAGTGATATTCCACTTCCAATTAATTCTTTATCAGCCTGAATAAAGTACCTTCCATCAGTCCATAAATAAGCAGAGCTTAACCCCACTAAAAGAGTACCTGCTGAGCCAGTAAAACCTGATATAAACTCTCTTCCTTTAAAATAGTCAGATACATATTCACTCTGATGAGAATCACTACTTGGAATAATATAGTAGTCAATATTTTTTATTTTCATTACTTCCCTAAGTTTAGCTAAATTGCTCATATTAAATGCCCCCTTAATAATTTTATATTTATAATTATACCCTATATACTTTATGAGATTCCATATATTCACTTAATTCTAAATATATTATATTTTCTGAAAACTCGTTGATTTACCTAAGTTTTTTATATATAATCTAAATGATGTATAAAAAAGGGGGAGCTTACATGGGAGACTTATTAAAATTTAAAAACTTTATAATTGAAGCGAAGAAAAATACTTATGCTTCAGGTGCTAAAAAAGAAACACCTTCTAGGCCAAACTCAAAGGACTATGCCTATAAAAAATTTAATTACTATTATCTAGATAGCCATCTAGGTGATAGAGAATTTATAGGAGAGGAATTAGTTTGGGAAAACGAAAAGGTTTCCTGGGGAATGAATTATAAAGGACAAGTTCTTGTTGATGAATTACCTTCAGGATTTAATAAATTTTTAAAGAAATCTTTAAAAAATGTATCCGATGATTGTCCGTTTAGAGGACCTAAATATTTTAAAGAAGATGATTTTACATATCAATGCAATTGGGATGGTGATTTAGCTTCTTTTAATGGAGTTGAATCAATATCACATAATGGAATTGAAATATTTAAGCTCTACTTTCATGGTGGAAGTCTAAAATAAATATCATTTGTTTTAAAGTAAAAGAAGCTTTACAAATAACTAAATTTATTTGTAAAGCTTCTTTTCATACTCTTAATATTTATAAGTATATATAAATATCCATTAATAATTATAACCTAAATATATCTTATTATTATTTTGCTTCTTCTACACTCTTACCTAATATTTGGATTCCTATATATACTGCTAATATAGATATAGGTAGTACAATATACCAAGCTAATCCAAAACCCGCTGGAATATATCCAAATAAAATTGTAATTGCAGCTATAAATAGTGAATACCACATTTGAGTGTTAACATGAGCAATATGATTACAACCTGCTCCCATTGATGAAAGTATTGTAGTATCTGATATTGGTGAACAGTGATCTCCAAAAATAGCTCCAGTTAAAACAGCACTTGTACTAACTATTACATAGCTCATATCTGGATTCATTGAATAAGCTAGTGGAATTGCAAGTGGCATTAGTATTCCCATTGTTCCATAAGCCGTTCCTGTTGCAAAAGAAATAACTGCACCTAATGTAAATATTAAACTTGGAAGCAAGAAATTTGGTAGTGATCCTGAAAGTAATGAAACTAGATATTTAGCAGTTCCTAAATCCTTTATTACAGAACTTAGTGACCAAGCTAATAATAAAATTACTCCTGTTATAAGTAATGGTTTCATACCATCTATCCATGTTTCTATAGCTTCAGAAACAGTAAATATCTTCTTAGATACTCCCATTATAATTGATACTATACTTGCTATTAATGCTGATTGGAATAATGCTACTGATGCATCTGATGCACTAAATGCTTCTTGTATAGCCTTAAATGATATTGGTGAATTAGTCATTATATTTTGAAGGGCAACATCTTCACCACCCATTATTACTGTATAACCACTAAAATAGAAACATATTAATGAAGTTATAACCAAAACACCTATTGGTATTATAGCATTCCATATACTTAACTCTACACCTTCTTTTGGTTCAAGGTCTGAATGATCTAAGTTAGAATCTGATGCAACTTCATCAACATTAGAGTTTAACCCTCTTTTTCTTGCCTCTACTTCCGCCTTATACATAGGACCAAAATCCTTTAATAAAACTGAAGTAATAAATACAAAAACTAATATTAGTATATTATAAAATCTATATGGTATAGTTTGTAAAAACACTCCAAAAGCATCAACTTCTTGCCCTATTCCATTTATAAAAGCATCATTTATTAGCCCTACTTCTAATCCTATCCAAGTAGATACAATAGCTAAGCCTGCTATTGGTGCTGCTGTTGCATCTATTATAAAGGCTAGTCTTTCTCTTGATATTTTCATCTTATCTGATACTGGCTTCATTATAGGACCGACTATTAATGAATTTGCATAGTCATCAAAAAATACAGCTAACCCTAATAACAATGTAACTAATTGTGTGCTTCTAGCATTCTTAGCCCTTCTTGCTAATGCTTCTGCAACAGCCTTAGCTCCCCCCATTTTAGCAACTAAGTGTATAACTCCCCCTATAACTAATACCTGAAGAATTATACCTGCATTCCATGGATCAGATAATGAGTTTAAAACTCTAGATACAAAATCTAAAAAAGATTGTGTAACTGCTCCAAGAAAAGTATTATCAACTAATTGAACTAAAAATGTACCTGATAAAGTTCCGATAAACAAAGATATAATAACATTCTTTGTTATAAATGCTAAAACTATTGCTACCACCGGCGGTATCAAAGTTAATAATCCATAATGATTTGCATTAGATGTAGATTGATCTACCTCTGCTGCGAAAACTATTGATGTTGACATTAAAATCATCATCATAGTCATTAATATTAATCTTAGATTTCTTTTATTATTCATAATGCTCCCCCTATATATTTCATGAATAATTTAAGGGCAGAAATTAAAAAGAGCCTTGAGTTCTCACTCAAGGCTATAGATACACTTTAATTAATATTCTAAATAAAGTTAAAAATCCTCAAGCGATAGCTCACCACAAATTAAGTTTGTGACAGTGTTACACATATTTTGTGAAACCCCAGCCATATGATATTAAAGCATTAATCATACGCTTCGGCGATAATTCCTTTTCTATTAAATCAAAGTGCTTACCTCATTAATAGTACTATTAATTATCGCGCCTCTACCCTTGTCGTTATTCATATTTAATTTATAGGATTATTATACAATTTTTCACTAGTTAAATCAACCTTTAATCCCAGGCTTAATTCTCTTTAACTTATCTATTAGCCATAAATTCTTCTATTTCCTCTACTGTCTTGATCATTTCTTTAGTTAATACTTCATTTCCGTTATCTGTTATTAAAATATCATCTTCTATTCTTATTCCTATACCTTCATTTTCTATGTATATTCCAGGCTCAACAGTATATACCATTCCAGCTTCAAAGGTTACATCCCTATTTTCTAACTCTATATCATGAGTATCCATACCCAAGCTATGACCTATACTATGATAATAAAATTGAGATACATCTTCCTTTTTAGAAATTAATCCAAGAGATATACATTCCTCTGCAACCCACTCTTTAGCCTTATTATTTAAATCTATGAATTTAACTCCTGGCTTCATTTCTTTAATAACTTTTTCATTTACTCTAAGAACTGCATTATAAACTTCTTTTTGTCTTTCAGTAAACTTTCCATTAATAGGGAAGGTTCTTGATATATCACCATTATAATATTTATATTGAGCACCTAAATCAAATAATATTAAGTCCCCATCCCTTAATTCTGAGTCGTTATTTACATAATGTAAAACGGTTGCATTTTTCCCTGCTGCTGCAATAGTTTTAAATGCAAAGTCTTTTACACCATTTTTCTTACAAATAAAATCAAAGTAAGCTTCAAGTTCGTACTCTTTTATGCCCGGCTTAGAATTTTTCATTAATTCTTTTACACCTTCTATAGTAATTTCTATAGCTTTCTTAATCCTACTAATTTCTTCTTCAGTTTTTATAAGTCTTAAATTTCCTATAATCTTATATGCATTTTTAACACTTACATTATAATATTTTTTCTTAATTTCATTTATATACTTATATGATGGATTATCTTTTTCTAAATCTAAATATATATTTATTTCTTCTTTATTAATTAATATTTTTTCTATAAACCCGTTAAAATCACCTAAGTACTTAACATCTTCTATACCACAAATATCTAATACTTCTTCTTTTCTAATAGTTTTACCTTCCCATTTTTCTGTAATAGGATTTATCTCTTTTATAAATAGATGTTCATTAGTTTTTCCATTCATTTTCGATAAAACTAAAATATGCTTTTCTTCATCTATTCCTGTTAAATAATAAAAATTTCTATTTGGTGTAAAAGGATATTTTTCGTCTGCAGTTTTCTTTGGCGAATTACCTGCAAATAATATTAATAAAGAATTATCTTTAATGTTTTCTAAAACCTTATTTCTATTATTCTTATAAAACTCTTTATTCATAAATTCACTCCCTCTTATTTATTCCATAGCTAACACTTTAACACTGACTACATTTGCTAACCCTCTTAAAGTATTAACTAAGTGCTTTAAATCTTTTTTCATATTAGATATATCTAATGTTATGGTTACATTTGCAGCCATATTTATAGGTATATCTTGATTTATTGTTAGTATATTTCCCTTATTAAAAGCTATACAATCTAAAACTTTAGATAAAGTTCCAGCTTCATGAGATAATAAGACAATTAATGTTATCTTTTTACTATTTATCCCCTCTGACATAGGGAAAATATAATCTTTGTATTTATAAAAGGTACTTCTACTTATTCCTGCTTGTTTTACAGCTTCGCTGATATCTTTTGCCTTTCCAATAAGAAGGTTTTCTTTAACCTCTAAAACTTTTTTAAAAACCTCTGGTAGTACCTTACCATTAACTATATAAAATTTTTCTGAAGCCACTAAATCACCTACCCTATAAAAATTAAAAAGTTATATAATTTATAATTATATAACTTTTTAAAAATAAAATACATATTATTAGTGATGTTATTTATATGTGAATCTTATTTGATTTCTTTATTCTAACAAAAAATGTTTTCAAAAGTGAAATCAATATAGATATAACTCCCCCCAAAGCAAAGCATAGCTGAACATTATCTATAAATAAACCAACTAATACTCCAATTCCTACTCCATATGCTAGAAATATAGCTAAAACTTTTATTTCTTCGTCTGACAAAAATAACCTGTCATTCCACTCCATCTCTAAAACACTTCCCTCCCTTTTTCTATACTATTATTATAGGATATTTTACTATATAACTAGTTACAAAATTATTACGTCTTTATTAAAATTTGTTAAATTTTTAAAGTAAATTTTAGTTTAATAAATTTTCTATAATATGAATTTGCTTACTAAAAAAATAGCTGCTATTATTGCCGTTAAATCTGCTAATATAGCTGCCCATAATGTATGTCTAATTTTTTTAATTTGAACAGCTCCAAAATAAACTGTTATTGTATAAAATATAGTTTCTGTAGTGCCCATAATTACCGAAGCTATTAAACCTATAGCTGTATCAGGTCCATATGTTTTTAATATATCCGTTAAAATACCCATTGCCCCGCTTCCAGATAAGGGTTTTACTAAAACTAATGGTATTACTTCTTTAGGTAACCCTACTACTCTACCTATTGGAGATATAAAATTGTTTAATATATCTAACAATTTAGCTTCTCTAAATATATGAACAGCTATAATCATAGCTAATAAATATGGAAATATGTTTAAACAAACTTGTAATCCTTCTTTTGCCCCTTCTATAAACCACTCATACACCTTTCGTCCTTTAAACATTCCATAGGTAATAATTATTACAACTATTATAGGAATGATACTTTTTGTTAAATACTGAAACATTCTAAATCACTCCTTTTAAAAGTACTTCTGTAAGATTTTACAGCAAATAACTCCCATTACAGCTGCAGTGGTACTTGCTAATATAGCGGGTAATATTATTGCCCCTGGATTACTTGAGCCACAAGCAGCTCTTATAGATATAATGGTTGAAGGTACCAATTGTATACAAGCTGCATTTAAAACTAAGAATAATGCCATGTCATTTGATGCAGTTCCTTTCTCTTTATTAAGTCTATCCATTTCTTGCATAGCTTTTATTCCAAATGGAGTTGCAGCATTGCCAAGTCCCATCATATTAGCTGTTATATTCATAACTATAGCTCCTAATGCTTTTTCATCTTTTGCAGCTTCCTTAAATATTAGTTTCAAAATTGGTCTTAGAACCTTTGCTAGTTTATTAGTAAATCCACTTTTTTCTGCTACTTTCATAACTCCGCACCAAAAACACATCAGCCCAACTAATCCTACAATAAGAGATACCGTTGAATCTGCTGAAGTTATTATTGATTTAGATATTACCTCCCCATTTCCAGTAAATAATCCTACAAGTATTCCCAGAAATATCATTATGAACCAGATATAATTTATCAAAATTTCACCCCTTATGAATTACTTATACAATATATGCCTTGCATCAAATATTTATTAGTGATAGGATAAATATATATAATACTAATTATGTTTATATACATAAAGGAGACGAAATATGAAGGAATCAAACTTAAAATTAGCTCAAAAAGATATTGATGACGCTCTAAAAACTGTAGAAGATATGGTAAGTGTAATAGATAACGCCGATCTTCCTAAGGATGTATTAAAAGAAAAATTTGTTACGCTAACAGAAAAGGTTCAAGAATTAGAAGAAATACTAAAAACTGAAGGAATTCTATAAAGTTTATAATAAAAAAGTTCATCTATGTAAATTTTGCTTATTCCGTGGCTTCTCTTCAAGTCATCGCAAAATTACATAGGTGAACTTTAAATCTGAATGAAGGAAATTATAAAAAGTTATTCACAGGGTAAATTTTTTATAATTTCCTAAAAAATAAAATAAAAATTGACTATATAAAATTAATTTTATATAGTCAATTTTTATACCCATAACTCACATTTTTAATTGATTAGATAACCCATTTCTAATCTTATAAATCATACACTCATATTTTCTCTTACACACAGTTGAAATTTGAAAACGTTTAATAACTTACTTTTATTATATCATGGTTTTTATTTCCTGGCAATATATGATTTGAAAAAATAAAAATGTAGTGGTAAAACCACTACATTTTTATCTTATTTTTATTTACAACTTTCTCTTTCAACTAATTCATAATCAAGAATAAATTGTGATTCATCTAGTTCCTTTTTATTCAACATTTTTATAAGCATTCTCATAGCTACTGATCCCATATCATAACTAGGTTGCTTTATTGTTGTTATCTTTGGATAAAATACTGAGGAAACTGCGTTATCATTAAATCCTATAACGCTTACATCTTCTGGAACTTTTTTACCACGTTCTCTTAATGCATTTATTACTCCCATAGCAATTTCGTCTGAAGCGCAAACTACTGCACTATATTCCTTTTTGCTATTTTCGAACTTTTCAACTGCTTCGTATCCAGTACCTACCTTTAAGTTTTTTGTGTACACTAGATTATCATCTAATTTAATACCTCTATCATTTAAGGCATTTTCATAACCTATGTATCTATCTCCCCAAGCGTTCATACTACCTTTTTTAGCTCCTGCAAATGCTATGTTTTTTAAACCTTTATCAATAAGATAGTTCGTAGCTTCTTGCATAGCTTTTACGTTATCTATTGTTACGCTAGGTAAACTTTCTTCCTTATCTTTAGTTTCAACTAAAACTGTAGTTAAATCTAACTCATTTATTATATCCAAAGTTTCTTCTTGTAGTGATGAACTCATATATATAACTCCATCAACCATCTTTTCTTTAAGGACCCTTAAATATTCTTTTTCCTTTTCGTCATCAAAATCAGAGTTACATAATATTACATTGTAATCATAAATATTTGCAACATCTTCAGCTCCTCTAACTATTTCTGGGTAAAAACCACTTGAAATATCAGGAACTAAAATTCCTACTGTTTTTGTCTTTTGCGTTTTTAAGCTTCTTGCTACTATATTAGGTCTATATCCTAGCTTTTTTATTGCATCTAAAACCTTCTTTTTTGTGTCCTCGTTTACAACATCTATGTCATTTAGAACTCTAGAAACAGTAGCAATAGAAACACCCGCTTCTCTAGCAACATCTTTTATAGAAGTAGCCATACCAACATCACTCCATTTTTATTTTATAGTCTTTTATCCCTATTCTAACTATATATTATACTCTTTAACGGTAATTAATACAACATTCAAGGATTTTCTTTATAAAAATTTATTATAATATAGTCAAAAAGTTAGAAGTTTAACCAAAACTTCTAACTTTTTAATCTATTTTATAATTTATCCTAATACCTCAACTGTCATATTTAGCTTTTCTCCATTTATAACAGTTTCAATATAATCAACTTCTGCATCTATCATAATCTCTTGAGTTAATGTTTCTCTTTTAATTATATCAGAATACTTATTAGCAACTTCTAATAACATATCATTTCCTGATATATATAGTTTTATCTTATCTGATACTTCAAAGCCTTTTTCTTTTCTCATATTTTGAACCTTAGATATTATTTCTCTTAAATGACCTTCTTCTTTAAGCTCTTCTGTAATAGTTGTGTCAAGAACAACCCCAATTTGACCTTCACCAGCAAAAGCATATCCTTCTAGTCCTTGCATTGTTACTAAAACACTTTCACTATTTAAAACTATTTCCGTTCCATCTACTACTATAGTTTCAGTTCCACCATTTTGAAGCTTTTGAGCAAGCTCCATTTGATTTCTTGAAGCTATTTCTTTTCTTATTCCTGGAATAAGCTTTCCATAAGCTCTTCCTAATACAGGTAAGTTAGGCTTAATTTCAAAGTTAACATATTGTGATAAGTCAGCTCCAAACTCTACTGCCTTTATGTTAAGTTCATCTTTTATAATATCACCATAATATTCTGGAATAGCATCTGTTGATAATAGCATCTTTGAAAGTGGCTGTCTATTCTTAATATTAGATCCATTTCTAGCACTTCTTCCAAGTTTAACTATTGTGTAAGCTAAATTCATTTCTTCTTCTAAATTTTTATCAATAGCATTTTCTTTAACTTCTGGCCATGTACATAAGTGAACACTTTCTGTAGCATTTTCATCTAAGTTAACTACTAGGTTTTGATAAATCTCTTCTGATATAAATGGTACAAATGGAGATGTAACTTTAACTAATGTAGTTAATACTCTATATAATGTTACATAAGCGCCAATTTTATCATCAGTTAATTCTTCTGACCAATATCTAGCTCTATTTCTTCTTACATACCAATTAGATAATTCATCAGTAAACTCTTCGATAGCTAACGCAGCTGGAGTTATTTGGTATGAATTTAAGTTGTCATCTACATCTTTAATTAAAGTATTAAGCTTAGACATTATCCATTTATCCATTACATTTTCTGATTCAAAATTAGAATATTTTAATGGATTAAATTGATCTAACTCAGCATATAACACATAGAATGAATATACATTCCATAATGTACTTAAGAATTTTCTTTGAGCTTCTGAAACATCATCTACTGAGAATCTAGTTGGAAGCCATGGAGCACTTGCAGTATAGAAATGCCATCTAGTTGCATCTGCACCTTGAGCATCTAATACTTCAAATGGATCTACAACATTTCCCTTTGATTTAGACATCTTTAAGCCCTTCTTATCTAGAACGTGACCTAAAACTATACAATTTTCAAAAGGATTAGTATCAAATATAGCTGTTGAAATAGCTAATAATGTATAGAACCACCCTCTTGTTTGGTCAACAGCTTCTGATATAAATTGAGCTGGGAAGTTCTTCTCAAATAATTCCTTATTCTCAAATGGATAGTGTAATTGTGCAAACGGCATTGAACCTGAATCAAACCAACAGTCAATAACTTCAGCTGTTCTAGTCATCTCTTTATTACACTTAGAACATTTTAAATGTATATTGTCTATATATGGCTTGTGAAGCTCTATATCTTCAGGAACATTAATTCCTTTTTTCTTTAAATCTTCTATGCTTCCTATACATTCCTTATGACCACATTCACATTCCCAAATAGGAAGCGGAGTTCCCCAGTATCTATCTCTAGAAATACCCCAGTCAATAACATTTTCTAAGAACTTACCAAACCTACCTGTTCTTATGTTATCTGGATACCAATTAACCTTATTATTATTTTCTAAAAGCTTATCTCTTAAAGTTGTCATTGCAACAAACCAGCTCTCTCTTGGATAGTAAAGAAGTGGTGTGTCACATCTCCAACAATGCGGATATGAGTGAGTATGCTTTTCTGCTTTAAATAATTGATTATGTTCTTCTAAGTATTTAACTATACTTTCATCACACTTCTTAACAAACTTACCAGCCCAAGGAGTTACTTCTTCAACAAAGTTACCACTAGCATCAACTAAGTTTATGAAAGCAATTCCATTTTTCTTTGCTACTAAGCTATCGTCTTCACCATAGGCAGGAGCTATATGAACTATACCAGTACCATCTGATAATGTTACGTAATCACCATGAATTACTTCAAACGCCTTACCTTCAACTTTTCCAAATGGAAGTAATTGCTCATATTTAGTTCCAATTAACTCTGTGCCTTTAAATTCTTTTATTATTTCAAAATCTTCGCCTAATACTTTTGCTGCTAAATCTTTAGCCACTACTAATATTTCATCATTAACTTTAGCTTCAATATAAGTGTATGATTTATTTATGCATAATGCTAAATTTGATGGAAGTGTCCATGGAGTTGTCGTCCACGCTAGTATATACTTATTTTCTTCTCCTACAACTTTAAATTTAGCTATTGCAGTTAAGTCCTTAACATCTTTATATCCTTGTGATACTTCATGTGATGAAAGACCTGTTCCACATCTTGGGCAATAAGGCATAACCTTATGACCTTTATATAGAAGTCCTTTGTTCCACATTTGACTTAAAGCCCACCAAACTGATTCAATATATGGATTATGATAAGTAACATATGGATCTTCCATATCAACCCAGTATCCAATTTGTTCAGTCATTTTTTCCCACATATTAACGTAAGTAAAAACTGACTCTTTACATTCTGTTACAAATTTTTCTACACCATAATCTTCAATTTGATCTTTTCCTGAAATACCAAGCTTCTTTTCTATTTCAAGTTCAACTGGAAGTCCATGAGTATCCCAACCAGCTTTTCTTATAACCTTATATCCCTTCATCACCTTATATCTTGGGATTATATCCTTCATAACCCTTGTTAAAATGTGACCTACGTGAGGTCTTCCATTTGCTGTTGGAGGACCATCATAAAATGTGAAATACTCTCCATCTTGATTCATATCAAAATTCTTTTTGATAACATTATTTTCTTTCCAAAGGTCTGCTACTTCTTTTTCCATACCAACAAAACCCTTTGGTAATTCAACCTTTTTGTACATATATAAACTCCCTTCTGTTGATTAATTTATATTAAAAGCTACTAAAGCTTTAAGGTTTTACTTAAATAATATAAACTATTCTTAAGTTATATCTTAGATTATTAACTATAGATAGTTAATTATTCACAACCTAGTTGTTAATAGGTAATATAACTATTTAAGTATATAAAAAAAACTTCGCCCAATAGGACGAAGATAATTCGCTATACCACCTAAGGTTAGAGGTTCCCCATAAATATAATTCATATTTGGAAACTCTTTATTTCGAGTACAATCATACTCTATCCTTTAACGCAGGCTAACGTGAAAAACTTAATCAGTAATTTATAACCTTTCAGCCTCAAACTCCTAGGTGATTTTCATTAGTCTTCTCTATGACTTTACACCAACCAGTCACTCTCTTAAAGTATCTAACTAAGTACTTCTCCTAATCATAGCTTTTAAATATTTAATAAAATAATATAAATATAATCATTATGTTAATAATAATTATATTCTACTACAAAGTAAAATAATATAAAAGATTATATTGAAGAATATTTTATATTATTTTTCACAAAATAATAATATAACTATTTGTTTAGATATTAAAAATTAACTAATAATTTTTATCAATTAGTATTGACTTCCTACAAAAGCAGATATATAATGTAAACATAAAGAATAAACATTAAATTTATTTTTTATCCCCTTTATTTTCCTTAGTAAAATTCTTATTAATATTAGGAGGAAAACTAAATGGAAAATAACTTAAACGAACAAGTCCTTGATAAGATTACTAAAGTTTGTACTTGCAAGGCAATACCAAGATCCAAAATAAAAGATGCAATCAAAGCCGGAGCTCACACTGTAGAACAAGTTTCTAAGGCAACAGGAGCTTGTACAGGTGGATGCAGAGGCTACAGATGTACCCCTACAATCCAAAATTTGATTGATAAACATCTGGAAAATAACTAATATAGTTCCCCCAAACTATATTAGCATATAGATTATATCTCCCCTAAAACCACCTGTTATTAAATCAGGTGGTTTTTTATTCTTTAGAAAATCCTAACGGATAATCCACAATTCTTAAAAGTATCTTTACTTATATCAATATGTTCTAATTCTTTATTTCTATAATTATCTTTTGTTATACTTTCACAAGTTAATTTATCTATTGTATTTTCCATATACTTTCTTATTCTTCTTGGAGTTGGTATAACAATTGCCTTAAATATCATATATATCTCCCCAAATAATTGCTTTATACTATAATTATATTTGTGTTTATATTTAATATTCATACTTAGGGGCATAAATTTATGAATGAGTTTAATATATATATTATTAAAGAAAACTAACCTTGATAAAAAAGAAAAATATAATTTAAAAAATTAATTATTAGATTATTTAAACAATCTAATAAAGGAATATTAAAATCAAAGCTTATCAGAAAAAAGTGCTGTATCATATTGAATTTTATTATTCGATATGTATAGCACTTTCCTTTATTATCGTGCAGGCCTTGGCTTATATCCCGCATTTATAGCTTCTTGTTCATTGTTAAATTGTACATAACCTTCAGCCCCCATAATGTCATACACCTTATCTCTTGGAAACACGTAGAATTTTCCACCTAATTTTTCATCCTCATATCCCCTAACTGGACTATTAGATGTTACTACTTGAGTTTTATCATTTTGTGCAACGCTAGTGTTTTTTGGTGCTAGTTGATAACCTGCTGCCTCTGCTTGTGCCTCCGTTGAAAATTCTTCATAGCTTCCAAAGTTAGATAACTTATTATATAGTGGATCAGATGGGTATCTATAAAATTTATTTCCATTCTTTAAGTCAACAAATCCTCTTATTTTCTTATTTACAGTTTGAACTTGTGAATTAACCTTTTGCTCAGCTTGCTGTGCTTCTTCTTCAGTCTTCTTGGTCTCCTCTGCTATTTTAGCTTCCTCTGTTTTTTTTGCCTCTTCAGCTACTCTTGCTTCTTCTGCCTTTTTTTCATCTTCAAGTTTTTTTATTTCCTCTTCTTTTTTTGTTTCTTCAAGTTTTTTATCTTCCTCAGCCTTTTTAGCTTCTTCGGAAGTTTTAGCACTTAGAGCTAACTTTTCCTCTACTCTATTATCAGAAAAAGCCTTATAACCTATTCCTATACCCCCAATTACTGCTATTGCTAACAATTTTGCTATGGTTGCTTTAAGTCTTTTTGATTCCATACTCATTCTCCCAATCACCATTTGATTATTTTCATATAAATATAAATTGTAGTTTTTACCCTTTTACATAGAAACTTTTATATGTATATTGTATCAAATAAATTTACCAAATTAAACCTCAGATGTACTTATCTTACTTTTAAATTTGAATTTATATTTAATATTCATAAAAATAAATGTAATACTTTATTATAACTTTATAATATTTCTTTAATTATATATATGTTATAATCTTATAAGAATTAATCTGAAAGGAGCTAATTTAATGGCAAGTAAATTCTATTTACATAAAGGAAAAAATAAAAGAGCTGAGCAAGGAAGACCTTGGATATATGTTGATGAAATAAATGAATATGATGGAGATTATGAAAATGGAGATATAGTTGAAGTATATAACCATAAAGGATTCTTCATTGGCAAAGGTTATATAAATGATAGAAGTAAAATAACTATAAGAATAATGACTAATGATATTAATGAAGAAATAGATGAGGAATTTTTTAAAAAGAGATTCTCCAATGCCTTTGAATATAGAAAAACAGTTATAGACACATCATCTTGCAGATTCATCTTTGGAGAAGCTGATTTTTTACCTGGTCTTACTGTAGATAAATTTGAAGATTATTATGTAATTCAAATTTCTACTTTAGGAATGGATCAATATAGAGATATAGTAGTAAAAATTTTAGTTGATGAATATGGTGCTAAAGGTGTTTATGAAAGAAGTGATATTAAAACAAGAGAAATCGAAGGCCTTGAACAAACTAAAGGCTTCTTAACAGAGACATTTGATACAAATATTCAAATAGTAGAAAATGGAGTTAAATACATAGTTGATTTAGAAAACGGACAAAAAACAGGTTTCTTCTTAGACCAAAAAGAAAATAGAGCTGCTATGCATAGAATCTGTAAAGATAAAGAGGTTTTAGATTGCTTTACTCACACAGGTTCCTTTGCTTTAAATGCTGGTATTGCTGGAGCTAAGTCAGTTCTTGGTATAGATGTATCCCAACATGCAGTCGATTGTGCAAGAAGAAATGCTGAACTTAATAACCTACAAGATACCGTTAAGTTTGAATGTCATAATGCCTTTGATGTCCTTGGAGAATGGTCAAGAGAAGGTAAACAATTTGATGTAGTTATATTAGATCCACCAGCATTTACAAAATCAAGAAATACAATTAAATCTGCTATTAGAGGTTATAAGGAAATAAATCTTAGAGGATTAAAGATGGTTAAGTCAGGTGGATACTTTGCAACATGCTCCTGCTCACATTATATGAGTGAGGAACAACTTAAAAAGACAGTTCTAGAAGCAGCTCACGATGCTAGAAGAACATTAAGACAAGTAGAAATTAGAACTCAGTCTGCTGATCATCCGATACTTTGGAATTCAGATGAATCATATTACTTAAAGTTCTTTATATTCCAGGTAATTTAACTTCTTTACTATTACTTTAGATAATATTATATTTACACTGCAACTAATAGATATCAGCTTATAATTAAAGATATCTATTAAAATAATATCTCCTTATTAGTAATAATTTATATTCTAATTATTACTAATAAGGAGACATTTTTATTAGATAAAAAACTATCTTTTACTCTCTCATTAAATAAATTACCTTTATATTTAAATTGCTTTTAGTGAATAGTTGAAAAATATATTTCTATAATTTATATATAATCTTCTATAATGTTTTTAATAATTAATTAATGAAATCATTACTTTAATATAGAATTTATTTTTTCATATAAAGGGCCTTCCATTGAGTTATTTAAATTACCGTAATATAATTTATTTTCATAAGATAAAATACAACCTATAAACTCTGCATCTTGAGTATTTAGATAATTTCCATAAATATAATAAATTTTATCAACTTTATTAAAGTCATCCTTATCATACTTAACTTCTCCATATTTTTCTTCTAATTTTATTAAAGTATCCTTATCAATTTGTGTCTTTGTTTCTTTACCTTCATCTCCCTCACACAAAGCGAAATCAGAATACTTTTCAAAAATATTATTACTTAAATTAGGATTTTCTAAAAACTCTGCTTTTGAATAAAATCTTGAATCGTCTCCTAAAGTTTTTACATGAGTATTACTTGAATCTGTTTTATCAGCAATTATTTGATGATCCATAATTAAATAAACAAAAAAGCTCATATTTTTAGGTTCTACAGTGCCTAAAGGTTCTGATTTTAATTTCTCAGGAAATTTAAATCTTGATGGAAAATATATGTTTCCATTAAACTCCATAGGAGCATACTCCAAACTATTACTTGTCAGCATTTTAGCAACTATTTTTTTACTTTTAAATCTTCCTTTTTTGTTGTAATTAAATCCAATTACTACAGCAAAACAAATAATCAAAGCTCCTATCGCTACTATTGACATCATGTCTTTTCTCTTATTAATAATTTTAATCTCCCCCTTATATTAATTTAATACAAAGCTATCCCCACTTTACTTAAATTTTTCAAATTCTTCTGCATATAGATTTATATATCCACAATCTAAACACATATATTTCCTAATTTTTGAGTTTTTCGGATTGATTGTTATCTTCTTAGGAATTTCTACTGCTGTAAAAGCCCCTTTTAGCACAATTTCTATTTCTTTTAAATTTTGTGATTTGCAAGCACTACATATTTTCATAATTTTCTCCTCTCACCATAGTTAAATCATATATAAACTTTTAATAATACTTCCAATATAAACTAGATTACTCTTCAGCTTTTATACTCAAGTCTAGCCCCCTTTACCTTCTATATATTTTTATTTCAGCAATACTCATAAGCAGCTTGTACGCGATATTTTTCTATACTCAATTCATTGTTATTCCCTAAAATACATACTCAGTTCAATAAATATTAAGGCACATCATCTACTCTAATATTTCAAAATTTCTTATATCAATATTATTAATTTAATAAAATTGTAAAGTTTTGAAATTAAAATTTAATAATATATTAGATTTCTTATATAAATATATAAAGATTTAAATAACCACATACTACATATAATTATTGGAACAATAAGAAATTTTTTATGTGTTTTCTTTAAATATATGATGCTAAATATTAATCCAATTAATGGAATTATAAATTTTATTATTATTGCAATAATAATAAAACTTAAAAATATTAATGTTAAAATCCCCTCTTCAAAATTGGGTTCAGTGTAAAATGTCAATAATACAGTGGAAATAACTGTAACTATTAATGATAATATTAGCATAATTAGAAATTTTTTATTAATTTTTTTTAAATAGTTAACTTTTACCTTATCTACGGTATTTATATTAATGGTAGAACTTATAACTTCATATTCTTTCCTACAATGAATACAACTATCAATATGACCTTTCACTAATTCATTTCCCTCATTACTTAATATATTCTCAATATAATTAGGCAATAAATCCTTAATTATCTCACATGATACTATATGTTTCACGATACCCCTCCTACTAAAATTTTAATAAGTTTATATATCTATATAGTAAATTGATTATTAAATATATAACTATAATTATTAAAGATATAAAAAATGCATTCGAAACATTATAGCTACTACTTCCATATGAAGCTTTCTTCCATATCCAACAAAATAATAATGCCATCATTGGAATAAAATAAATACCTATATTTAATACTAACATTAAAGTAATTTCTTTTGTGGAAATTATATCCATACCATATTGAATCTTATTACACATAATTGATAAACTTATACAAGCCACACTTATTATTATTAATGAAATGAATTTTAATATAATTTTCAATTTAAATTTTTTAAATGTATCCATTTCGCTATTTTTTTCATTAGAATTATCAACATTGCACATTCTATAATATTCTTTTTTACAAATATCACATTCACTTAAATGTTGCTTAATACAAACATTAGTTTCTTTGCTTGCAATTCCATCAATATATATAGATAATAAATCCTTAATTATGCTACAAGACAATTTATTCTCCATTCTCTAACCTCCTAATAAGCTTAGATTTACCTCTATAAAATGTAACTCTAGCCCAATTTTCTGATTTTCCTAAAACCTCACCAATTTCCTTAAAACTTAAATCTCCTGTTAATCTAAGATACATAACTTCTTTATAAGGATTCTCTAAAGATTGTATTATTTTATATATACTTTTTTTATTTTCATTTGATATAACTAATTCTTCTGTAGAATCTCCACTTATTTTTATATTCTCATCAAATGAAACATTTATTGTTTTCCCTCTTTTGCTCCATTCCTGAAATAAAAGATGTTTAGCTATTTGACAAAGCCATACTGAAATCTTGCACTTTCCATTGTATTTATGAATTGATTTAATTGCCCTTAAGAAAGTTTCCTGTGTTAATTCTTCAGATAAGTTCACATCTTTTGTATAATTAAGTAAAAACCCGTACACAATCTTAGAATTTTCTTTATATATTTCACCAATAGTAAGCAATGTTTCACCTCCCATAACATATATCCTATTTTTGGTAAATTCGTTACAAAATAAAAAAGTATTTCTCTCTAGCGAATTAAATTCATAATCAAGAAATACTTTTTACTTTAAATACAGTATTATTTATTTGCATTTTTTAAACATCTACTTTTGAGAAATCATTATATTCATATCATTTATTTTTATCATAGCTACAGTATTTAGGACGATCATATTTATAATGTAATATAAATATAGCTGACTCAATTACAACAGAAAATACTATTAATTTAAAACCATGTGTTTTAAATGTCTTAGTGTACTCTTGAATTCCTCTAGAAATATATTGATAATCAACTACTATACCTTCTTCTTTCAAAATTATATTACTCACTATTTCTTTTAACTTATCTCTGTGTTCTTTATCACCGTTCTCCTTATTTTCCAATAATTATTAATTTTAATATAAATGACTTTTATTGTCAATTTATTACTAATTATTCAGAATTAACATCTGCAAATTTATTAATATCATATTTCTTTTTATTCATTAATATTTTTTATAAGCACCAATAATTCCCTATAGAGTAAAAAAGCTATTATCTCCCATATATCTATGAGAAATAATAGCTTTTTACTACTTGTAAGTTTCTGTGAGAGTTTTATTTTCAGTGGTTATTTTTTAACTAGTTTTAGATTATTTACTATTCTAATTATTTATAGAACTCTTGTGTTGCATAGTAAGTGTTCCCTATTTTATAGACTCCAACACCTATGCTACTAAAGTTTGATGAAAGTATGTTTGCTCTATGTCCTGGAGAGTTCATCCAGTTGTCCATAAATTGTGTTGCTAAAGTTGAATTACCATTTACACCTTGGATATAGGCAATGTTTTCTCCCCAAGCTCTGTATGATACTCCATCAGCCTTCATTTTTTCTGTTATTAATCTACCTTCTGGGTCTTTATGATCAAAGTATCCTCTGTCTCCCATATCTTTTGATTTAATTCTTGCATAACTTTCCATAGTTCCATTGTAGCTTAATGCCGGAAGTCCTGCTGCTGCTCTTTCTTGGTTTACTCTTTGGAAAATAGCTTGTTCAATCTCCGCTATATAGCTACTGTCAGAAGTACTTGGTTTTTCAGTAGGTGCTTGTCCACCACCTTGAGATGGAGTTTCTACTGGATTTTGTCCTTGAGTATTTTGTCCATCTGTATAGCAGTTTTCACCAGATTGATTATTTCCGCCTGACTTATCAGCTTGTACATTTGTTTCTTTATTATTATTTAAAGATTCATTATTTGCATTAGTATTTGATTCAGTTGAAGCCTTATTTTCTGAAGCTACAGCATTATTAGATACCTCTGTTGCTTTTTTAGCTTCTTCATTCTTTATTTCTTTATTTTCAGATGAAGCTTCACTGTTAGATTGAATCTTTACACCATCATTATTAGTTACATTAGTTTTAGAAGGCATAAGGAAGCTTCCTACCCCTAAAGCAATTGATAATCCTGTTGATGCTAATAACATTATTAATTTTGATTTTATCATTTGTAAATTCCCCCTTCAGATTTGTAATTCATCTGTCGAAACTATACTAACATATGACCTATAGCTTCTAAATATGAGTTAGTTTCTATTTATTGAATAATGTTCTATCAATAGTAATTGTCTTATTGTAATTGATTTTTTTCCCATAAAACATTTTCATAAAATTCAATTTATTTTTTTATATAATTTTTATTAACTAGATATTATTTAAACTATTGATATCACAAGGATTACAATATGTGTATTTTTATAATAAAATGCATCCTATTCATTAACATCACTATAATTTTCATATTTTTCCCTAGATATAATTACCAGAATATTTTTATTGCTTTTATGATTTATAGCAGATTTAAAAAATAAAAGATGACTAATCATCATAATTAGTCATCTTTTATTGAAATAAATTCTATAATTATAGGAGTTAAATTTGTTTGTATATAGTTTATATTATTAAAAGTGTGGAGCTAATAATAATATATTTATTCCGTTAATTGATATTGATTATCAATCTATTATTATAATATAACCTTTTTATATTATTGTCAATAGTAAAAAAGTGATTATTTGAAATTTATTATCAATTACCTATTATTTCTATAAATCCAGTGTTTTTATTAACATTAGGAACAATATCTATAGTACTTTTTCTACAACAATATTCTAAATCCTTTTCTAGATTCAACTCTTTTAATATATTGTAGTGTCTTGCATCCTTTATATAATCTAATATATTAGTATTGCTTTCATATATATACTTCGCTGTTTTAGATATATCTGATAAGTTATAAGTATGTTTTTTACATAGTAAACTTATTATATATCCTGAACATATAAAGTCATCTATTGAAAACTCTCCATTTGTACCTGAATTTATAAGAACTATATCTGTTTCTTCTTTACTTAACGAGTTCGCAACAGCCTCTGCATTTATCATTGCACCTATAAGTATCTTTTTTGCTTTCAAACTTAAATTAATTGCTCTTGTTCCATTAGTGGTACTTAATATTATATTTTTTCCTTTTACATTTTCTTCAGTATACTCTAATGGTGAATTTGTGAAATCAAAGCCATCTATTTTTACAGCTTTTCTTTCTCCTCCTAGCAAAGGTTCTATTCCTTTTTCTAAAAACTCTTTTTGCTTTTCAAAGGCCTCTTCTACAGTTAACATTGGAATAACTCTTTTTGCTTTATTTGCTAATGCTGTTATAATAACAGAAGTTGCTCTTAGCATATCAATTACTACAACTATCTTATTATTTAAATACTCCTCTTTAATATGGTCTGCAGATATAATAACATCTATATTCATAAGTACTTCCCCCTAACTTTTATAACTCACCCTATATATTGTTTATATTTTCTCTACTTAAAATTCTTACCTTGCCATATATCATTATCTTCTAATGCTTTATCTATAGCATTTAAAACTTCCCACTTTTTTAAACTCCACATAGGTCCTATTAATAACTCTCTTGGAGCATCACCTGTTAATCTATGCACTACCATATCTTCAGGTATCATAGCAACTCCTTTGCATACTAGGTCTATATACTCTTCTTGAGTTAATAACTTTAATTCTCCACTTTCGTATTGTTCAACCATTTTTGTTCCTTCCATTAAGTGAAGTAAGTGAAACTTTATTCCCGTTGCCCCTGAGTGTGCTATATAATCAACAGTTTTTAACATATCTTCTTCTGTTTCACCTGGTAGTCCAAATATAGTGTGAGCTACTACTTCAATGTTTCTTTCCAATAGTCTTTTTAATGTATTATCAAAAACTTCAAAATCATATCCTCTATTAAAATTTCTCGCTGTTTCATCATTTATTGTTTGAAGTCCAAGCTCAACAATTAAATATGTTTCTTTATTTAATTCTGTTAAGAAATCTAAAACATCATCATCAATACAATCTGGCCTTGTTGCTATTGATATAGCTACTACATTTTTTTGCTCTAAAGCTTCTCTATACTTTCTCCTAAGTTCTTCTACTGGAGCATAAGTATTAGTGTAGGCTTGAAAATATGCAATTAGCTTTCCATCTTTCCATTTTTTCTCCATCATATCTTTTCTATCTTCAAATTGCTTTGTTATAGATAATGTTCTACTACCCGCAAAATCCCCAGATCCTCTTGCACTACAAAATGTGCATCCTCCTTTTGCGACCTTTCCGTCTCTATTTGGACATGTAAAACCTCCATCTAAAGATATTTTATATACTTTTTCATTAAATTTATTTCTAAGATAATAGTTTAAACTATGATATCTTTTTCCATTCCATTCTTTCATGCTTCCTCCTAAAAAAATAAAAGTACCACTTTATTTAAGTTGTACTTTTATTCTACTACAATATTTTTATATGTTAAGTCTTTTAAATATTTTTTTTAACTTCCTCTGCTTCCATATTTACCTTATATTCGCCTGTAACATCACTGTTTATATCATTTCTGCCCTCTTTGCCACTAACTTTAACTGTAATAGTATTTTTATCGAAACTCTTTAATTCTACATTATACTTGTCTTCTGGAAACATTTCATTAAATTTTATTTTAACAAGATCTCCTTGAGCACTATTATATATATTTATTCTATTTAATTTATTAGAATTTAAATATTCTACTATTAAATATCCTTCTTCTTTTGAAAAAACTAAATTTTTTACTATTGCATTATCTAATATATCTAAAGGAACAACCTTCTTTACTATAGGTTTATCTAATACTTCTTCTATTGATTTACTTGCATCTGCTCCTCCAGCTTTACTACTTCCTTGATCTGCCTGAGATGGTTGAGCTGCTTGAGTTGCTTTACTTTCTTCTATATATGCAATTGATAAAAATGTTTTGTTATTTCCTATTGTTGATAACGCTACCTTTTGACCTTTATATCCCACTGATATAGGTCCAAAAGCTTCTACTGGTGCTTTTTCTTTATATAACATTATTCTATTTTCCTTTATATACACATCTTTAGGCAAGTTATTTAAATTTAATATTAAATCACTCTTTCCTCCTTCTTCACCTATAATCCTTAAGGAGTTATTTCTAACAAAAACTTGTTTTTTATTCATTGATTTAATTTCATCAATTTTATATTCATTACCCACTTTAACTACTTTTATAGCATAATTATCTAAATCACACTTTGCCTCTGTTGGTGAATTTCTAACAACATTAAATGTAGCATATGCTGATCCTGTTGATTCTATTAAGTTATCTGGTTCATAAGATACAATTCTTGATGTTCCAGTAGTTATTTCCTTATTTCTGCTTAATAAACTATCTGTACATAAGCTATTTGCCATATCCATATTATTTTCCTTAACAAAATTTAAATAGGTTTCTGCAACATCAACTGCAGTTTTAGGGCTAAATAAATCTATCTTAGCTTCTCTATTATTTTCTTTTTTTGTACATGCAGATAATAAATAAAAACTCATAATTATTAATAAAAAGCATATTGTTAACTTTCTTCTCATCACTTTTATTACCTCCTAATATATATTCCTTAAGCTTATTTTCCCTAAGAATATATACCTTATTCATTTTTAAAGAATAAAAGTAATTTAACATATATATATTTGTTAATAGAGAGAATATAGGGGGATATAAAAATGAAACGTGAACTTTCTAAAATTTTTCAGATAGCAGTTGTTTTTATTGGAACAATTGTTGGTGCTGGACTAGCTTCTGGACAAGAAATTAAAGAGTTTTTTACATCTTACGGAATATCAAGTTTTATAGGAGTTATAGCCTGTGGTATATTTTATATAATTATGGGTTCTATAGTTTCAAAAATTAGTATTAAGTATAAACTAAACTCTTATGGTGATGTAATAAAAGTAGTTAGTCCAAATATTCTTGGTAAAATCACAGGTATAATCACAACATTATATCTTATATCCAGTGCATCAATAATCTTGGCAGGTAGTGGTGCTTTAATAAATCAATTTTTCGGAGTTCCTAAAATAATCGGTTCTATTATAATGATAGTCTTAGCTGTGTTCTTCCTTTTAAAAGATACTGATGGTTTAATTGAGGTAAACTCATTTATAGTTCCAACTCTAGTAATAACTATTACTACAATAACCATACTGTACTTTATGTTTTGTAAAGATATGATGTCATTAGAATTTTTAACTAAATTTGAACCCAAAAAAACAGGTATAGCCTTATCAACAACATTGTATGCAGGATATAACACTCTTTGCTGCTTAGGTGTATTAGTACCTTTAAGTAACCAAGTTGGAAAGCCTAAAACTATGTTTTATGGTGTTGCATTAGGTGCAATAGGATTGGCTCTATTGAGTTTTGCAATAAACTTCTTGCTAATGATAAATCAACCTTATATACATCAATATGAAATACCTTTATTATTTGTAGCACAACGTTTTGGAAATATAATACAGGCATTATTGTTGATTGTAATTTGGCTAGAGATGTTTTCAACTGAAGTTTCTGATGTTTATTCTATAAGTAAGACTCTCGACAATAACTTTCATATAGAATTTAAAAAAGCAATTTTCATAGTTCTTATTATAGCTCTGCCTATATCCAGAATAGGATTTTCAAAACTTATCGGATCACTATATCCTCTTTTTGGATTGCTTAGCCTAGTTTTCATAGGTCAAACAATTTACTTTTATTTTAAACATAAAGAAGAGTTAAATTAATTCTTCTTATAAAAATACCCCTATTGAAATATTACAATAGGGGTATCTTTATACATAAATTAAGAATTTACATCATTTACAAAATTTTCTCCAACAGCTTTAACCTTTTGAAGAGTTTCTATCATATCTTGAATATTTCTAGTAAATTCTTCTATATCCTGATTAACTTGTTGTGATGATGCAGCATTTTCTGCTGCAATAGCTGCTAATGAATCTATTGTTTTAAACATTTCTTCCACAGATTGAACTTCACTATTTAATTGAGCTATTGATTTATTAGTTTCATTTGACACAACTTCAATTAAGTCATTTGCTTCTGAACTTATATTTCTTACATTTTCTAAATTAGTTGTTTCTAGCTCTAATACAGTGTATTGACTTTCTATACTTTTAACTAATGAATTTATTTCTCCTGCAAAGAATGATAAATTACTATTAATATCCTTAACTGCTTGTTGAGATTGCTCAGCTAGCTTTCTAACTTCTTCTGCAACAACTGCAAATCCTCTTCCTTGTTCTCCAGCTCTCGCAGCTTCTATAGATGCATTTAGTGCCAAAAGATTAGTTTGTTCAGAAATCCCTGAAACTAATGATACTATATTAGTAATATCCTGAGCTTTATCTTGAAGATTTCTACCTTTTTCTTTTACATCCATAAATGATTTTAATGATTCTTTTATTGCCTCACTTGATTTATCTACATTAGTATGACTTTGATTAATTTTTTCTACTGACTTATCAAGTTCATTTTTATTTCTATCTTCAGACTTTACAAGTTCTTTTAATGCTAATATATTTTCATTTATTTGTTTTACAAGAACTTCTGTGCTTATTTCTTGTTGTGTTGCAAGCTGAGAAACTTGTTCCGAGTAGCTAGATATTTCTTCTGTTGTTTCTCTCATTTTTTCTGTTGTATTATACATAGCCTGAGTAAACACTGCTAATTCATTTATTGCAAGGTTAGCAGATGTTGAATCTTTACCTATATTATCCTTAAGCTTTGATATCCCTAAGTATATTTTCTCAAGTTTATCATTAGTAGAAATATTTTTATCTATCGCTTCAAAATTATTATTCTCTATATTTTCTACTATGTCATTTAAAGGCTTAATTGTCATATAAGTTATAAAAGCTGATATAACCCCAGATACTCCCCCAATTATCAAACCCTTAGTTAATCCTGCAAGAGGTATCCCTACTAAAGTCATAATTAGAAATATAGGTATTGAAATCTTTAATTCTAAGCTTCTCAAACCTACAACAGATAAACTTCTGCTTAGCATATACTTCTTACTATACTGGATAGTATTTTCAAATTTTATATGTACCTTTAATTCTCCTTTTTTTCTTTCTACCTCTTTTATTTCTATTTTTTCACCAAAATACTTAGCACTTCCCTTTAATAGTCCTAAAAAATAATCAAATAACTCTCTTTCAGATCTATAAGTAAAATGAATACTATCTTCTGAAATTGGCTCTAAAACCATTTTAGGAGGCTTTGCACCTTTTATTTTTTTCATTATTATTGAGTGTATAAAGTTAAGGGAATTTAAAAACTTAAATAAGTTTACTCTTTTAAAGAATACTGGATAGTCCTCTGCAAATTTATTTAAATTATTTTCTCCAATTACTTGCCACAAATCATTAACTGAAGTGTTTACATTGTTTGCTATTATTTGTATAAGCTTAAATATATGATTATCATCTACATCTTCAAGAGGTGTAAAGACTATGTCTTCTGACCAATTTACTGATTTTAAGCTTTTGTTTATAACTTCATTTCCGTACAAATCTCTACAAGTTCTTATCCATGTAGATACAACTGTACCTTTCATATTTTATTCCCCCTATTTTGAATTTTAATATTTATACTAAAAAATATAACTTATATAGATAGCCACATATATTATATATCTATTAACATAGAAAATATAGATGGATTGGAAAATTTCCAATCCATCTGTATTATAGTATATCATCTATATAATTAAATTTAGGAACTGTAGAATCATAGTAATTGTCAAAGGACCTAGGTGGTATAAATATTCTTTGTACAGTTTCAGCACTACCTCTTAGTTCTGCTATTCTTGTTACTCCTACATAAACATCTGATATCTTATACCAAGTTGCATAATCAACTATACCTGTTTGAGGTAAATTGAAAACTCCCTGAAATACTTTAACAGCTTCTGCAGTGCTAGTTCCATACACACCATCTTGTGCTACTTTTGGAATTAATGGATAGTTCTGAGCTATTCTATTTAAATATTCTTGTATACTTCTAACTTCTGGCCCTGCTGATCCTACTATTAAATCATATCCAGGATATGATTTAGGAATTCCTTTAACTTGCTCTGCTGTTACTAGCTCTAAATCACTACCATAAAAGTTTTTTAATATTTCGAATGGAGCCTTTCCTTGATCGCCTAAATACTTACTTCCCCACTGAGTCATCCACCCTGGACATTGTACATTTTTTCCATCGCAATATTGAGCTAATAAAGGCTGCTTTCTTCCAACTCTTCTTATATAAGTGGCAAAAATATCATCTACTACTGCACTTATACTTTCAAATATATTTCTTCCATAAGTAAATGCATGATCATAAGCTGTTGAGTTAGTTATGTCAAAGTTTTTGCCTTTTCCTCTATACCATTCTGTATATATTCTATTTAAGGTAAATGAAATTATGGCATATATATTTGCTCTAATTGTATTTTCTGACCAAGTTGAATAAATTTCGCAAGATGCAACATTCTTTATATAATCCTTATATAAAACTCTATAGTTTGGTGCTGATGTATTATTGGGTCCTCCTGCATGTACAATTATAAATTCAGGAACTACCGGCTTTGGTAAAACTACTCCGCTTGTTGGTGGTGGTAGTGGCTTATCTTCCTCTTCAGGAATTTTCTCTGGGTAATTGCCATTTAATGTATTAGGCCCAACATTTATTATTTCATTTACATTCCCACCTTGTTGATTTTGTGGTGTATTAGCTGTATTTGGTGGTATATTTATATTTTCCATTCTAGTTAATATTCCTGAGGATTCTATAAGATTACACTGTTGTATTGCTAGTTCATCTGGGAAAACCTGACACCTATTTATTAAAATACTTTGAAACCCTTCTCTCTCAACTCTTACATCATACATACTATAAGGAACTTGTCCTGTTGGCTGTTGAGAATATTCTAGTGGTGGCGCTTCTAAATCAACAATTTGAGACTCCCCCATAGAATTTGTAGATAATGATATTACTTGCGCACTTGGGCCACCTGTTGACGGTCTTACAGTTATTTTTGTATTGTCAACAGGTATATACGTTTCATTAACAAAACATTGAACCTTTAATCTGCCTTGAGCCATATAATACTCCTTTAATATTTTTCCTTTAATTAATATATGTCTTTAATATCAATTTTGTTCTTTCATATATATTTTGGCTTACTTATAAATAAGTTTCCAACTCTATATTTTTCAACTTCACTTCTATCATTTCTCATTCCAATAAATCCTATATTACTTATAATGCTTTCTATTGCGTTATTTAAACATACTTCTCCATACCCCCAACTAGGATCTGGGTAGGTTATATCTGTTCTAGGTCTTTTAGCTGAAACAACTAAATAATATTTTAGTCTCTCCGCATATAAATAGGGATCATTTCTTTTAACTATTCCCCACTCCATCATTAACCCAGCAATTCCTGACACATGTGGTGTAGCCATAGATGTACCACTTTTAGTATCGAAAGACCTATTAGGGGTTGTTGAAGATATATTTTCTCCTGGCGCAACCAAATCTGGTCTTATTCTTTGAAATACAACTGGCCTTCCTCTTCCACTAAAGGATGATATATTATTTGTAACATAATTATAGCTTCCTACTGCAATTACATTATAAACTGTTGCAGGTATACCCAATGTATTTAAAACTGTAGGCTGAAGAAACTTAGTATTTGTATTTAATCCTTCTGAGATAGGTAACCACATATCAAATATACCTTTATATTCATTTAATAAAGATAATCTAATTTCCCATTGTCCAGATGATATATACTGAGCATTTGTAATTAATGCAATTGATATTTCTCCTATTATATCAAAAGGCTTAGGCCCTGTATAAAAAATTTGATATCTATCTCTTCCTATTATTCCTTCAGTGTAGCCTTCTCTTATTACTATTTCACCACTGGTAAATGCACTAGGCGTAGTAATTCTTATAGATATATTAGACAACACTGGTTTATATAGATTTAATATTACTATAGCCTCATCTTCAGCTACATTTATAGCGATTCTTTTTTCTCCTTCTAAGTCTCCACCAACATGATGTGCCGCATCCCCCTCATTTCCAGCTGCAATAACAATAGATATTCTCTCTAGTGTGGAAATGGTTGATATATATTGCTCTAAAAGACTTGTTCCATTATGTGCCCCATCATTTGTACTTAAGCTTATATTTACTACCAATGGTTTTTTAAGTTCTTTACCTCTGTCAACTAAAAATTTAAGCCCTCTCATTATATTAGTACTAAGAGCAAATTGACCTCTAGTGCATTTAACCATAGCAATAGAACTTTTAGGTGCAACACCATAGAAAGACGGGTTTATATTTCCTCCTGCACAAGCAATTCCTGCCACATGTGTTCCATGCTCAGTACTATCATAAGAAGGAACTACTGAAAAAGGATCTGGATTCTGGAGTGCAGTATTTATAGTCTCTCTGTTATAAATTTTACCATTGTCACTTAAATCGTATATATAATCTATTCTTGTTGTTCCGTCTTGATTTCTAAAACCTGGATGAGTATAGTCTATTCCTGAATCTATAAATCCTATTAACACACCTTCACCTAGAAGGTTAAAATTTTCTCTAGCTGTAGTTACACAAGCTGCCCTATTACTTTGAGAATCTGTTGTATATAGGCTTTTGGGTAACTCTATATATCGTATTGAATCACTACTTGCTAATTTTCCTAAATTACCTATGGGTATAGTAACTATTCCAAATCCAAAACCTAAATCTTCATATTTCCCACCTAAACTTTCTACGATTTTTGTAACATTTTCAGGAGTATCTCCAGATATTATAGTAACTTCTATTAAGTTAGTCTCTGTAAATTTAGTTCCATAGTTTATTCCTAATTTGCTTAATATATTCTTTGGTACATTTTGTATAAGTCCTAACCCGGCATCTACTTTATTTGGATTTATGTTTTCTATAGTTATCACCTCATGTACTTTGTTTATATTTAATATATGTACCTTTTAAAAAAAGTGAGAACCTAATTTAAAATTTGTTTTGTATATAAAAAAAGTTATTTTAAAATGAATACATTTTAAAATAACTTTTATCTTTTATAATGATATCTCTAACTTTTCTAATTTAGCCAGTACAGTTACTTCCTTAAGCTCCATAGTTTCTGTTAATAAACTTCCTCCATTGCTTACTAATAGGATTTTTGAATTTCCTAGACTCTTTATTTGTCTTATAGCTCTTTTACCTTTGTACTCAACTAAAAATATTCCATTATTACTTATTTCTTTAACTAAATAAGCAAATGCTAAATCACCTTTTAAAATTCTAAACCCAGACATTTCATCATCCTGAATTTCTAAGTATAAAACCTTATCTTGAGGATGACCTTCTATTTTATTAGAATGTATAGGCAATTCCTTAAATCCTTTTTTATTTTGAAGTGAATAATCAAAAATAAGAACATTCTTTAATACTGATGAAAAAGCATTAGTCCAAACCTCATCATTTTCAATTTTGTTCTTAGTTTTTTTAGCTAATGATTCTTTTATAGCTTTTCTCTCTTCTAATAAAGCCTCATCTGTAACAACCATACTTACATCATTAAAATCAGTATTTAATACTTTTGCTGCCTTATCTATAAAAGACTCTTGAGCTACCTTTCTCCCTAATTCAACTTCATTTATAAACTTCTCTGCTACACCTAGCTTTTTTGCTAGCATCTTTTGACTCATACCACTTTTAAGTCTTGCCTCTTTTATCTTTTCCCCAACTCTACTCATTTTGAGATCTTCCCTTCTGATGTTTTAAATACCATTCCCTTTCTTCAACTAAGTGTTCAACTAAATAATTAAATTTCCACTCCATTGAAGTTGGTGTTACTGTAGCTAATATTCCGCCTTTAAATTTTTGTCTAATACTTTTTATGGTTTTGTTAAGTTCATCATCTGAAAAATTATTGAAAAGAATAACAGATTCCATTCTTATATTTTGATTAAATGTTTCAAACTTTAATCCATTTAATATATCCCTAATAGTCATTTCTACCATGTCATGTGAAATAACTATTAATTTAAATCCTTCTTCCTTTAATATATTTAACTCTTTTTCTGGAATATTATAAGCTAAAATACACTTATTATTATCAAGCATATAACTATAACCCCTCCTAATAACCCTTTATTAATCTTCTATTATTTCTGGTGCATCATAAGTTTCACCAAAAGTATCTACTGTTACCTTTAGCATTTTTTGATCTTCGTATGGTCTATCACTATAATCTCTTTTTGAGCTTACTATCTTATCTGCAACTTCCATTCCCTCTATAACTTTTCCAAAAGAGGCATATTGTCCATCTAAGTGTGGTGAATCTTGAACCATTATAAAGATTTGACTTCCAGCTGAATCAGGTATCATAGTTCTAGCCATTGAAAGTACTCCTCTTGAATGCTTTAAATCATTCTTAAAGCCATTTCTACTAAACTCTCCCTTAATGCTATATCCAGGGCCTCCTATTCCAGTACCTTCTGGGCAGCCTCCTTGTATCATAAAACCTGGTATTACTCTATGAAATATAATTCCATCATAAAAACCTCTGTTAATTAAATCTATAAAATTTCTTACTGTATTTGGTGCTATTTCCGGATATAATTCTGCTTTTATAACTCCTCCATTTTCCATGTTTATAGTTACTATTGGATTTTTCATAATAAATCTCCCTTCAAAATTTAATTTTTTATTAGTATTATCATATTTTGATTTATGAATTCAAAATCATATTATAATACTAAATTATTTCTTATGGTAATTATATATTATTTAATAGAAAAAGCATAGATTTCTCTATGCTTTATTGAAAAGTAGTTCCTAGTACCACTCTATAATAATCCGTATTATTTGATAAATTTTTAACATCTATTTGTTTAAAAATAAGTTCTCTTCCAAACTTATTTATTAAGTCTCCAAGTAACAAGTTTAAAAAAGTTGTTGGAATTCTATTAAATCCCTCAAAATCAAGAGATACACCTAGGTTTATATTATTCCTAATCATTTCTCTTAATAAAATAGCATCTTCTATAGTCATATTTGCTCCAAATACCTCTTTTATTTTAATTTCCATAAATATACCTCCGTTTCACTTTTTTGAATTTTCTGAAAATTTACCCTTTACTATAATATATCAACTTACCTATTTTTTGTCAACAATTTAACAAATATTTTTATAAAAAATTAAGCTTAGAAGATCTTTAATCCTCTAAGCTCAATTTAATTATATACCTAATAATTCTTTACTTAACTCTATAACTTCTATTTTGTTAGATGAATTAATAATTTCTATAGATCCCTTTTTATTGGACCCTGTTAATAAACCTTTATCATTTAGTCTTCGTCTTAATTCTTTTACTGTTCCTAAACTTCCATCTATTATAGTAATATCACTACCTATAACTTTAATTAAGCTTTCTTTTATAAATGGATAATGTGTGCACCCTAAAACAATAGAAGCTATCTTTCCCTTATTGTATGTATTTATCTTATTAAATAGGTACTCTTCAACCTCTTCTCCTTCAAGTTTACCTTCTTCAATAAATTCCATGAGTCCAGGACATGGAACAGGAACTATAGATGATCTATCACTGTATTTATTCATTAATCTATTAAATTTCTCTTCTTTTAACGTCATTGCAGTTGCCATAATTAATATATTTCCTTCATTATTTAACTCAACTGCTGGCTTTAAAGCAGGCTCTATCCCCACTAAAGGTAAATCTGGATATACTTTTCTTAAGTCGGCTACAGCTGCACTAGTTGCTGTGTTGCAAGCAATTGCTATTCCCTTTACCCCTTTACTTAATAGAAATTCTACTGCCTTAAAAGTTAAATCTCTAACTTCATCTACACTTTTCATACCATAAGGTACATTTTTAGAATCTCCAAAATATATATAGTTTTCATTAGGCATTATTTTTATTGCCTCTTTCATTACACTTAATCCGCCTAATCCTGAATCAAAAAAACCTATTGGCCTATTTTTGTTGTCCAACTCTCTCACTCCATTTTCTTTAATTCTATAATTTATTTTATACCTTTCTTTAGTATAAGTCCATAAATTTATAATGTTACTTGTATGGTGTCAATATTAATAAATTATTCTTATAAATCTATTTTTTAGCTTTATGTTATATTATAATAAAATATACAAATTATGTAATAGGGGTGGTATTTTGAAAAAAAATTTATTAATTTACAGGCTTTTTACTTACTTTTTTATATTCTTATCGATACTTACAATTTACTTTACATTTAATATGGGGTCTCTTTTAGGTGGACGAATATATCAAATAGGAATAATATTATTTATTATATTTGTACTCATATCCTCTAAACTTTTTGACAAGTTAAAAAAGATGCAAGAAATAAACTATTTAATTTCTTCTTGGCCAGATGCTTATGATGCTAAATTTGATTTTAAAAAAATACATAAATTCTATGATGAATACGGCCCAGAATCATTAAATGAGTCTAACTTTCATAATATAGATGATCAAACAGCTCATGATTTAAATATAGATGAATTAATAAAAAATATAAGTATCTGCTCATCTACTCCTGGTGAGCAAATGTTATATTACATCTTAAGAACTCCTAAAACAAATATAGAAGAATTAGAAAAAAGAAATAAAATAATCGAAAAACTTAAAAATGACAAAAATTTAAGGGGTAATATTCAGCAAATATACTCTAACTTAGGAAGGCAAAAAAAAGGTGAAATTTTCAACCTATTTAATACTGATGCAATTGTTAATAGATTAAAAATATTATTGTACAATTTTATAGCCTTATCTGCTGTTGCAGTATTAATTTGGTTTTTAATTGATGGCTCTGATAAGATTGCAATGTTTTTTGGTATATTTGTTATGTACATGTTAATTTCAATGAAGACAGCTTCTGAAATAGAATACGAGCTTACCTCTCTTCAGTACTTAGGAAATTTTATTAGGACTGCTAAAGAACTATGTAAAATAGAAGATTCTGCATTAAATGAAGATATAAATATAATAAAGGAAAAATTAGCTCCTTTTTCAAAAATAGATAGAAAAACATTATTTATATATACCCAAGGGGAACTAGATATATTTCTTGAAACTATAAATGCATTATTTTTAACTAAAATAAGATCTTATTACTCTATAATCAATATAATAAAAGAAAATAGACAATCTTTAATAGAAATTTATGCACTTGTTGGAAAAATAGAAGCTTATATTTCTATAGCTTCATATAGAAGTAGAGTTAAAAATTATTGTTTACCTACATTTGTAAATAATGAAGATAGATTTTTTGAAGTAAAAAATGCACTTCACCCTTTATTAGAGAAGGGAGTGCCTAATAGTATATATCTAAATAAAAAAGGGGTAATTTTAACTGGCTCTAATATGTCAGGTAAATCTACATTTATGAGAACTTTAGCCTTAAATATACTACTATCTCAATCTATTTATACATGCTTATGTGATGAATATAAAGCATCTTTCTTTAGAGTAATGTCTTCTCTTAGTATTTCTGATGATGTTTTATCAGGGACTAGCTACTATTTAGAAGAATGTAATGCAGTGCTTAGAATTCTAAATTCATTAGAAGATGAAATCCCTGCATTTTGTATAATTGATGAAATTTTTAAAGGAACAAATCCAATTGAAAGAATTGCAACATCTAAGCAAATATTAAAATATATTATGAATAGAAATGCACTTTCAATTGTTGCAACCCATGATTTAGAATTAGCTGAAACTTGCGATGATAAGTATTTAAGGTATTACTTCTGTGAGAATGTTGATAAAAAAGAAGGCTTGGTTTTTGATTTTAAACTAAAAGAAGGTATTTGTAATACAGGCAATGCTATAAAATTATTAGAATTTTTAGGATATCCAGATGAAATAATAAAAAGTTCAATTAAAAATATTTCTTTAAATAAAATATAAATGAAATAGAGAGAGTTTTAAACATAAAACTCTCTCTATTTCTCTTTCTATTTTTAGTGAAATATTTTTGCTCACTTTATAAAATTAATTATTGACATCATACGGTGTATATAATAGAATTTCTTTATAAATTAAAGAAATTCACGAATGTTATGATGTCTATACCAGTTGAATATTCGAATTAAAACAGAAAGGAAGTGAATTTTCCTTGTTATATTTCGGCAAGGAAGCTTTTTATGAAAGATTTAATTTTTACAATTCCCAAATCAAAACACAATAAAGAAGACTTATTTAAAATCTTTAAAGACCATCCTGAAATAAAATTTGTATCTATTGTTGGAATAGATTTATCAGGTAACGATACCGACGAAAAAATTCCTGCAAGATTATTTTTAGACGACATTGACTCATTTTTAAACGGAGTTGCAATTCAAACGGATGGTTCTTCAGTTGTACTTCCTGGAATCGCAACACTAAATGATGCAAAAGTAGATATGGTTGCAGATCTTAATGCTAATTGGTTTGTTGACTATAATTTCGATCACATTGACACTTCTACTAACAAGCCTGTTGGTACTCTTAGAATCCCTTCATTTCTAATTCATAATAATAAAGCAGTATGTTCAAGAAACACCCTTACTTCAGTAGTAAACACCTTTAAATCAACTCTTTTAGATATCTTTAAAAATAAACCAGAAACTTTGAAACCATTTAAAATTAAATTTGATGATATTGATCAAATCGTAATTACTTCAGCTTCAGAATTGGAATTTTGGGTTAATACTCCAAATGAAAAAGCACATATTGAGGAGCTATCTACATCTCAAGTATTACAAGAACAATATTGGACTAGAACTAAAGGAGCCGTAAGAACTGCTCTTGAAGAAACCTTATTGCTTATGGAAGAATACGGATTTGAACCTGAAATGGGTCATAAAGAAGTTGGTGGAGTTAAATCCAAACTTGATGCTAATGGACAATTTAATCATATAATGGAGCAACTTGAAGTTGACTGGAAGTATAGTGATGCTATTCAAGCTGCTGATAATGAAATATTTGTTAAAATCCTTATTCAAGAAACATTTAGAAGACATGGATTAGATGTTACATTCAAAGCAAAACCTATAGATGATGTTGCAGGATCAGGTATGCATATTCACCTAGGAGTTAGTTTAAAACTTAAGGATGGAAAGAGAATAAACCTATTCCATGCGACTAAGGAGGATTTCTTAAGCTGCATAGGTTATGGAGCAATAATGGGAGTATTAAAAAATTATGAAATTATGAACCCATTTATTTCTTGTACTAATGGGGCCTTTAAAAGATTAAAGCCTGGTTTTGAAGCTCCTATATGTATAGTAACATCACTTGGGGTATCTCCTGATAACCCTTCAAGAAATAGAACTATATTAATAGGTTTAATAAGAGATTTAATGAACCCATTGGCAACTAGATTTGAGCTTAGATCACCTAATCCTCATACAAATATTTACCTTGCTCTTTCAGTGTCATATATGGCAATGCTTGATGGAATAATGTATGCTCTTGAAAATGATAGAACGGAAGAAGAACTTTTAGCTGAATTATCTAAAAAACCTGGTGAAGAAGCTAAATACCTAGAAAAATCTAGAGCTTATAGAAGTGAGGAAGATGTATTTGAATTCTATTCTGATGAGGAAAGAAATGAATACTTTGGTAAGGCACCTGCTACTGTATATGAGAATTTACTTCAATTAGATAAATATCGTGAAAAGTTAAATATATTAAAAAGAAATGATGTTTTTAGTGATAAACTAATAAATAGCTTTAAGCTTGCTATAATTCAAAGATGGATGACTGACATAATTCATAGAGTTATATTAAACCACTCATCTGAAATCCGGAACTTTAAAAAACTTCATTCTAATGCTGCTTTAGATTTAGATGTATCAAATTGGATGACTATAAATGATCTAAGACACTATATAATGAAGGATACTTATACAAATAAAAGCTTATTCTCTCGTATAAAAGAATCCTTAGCTAATGAAAACTACTCTTTAGCTTCTGATTTATATCTTGAACTAGATGATAAAATGAAAAATTTAAGAAACCTTTATGATAACTATACAAAAAATTTATTGGATATATAAATATAAAAAAAGTTAAGCTCACTGCTTAACTTTTTTTTATGCAGTAACATCATTATGTAAATGCTAGTATTATATCACTAAAATTGATATAATATATACAAATATAAAATAGAGGTGTAAAATATGAGGCTTATTCCTTTAGAAAGTATTAGGGCTAATTCATACCTTAGTAAAACTCTATATGATATTGAAGGAAGAGTTTTATTAAATTCAGGATCTGTACTAACGAATAGTTTAATAAAAAAGCTCAGAAGCTTAAGTATAACTTCATTATATGTTATTGATGATGTAAGTAATTACGAAATAGAAAATATAATAAAACCGGAACTTAGAAAAAAGGCTTCAGAACTAATAAAAAGCACCTTTGATAATGTTAGTTGCATAGATTCCATAAAAGCTGATTCAGAAAAGGATGATTCTTATTTAAAATCTATTCACCTACTGGCTGAGGATCTTTTAAACAGTATTTTATCTAATGAAAACGTAATATATTATTTAGTAGATATTAAAAACTTACATTTAAATACTTATTCGCATTCTATAAATGTTGCTCTTATATCATTAGTTGTTGGAATAAGTTTAAATCTAAATAGAGATGAGCTTTTAAATTTATGCATTGGAGCATTGTTGCATGATATAGGTAAGGCCTTTATAGAAAAAGAAATTGTAGCCAAGGAAGATCCTTTGACTTATGATGAATTTGAGTTAATGAAAAGTCACTGTGAAAAAGGTTATTGTTATTTAAAAGATAAAGATTTTTTGCATAATGATAGTAAAATAATAATTTTACAACATCACGAAAGAATCGATGGTTTAGGCTACCCTAAAGGCTTAATTGGAAATCAAATAAATAAATTAGCTAGAATAGTTTCAATTGCTGATGTGTATGACACATTAACATCTGAGAAATATTATATTCAACCTATGTGCGCTAGTGATGCACTAGAGTATATAATGAGTCACGCTAACACAATATTTGATTTCGAAATGGTTAAAGTATTTTCTAGAGTCATTGTTCCATTTCCAAATGGAACGGTCATTAGATTAAGTAATGGCGATTTAGGTGTAGTTCAACAAACCTTCCGTAATTTCCCTTTAAGACCAAATGTTAAAATAGTAAAAAGTAGTCTAAAGGATAAAGAAGGAGTTACTATAAGTTTAATAGATGAATTATCTTTAGTTATATGTGGTGTAGAAAAAAACATATCAAAATCATATTAAGGTAGAGGTTTTACTCTGCCTTATTTTTTATATCCATGCTTGTATATGAACTTTTTCTCTATCTATCATAGTTATATTATTATTTAAAACATTTTTAATACTATTTCTTTTTGCTCTTAATGAATTATTATTTATAAAATCTTCAGCTTCTTTTATACTATTTGCTTTGAATATAAAAGTCCATCCATTTTTATCATATTTTCCTGTGCACATTAAGTACTTTGCACTTTCTTTATCTATATGCTGTCTATCTATAATTAAGCTCTTAAATTCTCCCATTGTCTTATAATTTAATTTTACAAAAATATCATTATTCATAATTACCCTCCAACCAAACATAAGTTCTATAATCATATTATACGAACGTACGTTTTATGTCAATACTTGTAGAAAACTTTCTATATAAATTTCGAAATTTTTATTTTTTGTAATTATGATACTAATTTCATAATAATTTTACACAAAAAAGTGGTGAATAAATTCACCACCTTTTAACTATTCTACTATATTAAATACTTCTAAGTCCTTTTTATCAATTCCAGCTACTTTAACCTCAGCTATTGCTTTTAAAGTATCTAAAGCTGTTATAACCCCTATATTACGCTCCACAGCAGCTCTTCTAATTAAGAATCCATCTCTCTTAGAGTCATTTCCCTTTGTAGGTGTATTAACTACTAAATCTACCTCTTTATTCTTAACCATATCCAGTATATTTGGAGTTTCTTCATTTAGCTTTCTAACTTCTTCAGCATCTATTCCTGCATCTCTTAATAGCTTAGCTGTTCCTTTTGTTGCTACAAATTTATATCCTACATCTGATAACATTTCAGCTATTGGTAAAAATTCTTCTTTATCATGCTTGTTTATAGTTGCTAATATTTTACCCTTTCTATTTGAAGGATACATACTTCCACCTACAAAACCTTTATAAAGTGCTTCTAATACGTCTCTACCTACACCTAAAACTTCTCCCGTAGATTTCATTTCTGGTCCTAATGACACTTCAACCTTAGGTAATTTTTGAGTTGAGAATACAGGAACCTTAACTGATACTAATTCTGGTTCTGGATATATATCAACACCGTATCCTAAATCTCTTAATTTATTACCAATCATTACCTTAGTAGCTAAATCTACTATTGGCACCTTACTTACCTTGCTAATGTATGGAACTGTTCTTGAAGCTCTTGGATTTACTTCTATTATATAAAGCTCTCCTTCAAATTCGATGAACTGAATATTTATCATACCCTTAATTCCTATAGCTACTGCTAATTTTTTTGTGTAATCTAAAACCTTATCTTTTATATCATCACTAATATTTTGACTTGGGTACATTGTAACTGAGTCTCCAGAGTGAACTCCTGCTCTTTCTAAGTGTTCCATTACTCCAGGTATTAGTATTTCTTCTCCATCTGATATTGCATCTACTTCAATTTCTCTGCCCATTAAGTATTTATCTACTAATATAGGATTTTTTCTATCTTTTATAAATGCATTTTTTAGATAGTATGTTAATTCTTCTTCATCAAAAGTTATTTCCATCCCTTGACCACCTAAAACATATGAAGGTCTTACTAGTACTGGGAATCCTAATCTTCTCGCTTCTTCTAATCCTTCTTCTATAGTCCAAACTCCCTTACCTTTTGGTCTGTCAATTGCTAACTCCTCTAATAAAGCATCAAATTTTTCTCTATCTTCAGCCATATCTATTTGATCTGCTGTAGTTCCTAAAGTTTTAATTCCTTTTTCCTTTAAGAAATTAGCAAGCTTAATAGCTGTTTGACCACCAAATTGAAGTATAACTCCATATGGATTTTCTTTTTCTATTATGTTTAATACATCTTCCTCTGTTAGTGGTTCAAAGTATAGCTTATCTGAAATATTAAAATCAGTACTCACTGTTTCTGGGTTATTATTTACTATTATAGTTTCAATTCCCATCTTCTTTAATGCCATTACACAGTGAACTGAAGCATAGTCAAACTCTATTCCTTGTCCTATTCTAATAGGACCTGATCCTATAACTATTACCTTCTTTTTATCTGATACTTCTACTTCGTCAAATTGCTCATATGTTGAGTAATAATATGGTGATAAAGCTTCAAATTCTCCTCCACAAGTATCAACCATCTTATATGCAGGCTTTATGTTCCAAATGCTTCTTAATCTATATACATCATCTGGACTAACTCTAAGCATATCTGCTATAGCTTTATCTGAGAATCCTTTTTTCTTTAAATTTAATAACCATTCTTTATCTAAATCTTCTATCTTACTTAACTTTAATCTTGTTTCTTCCTCAACAATCCATTTAAACTTTTCTAAGAAGAATATATCTATTCCTGTAATTTTTGCTATACTTTCGATTCTATAATCTCTTCTTATCATTTCTGATAAAGCAAATAATCTTTCATCGTCTGGCTTAACTACTATTGATTTTAATTCTTGGATGCTTAATTCTTTAAACTTTGGATGATCTAAAGAATACTTTCCTATTTCTAAGCTTCTTACTCCTTTTAATAGTGCTGCTTCTAGGTTTGCGCCTATAGCCATTATTTCTCCAGTTGCCATCATCTTAGTTCCTAAGGCTCTATCAGCAGTAAAGAACTTATCAAAAGGCCATTTTGGAATTTTAACTACTACGTAATCTAATGTTGGCTCAAAACAAGCATATGTTTTTTGAGTTACAGCATTTTTTATTTCATCTAATCCATAACCTAAAGCTATTTTAGCTGCAAGTTTTGCTATTGGATATCCTGTTGCCTTAGATGCAAGAGCTGATGATCTTGAAACTCTTGGATTTATTTCTATTACTGCATACTCAAATGAATTTGGATTTAATGCAAACTGTACGTTACATCCACCTTCTATTCCTACTGCATTTATTATATTTATTGCTGATGTTCTAAGCATTTGGTATTCTTTATCTGATAAAGTTTGCGATGGTGCTACTACTATACTATCTCCTGTATGTATTCCAACTGGGTCTATGTTTTCCATGTTACATACAGTTATGCAGTTTCCATAAGAGTCTCTCATAACTTCGTACTCTACTTCTTTCCATCCCTTAACTGACTTTTCTAAAAGAACTTGTCCTATTGTACTTAATTGTAATCCTGAAGCTAATATTTCTCTAAGCTCTGCTTCATTTTCAGCTATTCCGCCACCTGTTCCCCCTAGCGTATAAGCCGGTCTAACTATTACTGGATATCCTATAATTGAAGCATACGCTACTCCTGCTTCCATTTCAGTTATGATTTCACTTTGTATAACTGGTTCATTTATTCTATTCATCATATTTCTAAAAAGCTCTCTATCTTCGCCTTCTTTTATTGATTGAATAGATGTACCAATTACTTTTACATTATACTTTTCAAGTATTCCTGCTTCATGTAAATCTACTGCAAGGTTAAGTCCTGTTTGACCTCCCATTCCTGTAAGTAAACTATCTGGTCTTTCCTTATCTATAACTTTTTCTAAAAATTCTACAGTTAATGGTTCTATATATATCTTGTCAGCAATTTCTGCATCAGTCATAATAGTCGCTGGGTTTGAATTAACTAAAACTACTTCTATTCCTTCCTCTTTAAGTGCTTGGCAAGCTTGAGTTCCTGAATAATCAAACTCTGCAGCTTGACCTATAACTATTGGACCTGATCCTATAACTAAAACTTTTTTTATCTCTTTATTTAATGGCATATCTTAAATCCTCCTATAATGCATATTTCATAAATTTATCAAATATATATTCGCTATCCTTTGGGCCCGCTGCAGCTTCTGGATGAAATTGAACTGAGAATATTGGAAGTGTTGCATGCTTCATTCCTTCAATTGTTCCATCATTTATATTTAAATGTGTCGCTACAACATCATTTGGTAGAGTCTCTACTACATATCCATGATTTTGTGATGTAATATGAACTTTATTTTCTTCTAAATCTTTAACTGGATGGTTACATCCTCTGTGACCAAACTTCAATTTAGTAGTTTTACCACCTAAAGTTAATGCTAAAAGCTGGTGTCCTAAACATATACCTACTATAGGTTTATTTCCTACTAATTTCTTAATATTTTCTATTACATCTCCTAAGTCCTCTGGATCCCCTGGTCCATTTGATAAAAACACTAAGTCTGGATTTACTTCTAAGATTTCTTCTGCTGTTACATTCATAGGAAAAACTGTTAATTTACAGCCTCTATTTTTGAAATTTCTTATTATATTTTCTTTTATTCCAAAGTCAACTATTGCGACATGTTTTCCTTCACCTTCTATTGAATACTTTTCTTTAGTGCTTACTATACTAACAGCGTCTTTATTTGAAAAAGAAGTTATTCTTTCTTTTACATCTTCTAAAGTAACCTCTTCTAAAGAAATCATCCCTTTCATAGTTCCATAATTCCTTAATACCTTTGTTAATGCTCTAGTATCTATGCCCTCTAATCCAATTATCTTATTTTGCTTTAAGTAATTTTCAAGGTCCATTTCACATCTAAAGTTATTTGGAAAATTACATTTTTCTCTAACTATAAACCCTTTAACCTTAGGGGATTTTGATTCCATATCCTCTAAGTTGATTCCATAGTTTCCTATAAGAGGATAAGTCATTGTAACTATTTGTCCATAATATGATGGGTCTGTTAAAACCTCTTGATAGCCTGTCATTCCTGTAGTAAATACTACTTCTCCTATACTGTCTTTTAAGTGTCCAAAGGCTTTACCTTCAAAAGTCATGCCATTCTCTAATATTAGTTTTGCTTTCATATTTAGCCCTCCTCAAAATTAAATATGTTTAGCTAAAAATACACTTTACAAAAGCTCTACTTATCTAAAAATAAAAGGATACTAAGGAGAAATTTAACTATATTTTCTCCCTACTATCCTTATATACTTAATATCAGCATTAGAAAACGTCCTTACTGACATAGCTATGCAATTATTTTGTAAATATAAATATAACATAATTATATACTCCCTTTCTGGCCTCACAGGACCAATTTAAAGTGTACTTTTTAACTTTATTTAAAATTTATTTATCTTTTTGATAATATTCTATATTTTATATAAATATATGTCAAGAAAATTTAATATGGTTATTATAGACATATTTTTTAAAATATTAATAGCTTTGCTTATACCTAACATTAAATATACCTTTTGTAAAAATATTCTATATTTATATTGAAAACAATAATTCTCAGTGTTATAATATTGTACATTATAACTCTTAAAGTTATATAAAATACCACAAACTTATGGGGAGGTTAATATTTTGCTTAAACTAAATAATGTTAGTAAGAAATTTAAGAAGTCTAAGGTAGTTGATAGTTTATCCTTTTCTGTTGATAAAGGAGAAATTGTCGGCTTACTGGGAGAAAATGGAGCAGGGAAAACAACAACACTAAGAATGATTTCAACTATGTTAGAAATAACAGAGGGAGAAATCAAAGTAAATGAAATTGATGTAAAATCAAATCCTGAAAAAGTTAGAAAAGAAATAGGTATTTTATTCGGTGGAGATGTAGGCTTGTATGATAGATTAAGTGGCAGAGAAAATATTAGATACTTTGCTAATCTTTATGGAATGAATAAAAAAGAAGCTGATGCTAGAATAAATGCTCTGGCTAGAAGCTTTAGTATGGAGGAATATATAGACAAGCCTGTTGGAAAATATTCTAGAGGTATGAAACAAAAAATATCAATTGCTCGTTCAATAGTTCATAACCCATCAGTTATGCTATTTGATGAACCAACTACTGGTTTAGATGTTAGTGCTGCTAGAATAGTACAAGACTTTATACTTCAATGTAAAGCTGAAAATAAAATAATATTATTTTCCAGTCACTCAATGAAAGAAGTTGAAAAGCTATGTGATAGAGTTGTAATAATAAATAAAGGAAAGTTAATAGAAAATTGTACTTTAAGTCATTTAAAGGAAGAATATAATAATGAAGATTTAGAAGAAACATTCTTAAAACTTATAGGAGGTAAATCTAATGAGTAATTTTTTAACAGTTTTAAAGAAAGAATTGACGGACATTATAAGAGATAAAAAGACATTAGTATTTACTCTAATACTTCCTATTCTTATTTATCCTATAATGTTCAAATTTATGTCTTCTGCAATGGAAAAAACTCAATCAGATGTTCAAAAAGAAATTAATATATTCATAGATGGTGATAAAAATTCATCTATGGCTAAGGCTATAACATCATTAGATAATATCAAAACTCCCGAAGTTTCTTCACCAAGTGAAGCTCTAAAAAATGGAGATATTCAGATTATAGTAAAAATACCTGAAAACTTTGATAAAAATATATCTTTAGGGAAAAATGACACTATAGAGCTTTTAATAGATGAAGAGTCAAATAAATCTATGATTGCAAGTGGCATGATAAGTGAGGTCTATGAAGGCTATAAAAAGTCTATAGTTGAACAAAGATTATCAGATAAAGGCATAGATTCATCTATATTAACTCCATTTGAAGTCTCTGTGAAATCTGGAATAAACACTGATAGTGAAGATGTTAATGGTGGGGCTGCAATGCTTCTTACAATGATTCCAACTTTAATAGTAATTCTTATGGTATCTTCTACTGTTGGTATGGCTGCTGACCTTGGTGCTGGTGAAAAGGAAAGATTTACTTTTGAACCACTTCTTTCAACCTCCGCTAAGAGATATTCTTTACTTTGGGGTAAAATAGCAGCTTTATGTACAGTTTCCTTTATAGCTTTAATGGCAAACCTTACAGCAATGGTTATTTCAATGCAAAAATTTATGACATTTGGTGAAGAGGTTAACTTTACGATTACTCCAAAAACTGTACTTGGAATGCTTATAGTTGGAGCTTTAGTTTTAGTTACTTTAGCTGCATTACAAATTTCAGTAAGTATATATGCAAGATCAACTAAAGAAGCAAACTCATATTTAGCTGCTATTACTATGCCAACTATGATTTTAGCCTTCTTGCCTTATATGATGGACGCTAAGGGAATAAATCCAGCATTTTTCAATATACCTATAACAAATGCAATTTGTTTAATGAAGGAATTTACCGTTGGAATATTTGATATTAAACATATAGCTATAGTTGTTACTTGGCATATAGTTTATATAGTAGCATCTATATTATTTGCTAAGTTTATGTTCTCTAAAGAAGAAGTTATCTTTAGAAATTAGAAAAATATATTAGTTAATTATAAAATTGTTATAAAATTAAAAAATGCTAAAAACTTAGATAGTTTTTAGCATTTTTTAATTGATTTTACTTAATCTTTTTTAAAATTCTCTCATTATTAATTCTTAATTATTTATCTCTTGTATTTTCAAATCAAACTTTCTTATATCAGGCCAATTATGATAATTCGCGCCTTCCTTTGAATGACATTCTTGAAATTCATCTAATGTAATTTCATATGTTTCAAATCCATCTACTTCTATATTAATGATTCCTTCATCATTTATGTCAAAGCTTGTTATCTCTCCTGTAGGTATAACTTCGCTTCCATAGTAAAATACAACTCCATTTTCTATAAGTGTTTCGTATAAATTCAAAATTTCTTCTTTGTGTTTTTTATACATAAAAATTAATTCACCTATCCCTTATTCATCATTAAAATTATCTTTCTCGATAAGCTTCTAGGTATAACCTTATTTAAGGTAACTATTAACTTATTTTTAAAACCAGGAATTATTATTAACTTTCCCTTTTTAAAGTCCTTATAAGCAATTTCTGCTACCTTTCTTGGTGTCATTAAAGCTTTTTTAGCACTTTCTTTTTTTCTTATTCCAGCTTTATCTTGAAAAGCAGTACTTACAGGGCCTGGACATAAACAGCTAATTTTTATTCCAGTTCCTTTAAGTTCTTCATATATAGCCTCTGTGAAATTAAGTACATATGCTTTAGATGCATAATAATTTGCCATTTTAGGCCCTGCACAAAAAGCTGCTGTAGATGAAACATTCATTATTGAACCTTCTCCATGGCTTATCATTATTGGTAAAAATAATTTGGTTAACTCTGTTAAAGCTCTTATATTTACATCTATTAATTTAAGTTCTTTTTCAATTTCTATTTCACTTAGGTAACCAAAGGATCCTAATCCTGCATTATTAATTAAAATATCCACAGTTAAATTTTTTTTATCAACAAAATTTAATAGTTTTTCACAAGAGTTATCCTCAGCTAAATCTAAAGATATACTATAAACATTAATATTATATAATAATATTAATTCCTCTTTAACTACCTCTAGCCTCTCCTCATCTCTTGCAACTAGAATTAAGTTGTTTCCATCATTAGCATATAACTTTGCTAACTCATATCCAATCCCAGCAGTAGCTCCTGTTATTAATACGCAGCTCCTACCATACGGCTTACCCATAAAAAATCCTCCATAAAATTTATTAAAATTTATATTTAAATATACCATATAGCTTCCAATATATAAATATTAAATAAAGGGAGAATATATTATATAATTAGCCATTTGACATAAAAAAATGGAGAAAGGTTACCCCCTCTCCATTTTACTAAGTTTATCTAATATATAATGAAAATAATATTTACTTTATCCCATTTATTATAAAGTTTATTAAGAATAATGCACTTACAATATACATTATTGGATGAACATCTTTCATTTCCTTTTTTACTATTTTAGCTATGCAATAAGATACAAATCCAGCTGCCACTCCATTTGAAATACTATAAGTAAATGGCATAAATGTTACTATAAAGAATGCTGGCATAGCTACCTCAAATATACTCCAATCAATATTTTTGAATGATTCCATCATTAATATCCCAACAACTATTAAAGCTGGTGCTGTTGCTGCAGCAGGAACCATACCCATTATTGGAGCTATAAATAATGATAATAAGAAAAGAATTGCAACTGTTACTGATGTTAATCCAGTCCTTCCACCTTCACTTATTCCTGATGCACTTTCTACATAAGTTGTCGTATTACTTGTACCCAATAATGCTCCAATTGAAGTTGCAGTTGCATCTGCAAACAATGCTCTTTCAAGCTTTGATGAGAAATTATTCCCTTCTGCAAATAACTTTTCATCATTGTCATCAAATATTCCTGCTTTTCTTCCTGTTCCTAAGAATGTTCCTATAGTGTCAAATGTATCTGATAAAGAAAAAGCAAATACAGTTGTAAAAACTAAAAATATCTTAGCTGGATCACTAAATAATCCTGCAAAATCTAGTTTTAAAAATGTTGGTGCTATACTTGGAATGCTGAAGCTAATTTGAGAAAAGTCTGGAACTTGAGTAACTCCCATAAATATACCTATTACCGTTGTTGAAAGTATCCCTACTAAAATTGCACTTTTAAGTTTTAATAGCATCAAAACAATTGTTATTATAAGTCCAATTAATGCTAATTGAGCTACTGGATCTTTAAAACTGGTTAATGATGGTAATATATCGCTGTAACCTGATGAATTTTGGGAAGCAAATATTTGATTTACACCTTCGCCAGTGAAGTTTAAGAAATGGGCTTGTTTAATTCCTATATAAGCAATAAATAAACCTATTCCACCTGATATAGCATATTGAAGTGATTCTGGAATAGCTTGAATAATCATTTTTCTTATCTTAGTAGTAGTAATTATTATATTTATAATTCCGCAAATAAAAACCATAGCTAAAGCTTGTTGCCATGTGAAACCAAGACCTAATACTACAGTAAATGTAAAGAATGCATTTAATCCCATTCCAGGTGCTTGAGCAAAAGGAACATTTGCTACTAGCCCCATAACTAAAGTTCCTATAGCTGCTGCAATAATCGTTGCTACAAAAACTGCTCCCTTATCCATTCCCGTTAAAGATAGAATTGATGGATTTACAAATAATATATATGCCATAGTTAAAAAAGTAGTTAATCCAGCAACTAATTCTGTTTTTACATCAGTTCCATTTTCTTTTAGTTTAAAAAACTTTTCCATAAAGAGCCCCCTTAATTATAATTCGAATATTGTATTATTATAATATCATTTTATTCGTATTTTGACAATTATATTTTTTGTTTTTTATAAATTTCGCTAAAATTTTATCTTAATAAAAACTTTTAAGCTATATATATGTGCTGTTTTTTAATTCCCTTTCTAAAAACACGAATATTATGTTGAGTCTTTAAATTTTGAAACCTATTCAACATACTACTTTTAATACTATAATTTAAATTAAAACTATAAACCTCCGATATAATATTTCAAATCTAATTATAATGTTTGCAATACAATTTTAAGATGGTATAATATGTATATAATGTAAAATATTTTACCATTTAGGAGGAATTACTATGAAACGAGAAGCACAAAAAATACCAGTGCCTATATTGATTTGGGGAACTGGCCTTAGTATGGATAACACAATTATTTATATAAAAAACTACACTTCTAACAATTTAGAGGAAGCAACTATTGAACGAACCGGTATCGGTGGGCATCCTATTAAGTTAGGAACTATAAAGGCAATGAGTAATGATATTAATGAAGAAATATGCCCTTCACGAGTGATGGAAAAATCAGATTTAATTTTTAATTATGTGTTAAATGGAACAAATTATAGCTCCGTTATACACGGTAATATAACTCTTACTGATATAAGACCTTTAGTTATTGATATAACTGAAGAAAATGGAGAGTTAGTATTTACTGCAACACGTATAACTCATAATGATATTGATCAAATTTAGTTAGGAGGATTAATATGAAAAGAGAAGTGCAAAAAATACCAGTACCGAACTTAATTTGGGCAAGTGGTCTTAATAAGCGTAATACAATTGTTTATATAAAAAATCATACTTCTAAAAAGTTAGAGGAAGCAACTATTGAACACACTGGTATAGGTGGGCATCCTATTAAGTTAGGAACTATAAATGCAATGAGTAATAATACTAGTGAAGAAGTATGTCCTCCACCAGTAATGGAAAAATCAGATTTAATTTTTAATTATGTGTTAAACGGAACAAATTATAGCTCCGTTATACAAGGTAATATAACTCTTACTGATATAAGACCTTTAGTTATTGATATAACTGAAGAAAATGAACAATTAATCTTTTCTGCAACACGTATAACACATGATGATCCTATTAATTACAGATAATAAAGAATAAACTCGGTAAAAAATACTTACCGAGTTTATTTGTTATCATCAGTAATTCTTCCATCAGAATTATTTATAGGTATAGCTTCTCCTAAAAATTTAGGCTTTGGCTTTAATATATTTACATAAATAAAATCCTTTAATTGAGCTAGTAATTCCCTTTCTCTATATTTATCCATTAACTCATATTCTCTTATATCTGATGCCACTCCATATGCATCTATCCCCAATTTTCTTGCTATATATATTGCTCTTGGCAAATGATACTCATTAGTTACTATTACTGCTTTATTTACTTTAAATATTTTCTTTGCTCTATACATGGTATCATAAGTGCTAAAGCCCGCATGATCCATAAATATCCTTTTTTCGTCTAAATTATACTTCATAACATAATCTTTCATAACTCTTACTTCATTATAACCATCTTCTTCATGATCTCCAGATAAAAGTAATATTTTATCCATACCTTTACTATATACATCCACTGATGTTTCCAATCTATCAGCTAGTATATCTGAAGGAGTACCATCAACTCTTACTCCAGCTCCTAAAACTATAATAACATCATATTCCTTAGGAATACCTTCTATATTATATATATACTTTTTATAACTTTGTACTCTAACAATGGTAGTTAATGTAGTTATTATACATATTATTATAAATACTAAAATAGTAATCATAACTTTTACCTATTTACCTCTTTTAAATTTTCTCATACCACTCTCTAAAATATTATATTCCAAACTTCATTTTTATGTGAGAAATTCCTGCTTCATCATACTCATCAGATACTTGCTTAAAGCCTACCCTCTCATACATCCCTTTTATGTAACTCTGAGCCGATATAGTTATTTTATCTTCACCATAATGAGTTTCTATTTCCTTAATTGCAACTCTCATCATTTCAGCTCCAATATTCTTCCCTCTATATTCTTTTAAAACTAATACTCTTCCTATAGAAGCTTCTTTATAAGCAAACCCTGGAGGTAATAACCTACAATACCCAACTATCTTTTCCTTATTACCTTCATTATCTATAGCAAATAAATGTACACATTCTTTATCCTTATCATCAAAATCATTTTCACAAGTTATTTTTTGCTCACAAGCAAATACTTCATATCTAACTTTAGCTATTTCGTATAGCTCTTCTATAGTAAGATCACTGAATCTTTTTGATTTATATAAATATTTTTTTCTCATAATAAACTCCTTTAATAAAAATTTTATATAATACTATTATAATATTATAAAACTATATTTTATAGAAAGCACTTTATCTATACACTTTTATTTTAATTAAACCCACTTTTGATAATAGTTGTTAATTAAAATCAGATATTATAAGAAAACGGGCACTAATCTATAATATAACTGTTTTCATAGCGAAAATTCCTTATTTTTAAGGAATTTTAAACTTTGTAACAATTGTGATATAGTATTAATATAATTTTAAATGAACAATGTTCATAAGGAGGATTAAATTATGTTAGTTGAAATAAAAAATTTAACAAAAAGCTATAAAGATTTTAAAGCTGTAGATATTAGCTCTCTAGATATAAAAGAGGGGGAAATTTTTGGCTTTTTAGGACCAAATGGTGCTGGTAAAACAACTACTATTAGCATTTTAAGTGGCCTTTATTCAAAATATGATGGTGATGTAAAAATTTTTGGTAAAGGCATAAAAGATGATTCTATTTTTATAAAAAAGAATATGGGTGTTGTTCCTCAAGATTTAGCTCTTATAGATGATTTAACAGCTGAAGAAAATGTAAAGTTCTTTGGTGAATTATATGGTTTAAAGGGTCAGAAACTTAAGGATGCTGTACAAGAAACCTTAGAATTCGTTGGTTTATGGGATAGAAAGAAGGATTTCCCACCTAAATTTTCTGGTGGAATGAAAAGAAGACTAAACATAGCTTGTGCTATTGTTCATAAACCTAAATTAATTATATTTGATGAACCAACAGTTGGGATTGATCCACAATCAAGAAACAATATACTTGAAACAATTAAGAAATTAAATGAACAAGGCTCAACAGTTATATATACTTCTCATTATATGGAAGAAGTTGAAGCCATCTGTACTGATATCTGTATAGTAGATCATGGTAATATTATCGCAAGAGGTACTAAGGAAGAACTTAAGGATTTAGTAAAAACTGAAGATGGCAGAAGAGCATCCCTAGAAGAAGTATTCCTTCAATTAACTGGCAGAAGCCTTAGAGATTAAGGGGGATGTGTTATGAAATTCCTAACAATAGCCAAATATAGATTACTACAATCTTGGAGGGATAAGCAAAGTCTTGTTTTCATGACTTTAATACCTATATTTTTAATATTAATTCTTGGAAATGCATTGAAAAATAATGAAGATTTTTCAGCTAGAACAATAGATAAGGTCAATGTTCTATATGTAAATAATGAAGCTTCCCAAGGAGGAGCTGCTTTTGAAGACTTCATAAATCGAAAAGAGCTTAATGACATTATAGAACCTAAAAAGATAGATACTGTAGATGAAGGTAAAAAGTTAATTCAAAATAGAAAATATGATGCATTGGTTATATATGATGAAGAATTAGATGGAAAACTTCAAGTTGTTGGATCTGATTATAACCAACTAGGTGTATCTATAGTTAAAAGTATTATAGATACTTATAGTTCTTCTGCTAACTCTTTTGAAGCTTTAGGAAAGATACATGCTAAAGACTTTTCATTTACAAAGTATGATAATTTAAAGGAAGAGATTATTACTGTATCAGGTAAAAAACCTTCTGCTATAGATTATTATTCAGTTACTATGCTAGTTATGATAATAATGTATGGTTCAATTTATGCTAACTTTGCTATAGATAAATCCTACTACAGTACAGTAGGAAATAAGATAAAGTCATCTCCTGTAAGACTTGCAGATATGTTTATTGGAGAAGGAATTGGTGTAGTTATTACCATAATGCTACAAGTTATAATATTGCTTTTAGTTTCTAACTTTGCCTTTGGTGTTAATTTTGGTAGTAGCATACCTGTTATACTATTAACAGCTTTCTCTCTTTCTGTTGTATCAACAATTCTTGGAATATTTGCATGTATGGCTACTAAAAAAGGTCTAATAGGACTTGCACTTTTAAATGTACTAGTTCCTATATTTACTTTCTTAAGTGGAGGTTTTGTTAAGGTAAACTTTAGTGGAGTATTAGGTTTCTTATCAAAATTAACTCCTAACTATTTAGCTACAAATGCTATATTCAAAGATATATATGGTGGAGCTGCTAAAGAAGTGTACTTAAGTATCCTTGGTCTTTGGATTATAGCTGCATTATTATTCTTCGGTGCGAATGTAATCGGAAGGAGGGAGAGAATATGACAATTTTTAAGACAACATTGAAAAGGCTATTTAGAGCAAAATCTAATATATTATTTTTAATATTATTACCTCTTATCTTTATGTTGATTGCCTTTTCAGGATCAAATGGAACACCTCCATTAAAAGTTACTGTAATAGATAATGATAAGACAGCTGTTACAGAAGGTATTATTAATAATATTACCTCCAAAGCAGAAGTTAATTTTAATGATGAAGATACAATACAAAGCGCTCTAATAAACAATGAAATTGATTATGCTATTATTATACCTGAAGGCTATACTAATGATTTAATATCAGGTAAGAACCCTGAAATAACAAGTTTTGAAGCTAAAGAGGGTAACAGCTCTATGGCAATTAAAACTTCTTTAGATAGTTATATTAACACCTTAAAATCCTTTGCTAAAAATGCTAACGGAAATGAAGATGAATTTTATAAAGCTTTAAATTATTATTCTGAAGGCTCATATAAAGTTTCATATGTTAGTGTAGATAAGGGTGAAGGAAATAAGGCTAAGACTTCTGCAGCTATGGGATTTATAGTTTTAAATATGCTATTCTCAGCTACATCAGCTACTAACATTATTTTAAAAGATAAAGAGAAAAACATATTTACTAGACTATTCACTACTCCTTTAAGCAGATTTAAATATATACTTCAAAGTTTAGCATCATTTTTAGTAATTACTTTTACTCAAGTAACTTTATACTTCTTAATGTTCAAATTTATATTTAAATTTAACTTAGGAGATAAACCATTAAATCTTTACTTATTATTCTTAATCTTTGGTGTATTTACAATTTCACTTGGAGTATTTATTACTACTCACTCAAAAGATTTAAGAATTTCTGGAACAATAAGTACACTTATAATTTTACCTTTTGCAATGCTTGGTGGTTGTTTCTGGCCAAGAGATATTATGCCTAGCATATTAAAAACTATATCTGAGTTTGTACCAACAACTTGGATAAATGTAGCTAATAATAATGTTTTATATGGTGCTCCATTAAGTGAAGCAATTACAACAATTTCTTTATTAATTAGTATTGCTGTAATACTTCTTGGATTATCATCTTATAGATTAAAGAATAGAGCATAATACAAAAAAATTAAAAGGTCGTAGATTTTAATTCTACGACCTTTTAATACTATCTAATTTGTCCATTACCATAAATTATATATTTTATAGTAGTAAGCTCTTTAAGCCCCATAGGCCCCCTTGCATGTAGTTTTTGAGTGCTTATTCCTATTTCTGCTCCAAATCCAAATTCACTACCATCAGTAAATCTTGTTGATGCATTTACATAAACTGCAGCTGCATTTACTTTATTTAAAAACTTTTGAGAATTTTTATAGCTATTTGTAACTATTGCTTCTGAGTGCCCTGATCCATACTTATTTATATGATTTATTGCTTCATCAACATTTTTAACTATTTTAGCACTTATTATATAATCTAAGTATTCCTTGCTCCAATCTTCCTCATTAGCTTTCTTAATGCCTTCTATTAGATATTTTACTTTTTCATCTCCTCTAATTTCAACATCCTTTTCTCTTAAAGCATTTACTATAATAGGTAAAAACTCCTCAGCTACATTTTCATTTATAATCATCTTTTCTGCTGCATTACAAACTGCTGGTCTTGAAGTCTTAGCATTTATTATTATATTCTTAGCCATATCAAAGTCGCAATCTTCGTCAACGTATATATGACAGTTTCCAACTCCAGTTTCTATTACAGGAACAGTTGCATTTTTCACTACTGTTTGAATAAGCCCTGCTCCCCCTCTTGGAATTAAAACATCAATAAACTCATTTAATTTCATCATTTCTAATGCAATTTCTCTACTTGTATCTTCGACTAACTGTATAGAAAACTCAGGTAATCCAGACTCTTTTACTGCATTAGATAATATTTTTACTATTGCCTTGTTTGAATTTATTGCTTCACTTCCACCTCTAAGTATTACAGCATTTCCTGTTTTTAAGCATAGACCAGCAGCATCACAAGTAACATTTGGTCTTGCTTCATATATTATACCTATTACTCCCATAGGAACTCTTTGTTTTCCTATTTGAAGTCCGTTTGGTCTTTTCCACATTTCAACAACTTCACCAATAGGATCTTCTAACATTATAAGATCTCTTAATCCCTTTGCCATACCCTCTATTCTTGTATCATTTAATGATAATCTATCTAGCATGGCTTTAGAAGTTCCTTTTTCTTCTGCTAATTTTAAATCTTCTTGATTTGCTTTTAATATTTCATCTTTATTATAAATTAAAGCATTTGCCATTGAATCTAATGCTTTGTTTTTTTCTGTAGTTGAAGCTATTCCTAAATCATAAGATGATTCTTTAGCTCTTTTACCTAAAACTTCTAGGCCCTCCATTAAAGTTCCACTCCTTTTGATTCAATTTAATTATTTGAAATAAATAAAGTCCCTATTTCTTCTCCATTTAATATATTTAAAATTATTCTTGGATCCTCTCCATTAGCTAACACCATATCCACACCAGATTCAGTAGAAGTTTTTGCAGCTGTAAGTTTAGTTATCATACCACCAGTGCCTAGGTTACTTCCAGCACCTCCACAACACTCTTCAAGTTCTGGAGTTATTTCTTTTATTTCTCTTATTAATTTCGAATGTGGATTTTTTCTAGGATCTGAGTCATAGAACCCATCTATATCGGATAATATTATTAAAAGATCAGCTTTAACTAATTTAGCTACTATAGCTGATAAGTTATCGTTGTCTCCGAATCTAACTATATTTTCTATTTCATCTATTGATACTGTATCATTCTCATTAACTATAGGTATTATTTTATTTTCCATTAAAGTTTCAAAGGTGTTACATACATTTTCTCTTATATGATCATCCTCAACTACATCTCTAGTTAAAAGAACTTGCCCAACAGTATGACTATACTCTCCAAAAAACTTACTATATATGTGCATTAATTCACATTGCCCAACTGCAGCAACAGCTTGTTTTTCCCTTATAGTTTTAGGCTTTTCTTTTAATTTTAATTTTGATACTCCAACTCCAATTGCTCCTGAGGTCACTAGAACAACTTCTTTTCCTGAATTCATTACATCTGATAATATTCTAGCTAGTTTTTCAATTCTCGTTAAGTTAATACTCCCATTTTCATAAGTTAATGTTGAAGTTCCTACTTTAACTACTATTCTCTTGGAATCTTTTATTTTACATCTAAAACTCACCCTGCTATCCTCCCAGTTTATTAATTCTTTTTTAATTATAATTTTTTTTATATATTTTTTCTACACTATTTCTCTTTATTCCTTAAACTCTCTTAATTTTTCTTCTAGTTCTTCATCAAAATATTTGAAAACCACTTTTAGTAAAGCATAAGTAGGTACAACAACAAATGCGCCTATAGGCCCAACTAGACTGGCTGCTCCAACAACTAAGAATATATCTGTAATAGGGTGTATCTTCATCGTTTTTCCCATTATTAACGGAACTATAAACCTTCCTTTAAGTGTTTGAGCTATAACAATTAATATAGATAATTTTATTATCATATTCCAACCTAACGCTATTGCTATTATAAAAGGAATTATCATTGATATAAAAAAACCTACAAATGGTATAAATGCAAGTACAAATGTAAAAGAGGCTAACAATAAGGGTGTTGCCATTCCTATAATTTTATATCCTATATATACCATAGAAGCCAAGGAAAAAGCTACTTTAGCTTGCCCTAAAATATATGATGATAGAACTTCATCACCTTCTTTTATAATGCAATTTATCTTATCTTTATATTTCCTAGGAAATATATTAACTATATTTTCTTTTATTTCCTTTTCATCTCTAAGTAAATAAAAAACTATCAAAACAACAAGTAGTATATTAGAAAATAATTGCATTCCCTTATCAAAGGCGCCTCTTAAAATAGTTACTAATAAATTTGAATACTTCTGTATGTCAAACAAAAACTTATTATAATAATCTAATTTAAACAAACTTCCATTAAATATATCTCTTATTCCATCGTCTATTCCGCTATATTTTATTATCGTAAGAAAGATTGATTTTAAATTAGTAAATTGTTCAATAAAATAATCTCCAAAGTATTTAGCTACTCCAGAAGCAATAAAGAAAAATATTAATAAAGTTAAAGCAGCTGCTTTACCTCCTTCTATTTTTTTCTTTATAAATATGTTATTTAAAGGTTTTAATATATAAAACAAGAATACTCCAAATATTATAGGAACAATAACGACAGCAAATACTACACTTATAAAATTTTTTAATATTGATATTTTTCCTAACGATATTATTAGTACTGCTAAAAGATTGAAAATTATTAAATATGTAATTACATTTTTCTTATGCATAAACTTACTCCTCTTATTAAATTAATTAAAGTTAGTTTATCCTCTAAGATACTTTTTATTATATTTATAAAATATAGAATTACTACCTAATATTTAATATTATGCATAAAATATAATTGTTTTTGTATAAAATTCTATTGATTTTATGTATGAAAATGTATTAAAATAAAATTCGCTGTATAAATATTAAAATTTTGGACATAAAGGAGATCGGAATGAATAAATTAAAAAAAGGTGACTTTTCAATAAAATCATCATTATTCTTTATTATTCCATCGTTAATAGGAATACTTTTATTCATGATTCCTGTTAATTTTAATGGAGAAATAACAATACCCGTAGCTATATTATCTAAGTTTCTAGCTAAAGCTCTTGGAGAATGGCTAACACCAATAATAGCTACCTCTGTTTGTATATCAGTAATAATAAGCATAATAACAAAAGTATTTAAACCCAATTTTATTATAAATAATGAATTTTTAAATACTTTATTCAATATAAAGCCAATATGGTTTGTTACTAGAATTATAGGTGCTGTGTTTTGTGTTTTATCACTATTTAAAGTTGGACCTGAGGCTATAATAAGTGACTCAACTGGAGCTTTTGTATTAAATGGTCTTCTAACAATTTTATTTACTATATTCTTTTTTGCAGGATTATTATTGCCTTTATTATTAAACTTTGGACTTTTAGAGTTTTTTGGTGCCCTGCTAACTAAAGTAATGAGACCTATTTTCACATTGCCAGGTCGTTCATCCATAGATTGTATAACTTCTTGGCTTGGAGACGGTACACTTGGAGTAATGTTAACAAACAAACAATACGAAGAAGGATTTTACTCTAAAAGAGAGGCAGCCATAATAAGTACAACATTCTCAGCTGTTTCAATAACTTTTAGTTTGATAGTAATAGATACTGTAGGGCTATCACATTTATTTATTCCATTTTACTTAACAGTTAGTCTATCTGGAGTAATTGCAGCAATTATAATTCCTAGAATTTATCCATTATGCAAAGTTCCAGATACATATTATAACAATCAAGAAAATAAAGATAATGAATCAATACCAGAAGGATATACCCCTCTTTCTTGGGGATATAAAAAGGCCTTAATTAAGGCTTCTGAGAACTCTGATATAAAACAATTTTTAATAGATGGAATTAAAAATGTAGTAGATATGTGGTTAGGTGTGCTTCCTGTTGTTATGGCACTTGCTACTACAGCTTTAATGATAGCTGAGTATACATCTGTATTTCAAATTTTAGGGCTACCTTTCATTCCATACCTTAAGCTATTACATGTTCCAGAAGCTGTTGCAGCATCTCAAACTTTAGTTGTAGGATTTGCCGATATGCTACTTCCATCTGTTTTAGCTGCTAATACTATAACTAGTGACATGACAAAATTTATAGTTGCTTGTACTTCCGTTTCTCAGCTAATATATATGTCTGAAGTTGGTGGTGTATTACTTGGATCAAAAATCCCCGTATCTCTAAAGCAACTATTAATAATCTTTGTAGAGAGAACCTTAATTACATTACCTGTAATTGTTATTGTTGCTAACATATTATTTTAGACATTATTTAATAAAATGATAATAGATATTCTTTTATAAAAATTTTATAATTTCGTGTACTATAAACAAAGCTTAAACAGTTATAAATAAATGTTTAAGCTTTGTTTTTTATAAATTTATTTATTATAAAGGGAAATGCCTCCACAAATTATTTTTAATCATCTATGGAGACATCTCCTTCCATAAGACTATTTATTTAAATTAACAGTAAAGGCATTATCATTATATACCGTTACTTTTTCTGATATATCATAATATTTCACCTCATAACTTTCTCCAGTCAACTCTCCATTAAACTCTACCATAACTTCGCCTGTCTCATTTAAATATCTTGCTGTAGTTACTTCAATAAAATTTAAAGTATCCACAGATGATATTACTTCATTAGTGTTTTTATCCACAATTTCCTTTGGAGCTGCTAATAACCCATAATCTGATTTAAAATATAATTTAGTTTTTCCATCACTAATTTCTATTCTTGTAATTGTGCTATAATCATTTCCATCTTTATTCTTTAATTTTGTTTCTCCGCTAAGATTTAATGTCTCACTTAAATTAAAATCTTCTATTACATTATTATCAGTTGATGTTATTTCTTTCGGTATTTTTGCATAATTTCTCTCATACGGTATAAATGTTAATGATTTAGTGTCTTCAAATATTTGCTTAAAGTTAGTATTAAAATACATTTTATAATTGTTTTCCTTATTGATAGATCCTAGAGCACTTCCATTCTTCTCTGCTATATATCTACCTTTATCATCAATAACTATAAAATATAAGTCCATATCACTTAATCCTAAATATCCTTGAATAGTTGTATTTATAGGAGTTAATATGAGCTTATTTACTACTGACCCATTATAAATACCATCTAAACTAGCATTTAAATCATATTCTTTAACCATATCTTTTAACTTTTCATTACTAACTGGTATATCAAAATCCCACTCTCCAGAAGTAACATCATTTTCCTTAATATCTCCTATTTTATTAAATTTTATAGAGAGCAAAAACTCATCAGGTATTTCTATATATCCTCCATAGTAGTTTTTTGCTTGTTCTTCTTTAGGAACTATAGAATCTATCCCTACACTATAACTTATAACCCCTGCATATACTTTATTATTATCTAAAAACTCTCCGCCACTTCCCTGTCCAAAGAATGTTGATTCACCATTTATTTTTATTTCTTTTTCTAAGAAGTATGGGACATTAACCATTGGAGTTTCACTTTCAATTGTATAAAAAATAGATAATTCTATTCCATCATATATAACTTTATTTATAGTTGTTTTTATTCCATTGCTTTCTTTCGTTATATTTAAATCAGAGGAATACTTATCATAATTTTCATATCGATTTGATTTAAATATTTCTAATATATTTGCTATAATAGGCAATTTACTTGCATAGGTAGTTATAGTACTTCCAAATATCATAGCTATTACAAGTAAAGATGCACATATTCCTACAACATTCCTAAATTTATTTTTTTTCTTTCTTTTTGCTTTATTTATAGCTTTATCAAAGACTTCATCAATGTTTTGTGAAATATATGAATTTTCAGCATTTATTTTTTCTCTAATTTTTTTATCTAAAATATCATCAGACATTTTCATTTAAATCTACCTCCTCAATAACTTTCCTTAATTGTTGTCTAGCTCTTGAAAGTCTTGATCTAACAGTTCCTTCAGGTATTTCTAAAATCATAGCTATATCTTTAGTTGTCATGTCTTCAAAATAAAATAGTACTGTTACTATTCTCAGTTCTTCACATAACAAATTTATGGCTCTAGTTAAGTCTATATCTTCATATACATCGTTATATGTTTCATGATCTATACCTTCATCTAATGATATTATTCTTTTATTTTTCCTTATTATTTCATTACATTCATTTATTAAAATTCTTATTATCCATGTTCTAAATAAATTATCGTTTTTCAAGGTACTGATCTTTTCATAAGATTTTATGACAGTATTTTGTATTGCATCTTCTATATCATATTGGTTATTTAGAATACCTTTTGCGACTTTATAAATACTCAATCTATTCTCATTTATTAGTGCTAAAAAATCTTCTTTATTGCCACTTTTAGCTTTTGCTACACTTGATTTTTTCTTATAATTCAAAATAGAAATAAGCTCCATATTCCTCCTCCTAATTTTTACTTAGCTAAGTATTTCACTTATTAGATGGATATAACCACTATAATGTTCAGGAATTTTTATACTTTTTTATTAATTATATCAAGTAATTTTATTTCTACTAACTACTAAAGCTATTCCAATTTTAATTTTATATTAGATATCGCTTATTAAACAACAAAAAATAGTAGCTTTCTGCATAATAGAAAGCTACTATTTATCTATAAAATTTATATGAATGGTATACACAATTTACAATTATCTATAGGAGAGTCAATAAGTTTACACTCAACATCAAATACATTTTTTATAAGCTCTTCATTTATTACCTCATCTTTTGATCCTTGAGTTAATATATTGCCATCCTTTATAGCAACAATATTATCAGCATATTTTAATGCATGATTTATATCATGAATAACCATTACTATTGTTCTATTTTCTTTTTCATTTAAATCTTTTAAAATATTTAAAATTTCTAACTGATACTTTATATCTAGGTGATTTGTAGGTTCATCTAGAAGTATGATATCTGTATCTTGTGCTAGAGCTAATGCAATCCATGCTCTTTGTCTTTGTCCTCCAGATAAATTATTTAATGTTCTGTCCTTTTCATCTATAAGTCCTACTTTTTTTATAGACTCTAAAACTATATCCTCATCTCTTTTGCTCCAAAATGATAGTAAGGTATGATACGGGTATCTTCCTTGCTTTACTAAATCATAAATAGTAATATCTTCTAAGGCATTACTGCTTTGAGGAAGCATTGCTAATAACTTAGCCACTTCTTTTGAAGGCATTTTAAGTATATCCCTATCCTCCATTGATATGGTACCACTTTTAGGAGCAAGTATTCTTGCTATAGCCTTTATTAATGTAGATTTTCCACATCCGTTTGAACCTATTAACGCTGTAATCTTTCCTTTTTCTATATCTAAATTAATATTATCTAATATAATTTTTTCGTCATAACATAACTTTAAATCTTTCGCTTTTATCATCTCTATCATCCCCTCTTATAATTTCTTTTCTTAATTAAAAGGTATATAAAGTAAGGTGCTCCTATAAAGGCTGTAAATATACCTATAGGTAAATCCTGTGGATAAAATAACCATTTGGATGCAAAATCAGCTAATAATGTTATTATTCCACCTATGAATATTGAAAGAGGTATTATATTTTCAAATTTAGAATCTACCAACTTTCTTGCAATATGTGGAGCTATTAAACCTACGAAAGATATACCTCCTCCAATAGTTACAGCTCCAGCAGCTAATGCAGCAGAAAGACCTAACAGTATTATCCTACTTTTATGTACACTATTACCAAGTACTGTTATAACATCATCTTCAAGCTGATGAAGATTTAAATCCTTAATAAATATTACAGTTAATATTGTAAAAATACTGAATATAACTATAATTATTGCTGCATGAGTCCAATTGGCACCATATATACTTCCAGTTATCCATGTAGTAGCTTCCTTTATAAAAACTACTGGTCCATTTACTATAAGAATATTAGTTATAGCCTTACAAATAGCAGAAATCCCAATTCCTATTATAATTAACTTATTTGTTGAAGAAGATTTCCCAATTATAAGTAAAATAGATATTAAGGCTATAAATGAAAATGCAAAAGTAAAGATCGGCATATAAAATATAGATGTTGTTAATGAATTATTTTTAGGATCTGTAAAAATAGTTAAAAATACTAATGCTCCAACAGATCCCCCATTAACTACTCCTAATATATCAGGAGATGCTAAATCATTTTTAACTACTCCCTGAAGTATAGCTCCTGATAATGCTAAAGATGCACCTACAAAAAATGCAACAAGTATTCTCGGTAACCTTATATTCATTACTAAAACAGATGAAAACCCAGTATTCATACCTAATATACTTTTTAAAGCATCTAGTGGGCTTACCATTACTTCACCTATACATAAAGAAAATATAAATATTAGAATAGTAACAATTAATAAAATTATACTTAATTTGATAGTCTTTTTGCTTACATTTATCATTATCTATTCCTCCTTTTTGCAATGTATATGAAGAATGGTCCTCCTATAAGTGCGGTTAAAGCACCTACTGGAACCTCTTTAGGATATACTATAAATCTTGACATTATATCTGCAAGCAATAATATAGATGCTCCTGTTAATATTGAAAATGGTATTAACCATCTATAATCCGTTCCAACAAACTTATGTACTATATGTGGAGTTATAAGCCCAATAAATGCAATTGGGCCTGCTAAAGCTACAGATACCCCAGATAAAACTGCAACTATAGCTATTATGGCTATCTTTAAATACATTGTTTTCATTCCTAGTGATCTTGCCATTTCTTCTCCTAATGAAAATACATTAAGTTTTTTTCCAATAAATAATGTAGCTATCATTACTACAAGTATCACTGGCATAAATTCAATAATTACCTCTAACTTTTTACCTTCAACAGAGCCTGTCATCCAATAAATAACCTGCTCTAAAGCAACTTCATTTTTATATAAAATTCCTTGTGCTAAGGAAAAAAACAATGCACCTAATGCTGTCCCACCTAATGTTAAATCCATAGGCTTTATATCTCCTGAAAGTCCTCCACATAATAAATAAACTAATATAGAGGCCCCTAATGCGCCTAAGAATGCTAACCATGCAAGGCCTAAAGAAGAGATATTAGGAAAGTATGTAAGGGCTATAACTAAAGTAAGTACTGCTCCTGAGTTTATACCTAATATACTTGGTGATGCTAATTTATTTCTAGTTAATCCTTGGGTTAAAAGTCCTGATACGCCAAGAGCTCCCCCCACAAGAAGAGAATTTAATGTTCTTGGCACCCTAGAAGCTCTTATGATTATATGTTCTTGAGAATTATTAAAATTCTTGTATGCATCTATTAATGTATCATAAGAAGTATGTATGAATCCTTTAGTAATGCTTAAGTAGCACAATATAATAGTTGTTATTATGAGCAATAAAAACAGTATCAATTTACTACTATTACTCTTTAGTATATTTTTCATATAAATTCCTCCGCCCAACTCTGAAAAATATTATCATTTGTTATTGATAATCTCTATCATTTATGATATCATAAACACGTATTAAAATCCATATTAAATAAATTTAATTTTGTATTATTTAATAAATTATATAGGAGGCATAACTATGCAAAAAAGATTATTATCTATAATTTTATCAAGCGTTTTAGCTGTAAGTCTATTTGTAGGTTGCTCTAATAAAAAAGAGGACACAGCAACAAACTCTAGTACTATAACTATAGAAGATGCAATGGGAAAAGCTGAAATTCCTACAAACCCAAAGAAAGTTGTCGTATTAACTAATGAGGGTTTAGAAGCACTTCTTACTCTTGGTGTAAAACCAGTTGGGGCTGTAACCGGTGTTACTGGCGAATGGTATGGACATACTAAAGATGAACTTGAAGGTGTAAAGCCTCTTGGAAAAGAAACCTCTGTAAATATAGAAGCTGTTGCTGCATTAAAACCTGATTTAATAATTGGTAATAAAATGAGACATGAGAAAATATATGATCAATTAAAATCAATAGCACCAACTGTTTTTTCAGATACAATAAGAGGAGCATGGAAGGATAATTTTAACTTCTATGCTAAGGTTTTAAACAAAGAAACTGAAGGAAATAAGGCTATACAGGAATATGAAAATAAAGTTGCTTATATACAAGAAAATTTTAAAGATAAATTAGATACAGAGATATCACTTGTTAGATTCATGGATGGAAAAACTAGAATATATCTTGGAGATACTTTTGCAGGAACTATTCTTAAAGAAATAGGATTTAAAAGACCTGCCGCACAACAAGGAACAGAGTTCGTTAATGAAATTGGTAAAGAAAGACTAAATGAAGCTGATGGAGATGTAATGTTCTACTTTACTTATGAATTAGGAGATGGTAAAGGATTAGCTAGAGAACAAGAATGGTTAAATGATCCTATGTTTAAATCTCTAAATGTTGTAAAAAATAATAAAGCTTATAAAGTTGACGATATTATATGGAATACAGCAGGTGGTATAAAAGCTGCTAATTTAATGCTTGACGATTTAACTAATATGTTAAAGGAAGAAAAAATATAAACCTTAATACATAATTAAAAAAGCTTAGTGATATAAAAACTAAGCTTTTTTTACTTTATATAACTAAATTTTTGTACTTATTATTACATTTAGTTTTTTATTACAAAGTTTTTATAAATACATTTTTAGATAATTCTCTAAGTTTCTCTTCATGTAAAATATATATTATTTTATTATCACATTTTATAATTGACTTCTCCTCTAATTCTTTAAAAGTTCTATTTAAATGTCTATATGTTGTTCCTAAAAATTGAGCAATTTCTAAAAATGATGAACTTAAATTTATATGGTCTTTATCTGTTATATGCTCAACTAAATATGTTGCTAATCTATTTATAAGTGGATATACAAAGTTATATGAACTATTATTAATAGTCGCATAAAGCTTATCACTTAAAGAATCCACTAAATGATGTAAAAGCTTTGTATTATTAAAATACTTTTTTCTAAGTATATCTGATGGTATTGCTAGTAAATAAGTATCTTCAACTGCATCAATATTACAGAGTATAGGAATATTCTTTAAAAGCTCTAAATCTCCTATAGTATTAAAGTCTCTATAAAACTTTAAAAGCATAGATTTCCCATTTTCAAAAGGATAAAAAATTTTAACTTTTCCATCTACAAGCAAATAATAATACTCAAGACTACCTTCCGCTTCTAATATGTATTCTTCTTTTTCATAAAAATGAAGCTGAGCATATTTTAAAATCTCTTCATCTAATATATTTTCTATATTATGTTTGTGAATATAATAATTTAAAAGTTTATCATCAGAAATTCTTTTCATAATTCCTCCCATCATGACATATGTCACGTCTAGATTAATATAGATAGTGTAATTTATTTATAAAAGATTGTAAAGTTTAGGAGGAGTTTATATATGTACACTAATTTAGCTTTTGTAAATGGAATTATACTTGCTATAATGATTTTCCTTAATGGAATACTAGCAAATATAATAGGCCCTTATATGAGTACCTTAGTATTTCACTTGCTAGGACTTATATTAATTATAATTATATCAATAATAAAGAAGAATAAATTTTCCAATTTAAAAAAGATACCACTTCTACTTTTTATACCAGGAATTCTAAGCGTTATAACTATATTTTTAAATAATATCTGCATACCTAAAATAGGATTAACTCTTACTATTGGTATTACTTTATTTGGCCAAATTATAATGTCTAGTTTTGTAGAGCACTTTGGATTATTTGGAATGCCTATTAATAAATTTAAAAAAGAAAAATTATTGGAATTATCTATAATTTCTATTGGGATGATCTTTATGATTGCTGTATAAGGAGAAATAGAATGATATATATTTTTTTATCATTTATAACTGGAATAACTATAGTTATAAACATGATGTTGAATGGAAAACTTGCACAAACCGAAGGTAAGATAAATGGAGTTATTATAAACTATTTAATGGCTACAATATCATCAATTCTTCTTTGTATTATTATGATAAAATCTCTGCCTTCATATGCTTCTATAAAATCTATTCCACTATTTTATTTATTAGGTGGCATTATAGGTGTTTTAACTACTTATATTTTTAATATTATTGTTCCTAAAGTACCTGCAGTATATATAGTTATACTTCGTTTTATAGGTCAAATGTTTACAAGTGCACTTATAGACTATTTATACTTAGGTATATTTTCCAAAGGAAAGATAATAGGAGGCTTCTTATTTCTTATAGGGCTTATAATTAATGCAAAAGTAGATAATAAATATGAATCTCCAAAAACTAAATTGCAAAATAATATATAACTATTTATTAATGTTTATATAAATTTATATGTTATAATTATAAAATTAACTATATATGGAGGATTATTATGAAATATGAAATTATAATATTTGATGCAGACGAAACATTATTTGATTTTAGAAAATCCGAAAAATATGCTTTTGAAAATACTATGCTTGAATTTAATATGGAATATGATGAGGCTTATCATTTAAAAATTTATTCAGATATAAATAAAATTATTTGGAATGAGTTTGAAGAAGGTCTTATTTCTCAAGAGAAGTTAAAAACAGAAAGATTTAAAAGACTGTCAGATAAATTAAATATACATTTTGATGAAATTAAGTTTTCAGAATCATATTTAAAACATTTATCTAATGCATCATTTTTATATGATGATAGTATACCGCTTATAGAAATCTTAAGTGAAGATTACAGACTTTCTATAATTACTAATGGTCTTAATGATGTTCAAGATAATAGAATAAGAAAATCTATTATATCTAACTACTTTGAAGATATAATTATATCTGAGGTAGTAAAAGTAGCAAAACCAGATCCCAAAATATTTGAACTTGCTTTAAATAATATAAATCATACTGATAAAAGTAAAGTATTGATGGTAGGAGATAGCTTAACTTCTGATATACAAGGTGGTATAAATTTTGGTATAGATACTTGTTGGTACAATCCTAATAGAATTATAAATAAAACTGGAATTAAACCAACTTATGAAATTTCTAATTTAATGGACCTCCCTAAAATATTAAAAAAATAGCGGCTTCATTGTCATATTTGAAGATTACCTAAAAATGTATTAGTTTAATAGCTTACACTTTTTATAATTTTCATGAATAATGTTTGATTTTATTAAGATACTTAAAAGGTACAAAAATATTACTGGAAATGAAAATTTCCAGTAATATTAATATATTAAATAAACCACACAAATTTATCTTTCTTCTTCATGTTATTATAAGCTAATTAACAATTAAAATTGTAAACTATTTTTTTACTATTGGTATATAAATATCCATTACAGTATCTTTTCTCCCATGACACCTTTCATCATAAAATTCAAAATCCAGCTTACTTTCATCAAAACTATATTCGCTATCCTTAAACCATTCTTCAAATATATATTTCCAAGTTTGTTTTATTATATCAGAAAAGTCATTTTGCTCTGAATCATTTGTTGTATCTACTGGTGGAGTTGTAAATACTGCATAAGTTGCCTCTGGTACTTCCATAGTTATCATATTATCTGTAACTTTTGTAAAATCATTAACTATAACACCAAGAAGGTATATTCCATCTCCATCTATTTTACTAGATGATACACATAAACCAACCTCACCATGTTTTGGTGGTTCTAAAATTTTATACATTTTACTTTCTAAATTTTCACCATAATAATTATTCCAAAATGAAGCGACATCTTTTGTATAATTCCCATTAGAAACATTAGTCTTAATACCATAACCAGCAACTTTAAACGCTGACTTTTTAACAATAATAGGATTCATTATATAACCTCCAACTTTTAATTTTGATTTTTCACCAAAATAACCATTCATACGTTTTAGATATTGTGTAGGAGTAAAGCCATACTCCTTTTTAAATGCCTTTAAAAATCCATTATGTGTATCAAATCCATATTCTACTGCAATATCTATTATTCTATTTCCATTAAATAAGTCTATTGCTGCTAATGAAAGCCTTCTCTTCTTAACATAATCCATTAAAGTCATACCTTGATGTATGCTAAATATCCTACAAAAATGAAAAGTTGAATATCCACATTCTCTGGCTATTAATTCTGGTGTTAAATTCACCTTTATATTTTCTTCGATATACTCAATGCATTGTAATATAGTGCTGCTATAGTTCAAATTATCACCAACCTTTTTCCACGTGGTAATTATATTTTATCAATAAACTTAAGGTTAAATTGTTCCTAACTTGCTAATTTAAAATATTTATAAATTTTCTAAAAATTAAATAGTATTATTAAAGAAGAAGATTAATATCTTAATAAAGAAAAGCTTAACAATCCTTAAAATAGATTGCTAAGCTTTTTTTATTCAATTATATGTTTTTTATTTTCCACTTTATTATTATACTGAGTCTTCCATCCTTTAGTTCTGATGAAACTTCATGTCCCATTTGTTCTACTAATTCTTTTGTTATAGCAAGACCAATGCCGGTACTCTTACCACTTCTAGTACGATCCGCTGTAAAAAATCTTTGAAACAAGCACTTTGAATCTTCTTCACTTAAGTTTTTAGCCTCATTTGCAAAAGTTGTAATTATATAATCATCTCTATGCTTTAAACTTATTGATATAAAGCTTTCCCCATACTTCAATGCATTTTGTATTAAATTAAATAATATCCTTTTTACAGCATTTTCATCTCCAATAATACTAGGTGCATTTTCATCTATATCAATATAAGGCTCTATACCTTTATTTGTAAAGTCATTATAAAATGAAGCTATTGAATCACAAATTAAATTAGATACATTAATTAATTCGAAATTAAATTTATATTCCCTTCCCTCAAGCCTTGATAAATCATAGAAACTAGTTATTAACATCTGTAAGGATTTTGTTCTGTCCTTTATTATATTCATATACTCGTTTCTTTCTAACTGGCTTATATTAGGATCCTCCATAAGCTGTAAATATCCCATTACTGATGTAAGCGGTGTTCTAAGATCATGTGATATATTGGAAATTGATTCTTTAATTTCTGAATCCATCTTTCTGTAATCAACTTCTGTTTTCTGTTTCAAATCTATAGTATTATTTATTTCTAAGATTAACCGCTCAACATTCTTATTCCCTGTCTTCAATAATACCCTTGAATTCGTTTTATTTTTATTTATATACCTAAGTTGATTCTCCACACTTTTTATTTCTTTTCTTAATAAGATGTAAAGTGTGACAACTATACTCAATATAATGGTAAGACAAATAACTATTATAAAAATCATATAGGTCACACCTTTCTATTTAATCTTTAGAATTAAATTAATAAATATCTATTTAATTTCTTTCTTCCTTAAATATAGCATACTTAATCCTGTAAATACTATAGTGTATATAACTCCTACTAGTATTGCTGGTCCTATATTCTCCATAATTAAAGGTTCTTTTGCTAAAATATTTAACTTAGTAGAAATAAGAAACTTATTTAAATAACTAAATTTATCCCAAACAAGTAATGATACTAAAGATATAATATTTTTCGTCATTAAAAATATTCCAAAATATACAATGGCAGAAATATTACTACTATTAAAAACTAATGCTATAAATGTACCTATAGATATTGCTGCTATCCATAATACACTTGCTAGTGAAAATCTTATAAGAAATTCTGATAAGAAGTCACTTGGTCCCCCTAAAAGTATTAAACCACTTATTGAAAATGCAGTTAATATAATAAATGCTGATAATATTGAAAGAATAACTGCAGTAATAACCTTAGAAATAGCTATTGTATTTCTTGTAACTCCAAAAGACACTACATTTTTAAAGGTTTGATTCTTTTGCTCATCACTAGTTGCCATTTCAACAAATGCTCCTACTAAATATATAGGAAGAGTAAATGCTTGAGTAGCTATATTAAGTACTAAATTAAAATCTTTATCTGGAATTCCGTTTGAAATATAAAAAAGTACTGTAACTAATACTGCCATTGCAGCTATTATTCCTGTATAAATCCAAAAATATTTTCTATTAAGATTTCTGTAAATATCTGCTCTTATATAATTAAGCATTATGTCCACCCCCAATTAAATTTATAAAGTAGCTTTCTAGGTTTACTCCCTCTGAACTCATGGAGTATAACATAATATTATTATTTATAAGAACTTTAGATACCTTTTCTGGAACACCTATAAGATCATACAATCTTATTTCATTATTATTTAAAATTTCATATTCACTACTTCCAAGCTCTCTCTCAAGGATAACAGCTGCTTTTGCTGTATCATTTACAGTTATAGCCAAGGCCTTTCTACAATTGTCACTTAACTCCTTAGAAGATACTTGCTCTAAAAATACACCATTATGAATAAATCCATAAGTATTTGCAAGCTGAGAAAGTTCGCCTAATATATGACTTGATATAAGTATTGTAGTGTTTCTTTCTCTATTAAGCTTTAATAATATTTCTCTAAATTCCACTATTCCAGTAGGGTCAAGACCATTTATAGGCTCATCTAAAATAAGCATATCTGGGCTAGACATTATTGTAAGTGCTAGTCCTAGCCTTTGCTTCATACCTAAAGAAAAATTCTTGAATTTTTTATTTCCTGTATCATTTAGTCCTACAATTTTAAGGGCATAATCTATGGAATCTTTTTCTGCTATCCCTCTTTGAATCCTATAATATTCAAGATTTTTTCTTGCAGATAAATAAGAGAAAAAACTTGGAGTTTCAATTATAGCTCCAGTTCTCATTCTTGATTTATTTAACCCTTGAGATGAAGTTTCATTAAACAGGTCAATTTCTCCGCTAGATGGCATTGTAAGCCCACTTATCATTCTAAGTAAAGTTGTTTTTCCTGCCCCATTTTTCCCAACAAGTCCATATATATCTCCTTGTTTTATTTCCATATTAACATTATTTACTGCTAATTGATTACCATACTTCTTAGTTAAATTTTTTGTTCTAAGTATTGTGTCCATAACTTAAATTATCCTCCTTTTCTTGTATAACTATATATTAAAGTATAATCAACAAGATACCTTAAAGAAAAACTTAAGAAAGTATTAATTTCGCTGACTTATTTTAAATCCAATTCCCCATACTGTATGAATATACTCATCATTTGGTTTGATTTTAGAAAGCTTTGAGCGCAGGTTGCTTATATGAACATTTATTGTATTGTCGTCTCCTAAGAATTCTTCATTCCAAACATGTTCAAATAAATTTGACTTTGTGAATACCTTATTTGGATTAGCCATCAAAAGCTCTAATATACAAAATTCTCTTGCTGTAACAATAACAGGCTTTCCATCTAATGTAACCTCTACAGTATCTCTATTTAATACTAAATCCTTATGTCTTAATATTCTTTCTTCTTCTTTAGGTTTAGAAAATACCATATAGCGTCTCAATTGTGACTGAACTCTTGCTATAATCTCATTAGTATCAAAAGGTTTTGATATAAAATCATCTGCTCCAAGGTTAAGTGCTTCTACTTTAACACCTTGTTCAGTTTTTGCAGATATAACTATTATAGGCATTATTTTCAGCTTTCTTACGGATTTAATAATATCCTCTCCATTTATTCCTGGTAACATTAAATCAAGTAAAATAAGGTGAAAATCATAATGCTCCATACACATTTTAGCTTCTGTCCCTGAATATGCAGCTCTTACATTGTATCCTTCTTTAATTAATATCTTGCACAGAAGATTATTTATATCTAAATCATCTTCTACAACTAATATATTCACATTATTATCCATAAACTTTCTTTAGTCTGGAAGTAAATTATATACCTCCACACCTAAGTTCCCCCTTCCGTTTTACATCTATAAAATTATATTATAAACAATTTACTTGTTGTATAACTCCAAACAGCTACTTAAAGTGATATTTTTCCATTTATATCTTATCTTTATTTTACATAATTACTGTATAATATCCAAGTTAAAAATACAATTCTTTATGTTATGTCTAAGAGTAAATATGATTTTTACAATCTTGGGTTATTGTTGATTCACATTAATATGAAATAGACAAGATCTATGTACAATACAGAGTTCTTTGCATATAATTCTAAAGTTATTTATAAATAATTAAAACCCCTCAACATTTGTTGAGGGGTTAAATATATCAATAAATTTTTAAGCAGCTTTTGTAAGTATTTCTAAATTTCTATTAGTAGCTTCAACCTTTTTAGGAGGTTTTATTGTAGCTACTATTACAACTGAAGCAATACACAATATTCCAACGACTATAAATGTAGGTTTAAATCCTCCTACTAGTGTAGCAATGACTGATCCTGAAAGAGCTCCAAGTCCGAAACCTTGATATATAATTCCATAATTTTTACTATGATTCTTTAAACCGAAAAAGTCTCCTACTATAGCTGGGAAAACTGTAATGTTTCCACCAAAACAAAATGCAATTCCAGCGACACAGGCAAAGAAAATTCCAAAGTTTAAATGTACAAAGCTTAATACAAACACTGCGATAGCAGTAACTGTAAGTGTAAATACTAATACTTTTAATCTACCTACTTTATCTGATAAGGCTCCTAATATAATTCTTCCAGAAGTATTAAATATTGCAACCATAGCTACTGCACTTGCTGCTACAGTAGGTTCAAGTCCAGCTAATTGAACACCTATATCTTTAACAATTCCTATTAAGTAAAGCCCACTCATACATGCTGTAAAGAATACTGTAAATAAAAGATAAGCTTGTCTAGTTTTTAACATTTCACTTACTGTAAAGTTATTTTCCTTTGTAATGTTATTAGCACTTACCGCTTCAGATGCGGCATCTTTTAATAATTGAGCACCAGTAAATACTAAAATCATTACTATAACTCCCCAATACAAAAACGCTACAGAAACACCTTTCGAATTTATTAAACTTGCATTAATATATTTAAATACCAAGCTTCCAGCTCCATAGGCTCCTACCGAAATACCAGATATAAGGCCTTTTTTCTCAGGAAACCACTTTATACAATTAGAAAGAGTAGTAATATATGCAATACCATCTGCAGCTCCAACAATTAAACCAACCATAACATACAGCATAGATACTGATGTTACCTTAGAGGTTAACATTAAACCAGCTCCCATTATTATTCCAACTATTGATATAAGCTTTCTTATTCCTAGTTTCTCTTGAAGTTTACCTGCAAATAATGTTGAAAATGCTAAAGCAAAACTTGTAATTGAAAAAGTAAGAGCTACTTTACTTAATTCCCAGCCAAATTTATTTACAAGTGGCTGATTAAATAAACTCCAAGTGTATATTGTCCCTAATCCTAATTGAGTAATTATTGTACCTAATACTATTAACCAATTACGTTCTTGTTTACTTTTCATTTTAAAAATCTCCCTTCACTCACTCTTTAATTTTAGTTTTATACTATAATAAATAAGTAAAATCTTTATCCCTTCGTAAACCTTTTCTGATTTATTCCCTTTACTTATTTTAAATTATATAGCAGCACTCCATAAAATTATTAATTATTGAATGAGATGCAAAGAAATCTACATTAAATGCATAAATAAGATAACTAAATACTATTAATACTCTTAACTCTAAGAACTAATATGTCATAGTACTTAATTATCTTATTGAAAACTTGAATTATATATTCATTAGTTGTTTAAATTCCTTTAAATTACTTCTGCTTACTGGTACTTCATAATCTATATCTTGAAGTCTTAAATTATATGTATTATTAAACCAAGGTATTATTTCTCTTATTTTATTTATGTTAACAATATAAGACCTATGAGACCTAAAAAACTTATCTTTTGGCAAACTATTATAGAATTCAGTTATACTCACACCTACTGAGTATTCTTCATCCTTTGTAAAAACATGAGTTATTCTTTCTTTAGCAACACAATAGTATATATCATCTAAATCTACTACTCTTATCTTTTCATTCTTCCATAAATTCATTTTGTTAGGTATACTGTTTTTATGTAAATTATGTTTTTCCTGGATATAGCTACTTTCTAACTTTTTTAACATAGATATAATTCTAGATTCATGGTATGGCTTTAATATGTAATCGAAAGCCTCTATTTCAAAAGCCTCTACGGCATGCTCTTTATAAGCTGTTATAAATACTATATAAGGCCTTTTAGAAAAATTACTTATATTCTTTGCAAGTAGAACTCCATCAAGTGATGGTATATTTATATCTAAGAATATAGCATCAACTTGATTTTCTTGAATAAATTTAAGTACCTCTATTCCATCTTCAAATTCATCTACTATCTCTATACTACTATAATTTTTAATAAAATATTTAAGTTCTTCTCTTGCTAGAAATTCATCTTCAACTATTATAGCTTTCATAATCTTACCTCTTTACATAGAATTCTATTTTAGTTCCTTTATCAAGCCTTTTTATTATAAGTCCTTCCCCATAAATAAGTTTAAGTCTTAAATGTACATTATAAAGACCAATTTTGTTTTCAGGCATAGTATCACTATAAATTCTCTCTATTATACCTTCACTTATACCAACCCCACTATCAGTTATAGATATTTTCACCCTTTCATCATACTTCTTTACACTAATATTTATAGTTCCCGTACCTTTATCTTTTAAAATACCATGGACTATAGCATTCTCAACTAAAGGTTGTATTGAAAGACTTGGAATTTTAATATCTACATCATCTATATCATAAATTATACTTAATTTATTTCCAAACCTAGCTTTCTCTATTTCTATATAATCTTTAACTTGTTTAAGTTCTTTTTTTATATCTATAAACTCACCATTTAATTCCAAGTTATACCTTAAATAACTAGCTAAATTTATTATAAGCTCCCTTGCTTTATCAGGGTCTATTCTTATAGATGAAGTTATAGCATTTAATGCATTAAATAAAAAATGTGGATTTATTTGAGTTTGAAGAGCTTTAATTTCAGATTTATTTGCCATTTCTTTTATTTGCTCAATTTTTGATATTTCCATCAAAGTAGAAATAATTTGTGAAAGTCCCACCGCAAGACTTTGCAATGAATAAGTTATTTTGTGCTCTTTTCTATAGTATATTTTTAAAGCTCCTATAACTTCATTTTTTTCCTCAAGAGGGATTACAATAGCCGACTTTAGCATTGCGCCTTTATCCTCTAGGTTATCATTTTTTATAACTATTCTACCGCTCTTTATTGCTTCTTTAGTTACTTCAGTTATTATTTCATGACCTATATTATAGTTTTCTTCTCCAACTCCAACATAAGCTAATATATTTTTTTTATCTGTTATGGATACTGCATCAGCTTCTATATCATCCTTTATAATATTGCATATCTTATTTAAAGAATCACTATTTATATTCCTAAAGTATGGCAGCGTTTTGTTTGCAATATCAAGGGCCAATTTTGCTTGTTTTGCAGCTATCTTTTCTTTATCATCTGCTACACTTTGAACTAACAAAACAATAAATCCTACACTAATTTGCCCAAGTATCATTGGTATAGCAATTTTAGATACTATATCAACTCCTAATAAATGAGGTTTACTTAATATAAGTATTAGTATCATTGTTATTGTTTCACTTAGCATTCCTGCAGCTATACCAGCTATCCACCTATACTTCCTCTTAATCTTTTTATTTATATATCCAGATACAATTCCTGAAATTATACTACTAATAAGACATGGTATTGATGTTATTCCATTTATGTCTATTAAATATCTGTGTAGCCCAGATACTACTCCTGTTACTATTCCTACAAGTGGTCCAAATATTACTCCTCCAGAAACTATAGTAATTGTTCTAACATTTACTAACGATCCTTCTACATCTACCCCTGTATAATTTGCAAATACAGCAAATATACTAAATACTATGCAAATAATGGCATAATCCTTTCTTTCATAATTCTCCTTTAAAAATATTTCTCTAAAACTTTGTAACCTAGTTATAATAAATAAGCATATAACCAGCAATGTAGCTCTATCTACAACTTGAAATAATATATCGTATATATAATACAGCTTAAATTCATCTCCATTCCTTAGATATTAATAAACTATAAAATCAATTTTCTATATCTGTTATAGGTAGCCATAACTTCTTGCTTCCTTGGCATAGCTAAGCTTCCTGACCCTCCATATATTTTATCTATAGAAATTAATCCATTTTTATTTATTTTACTATATACTTCTTCAATCATCGCTTCAAAAGGTAATGATTTTTTCATCAGCTCCAAGGTTAAGTGCCTCCACTTTAACACCTTGGTCAGCCTTTGCATATATAACTATTATAGGCATTATTTTCAGTTTTCTTACAAACTTAATAATATCCTCTCAATTTATTCCTGGTAACATTAAATCAAGTAAAATAAGGTGAAAATCATACTGCTCCATACACATTTTAGCTTCTGTCCATAAATATGCAGCTCTTACATTATATCCTTCTTTAATTAATATTCTGCACAAAAGATTATTTATATCTAAATCATCTTCTACAACTAATATATTTGCATTATTATCAATAAACTTTCTTTAGCTTGGAAGTAAATTATATACCTCCACACTGAAGTTCCCCCTTTCATTTTATACCTGTAAAATTATATTATAATTAATTGTGGTTTTGTTCAACTACTAATAGTACACTTCAATTGCTTTTAATTCTCTCATCTATAACTATTCTAAATTATATTTTCCCATTTTATTATTATGTATATAATATACACAATTATTATATAACTCTAAAGTATAATTTTGAATTCTGTAATTGATTACTACTTGAGTTGTGAGTGCTTTATTCACCTTGGAATATCTAAATATTTCAATTAAATTTATTAGTCTTAATATTTAATTAAAAGCAGAAAAAGATGCCCATCCTCACAATAGTGGCATCTTTTTTAATTAATTTAATACAATAGATCTAAAGCCAAATAAATATTGCATTTACTTACTTTTTTACTATTGGTACATAAATATCCATAGCTATTCTTTCTGGAGTTAAATCCATTTTTATATTTTTTTCAATATAGTCAATACATTGGGATATAGCATTACTATAGTTCACTTTATCACCAACCTTTTCCCATATGGTAATTATATTGTATCAATAAAATTAAGGCTCCATTATTCCTAAATTGATAAATTAAGATATTTACATTATATATTAGCTTTCTTGTTGCTTCTTAAACAATTGCTGCTATATTTGAATTATATATAGTCTATGCTTTTCTTATAAATTACTCTAATACATAATTACATATTTTATCATTTCATATATAATTCTTAAACCATATTATTCCTCCTACTCCATAGTTATCTCTAAATCTATCTCTTAACTAAGTTCACTTATACTTGAATTTTTATCTACTTCTCTAAACCTTTCTTAAAATATATAAATAAAAAAGCACCTTATTTTTATAGGTGCTAATTTTTATTTATTAAAAACTATTTAATTATTGTTTTAGTAAGAAAATTAAATGTTTTAAAAGCTATTATTGAAGCCACTATTGTTAATAAACTTACAATTGATATAACAAAAAAACACTTAAAAAATAAATTTCCTACAAATAAATTTATTTTTAATATATCTTTAACTATTAATATAAAGATTGGATGTAATAAATAAATATAAATACTACTAACTGATATACTCTGTATTATTGAAGTTACTGATTTATTTAATTTAATTACTTTAAGATTAAAATAAATAAAAATACTAACTGATTGTACATATATATTTAATGTCATTGGATAAATAAAATAATTATTATATATTCCTGTTTCTCTATTTAAGTAAAAATGATTTCCTGCAATAGTAGTTAATACAGCTACTAAATATATTAATAAAACCCAATTTTCTTTTCCTTTGAAAAAACTCTTATAGTAATTGCTTATGGCATACCCCATTATAAAATATCCTAAGTAGTTTACTACTTCTATTCCATACCTAATACTGCTTAAACTATAAATATTAATTATTGTTGGCAGTATTATTCCTAGTGATGTCCATATAGCTAAGTATCCATTTATTATTATTTTTTTATTATTATTTTCTAAATATACTATTACCTTACGAATTAATGGAACTATTAAATATATTCCTATTAATGGTTCAAAGAACCATAAGTGATAATGGGCGTCAAAAGTTAAAATATTTTTTATTATAATCTCCAAAGATATTATACCATTTTTTAAAATTTGATTACCTATTGAATAAAATATTGAAATTAATATATATGGAACAACTATTTTTATTAATCTTTTCTTATAAAAAGTTATTGCACTTTCTTTAAAATTCTTAATTAGTAATGCTCCACTTATCATAAAAAATATTGGTACAGCAAATCTAATAAATGACTCAAATATATTTATAAATGTCCAAAAAATTTCTCCAATTTCATTATAATTTAAAATATAAAAATCTATTATGTGTATTATGACTATAAATATTGAGCAAACAACTCTAAGTATATCAATATTTAAATTTCTATCTCTATTCTCTTTTCTCGTGTTCATTTTTAACTTATCCTTATTTTAAATTTTTCTAAAGCTTTAATATCACTCTTAAAATATCCTTAATATAACTAGGGAAAAATAATGTTAATTCAGCATGACTACTATAATCCTCCTTATCATGATAAGCTGTTAATTTAACACTATTTACTTCGTCTAATAAAGGTTTTATATCTGACTCATAAGTCTCTTCCTTTGTAGAATAGTGAATATATATAGAATTATTATTATCCCTATTTAAGTAAAGCTTGTCCCTCATTAAATTATTAAGCTTTTTAATACCCTCATCACTACAATCCCCTATAATATATTTAAGTATATTCTTATGATTAGGAAGATTTAAATAATCTCCTAATTTGTACTGTGGCGCTCCAGTTATTATATTGCTACTTTCTCTTTCTAAACCAAAATACAAAGCTGCATATCCACCTTTACTTGATCCAATATAAACTTCATTTACAGGTTTTATTTCTTCTGATATTTTATTTATTAAAGCTCTTACATCTTCTTCAATTTTAAAATCATTATCTTTACCTAAATAATAAGCACCTCTTCCATCAAATCCAAAGTCATCTAAAATAAATAACTTATTACATTTAAATTCATCTAAAGTCCTAATGTAATTATATCTAGCTTTTTGCCCTATCTTTGTACAAGCAGAAAATATTATAAGTAAATCCTTTGACTTGCTATTTCTCTCTAATAGGTAATTAACCTTGTAGTTATTACCCATATAAGTTTTTTGTTTAAACTTCATTAAGTACTTTGTTTTCATTAAGTCTATTAACTTATTAACCTTATTCATTATATCCATTCTTCTACCCCTAAATAAATTTTTCAAAAATAAAACAACATATATATTTTGTATATACCTTATTTTATATTATTATAGTATATCAGATAACTAATATATTTTTCTAATTTATATTAAGTTTTCTATATCTGTTATAGGTAGCCATAACTTCTTGTTTTCTTGGCATAGCTAAGCTTCCTGATCCTCCATATATTTTATCTATAGAAATTAATCCATTTTTATTTATTTCACTATATACTTCTTCAATCATCGCTTCAAAAGGTAATGATTTCTTCATCATATTCTCCTCTGCCCACTTCATAATAGCACCTATTGAATTTAATTGTTCTGTATCAACTATTTGTTCAACAGCTCTTAAATCTATATTTTCTTTATTTATACTAATTGAGCTTAATCCCATAGCTTTAATTTTTACACCTTTATATGTGCTTTCTATAGTTCCTTTTTTAATTTTTCTATCAAATTTTATATTTACCTCTATATCTTTTTCTTTTATCCTCTTATTTATTTCACCTCTCATAAGGAATTTTGCTTCTTTTGTAACATCTTTTGCTTCATAATTATCCATTTGAATTACGTAGTCTGCTACATCAAAAAAGTCCCCAGAGCTTCCTACAACTATTATTGTGGATATATTATTTTGCTCATAAAGAGGTTTAACTATTTCTATAAATGGTGTTATTGGTTCTTTTTCTCTTGAAACTAACTTTTGCATTAATTCATCTCTAATCATAAAATTAGTTGCAGATGTATCTTCATCTATAAGTAAAAGATTTGTTTTACTTTCTATAGCTTCAACTATATTTGCTGCCTGTGATGTACTGCCACTAGCATTTTCAGTTGTAAACTTCACAGTATCTTTTCCATTAGGCAGGTTATCTATAAATAATGATATATCTGTATTTTTAATACTTCTTCCATCTTCTGCCCGAACCTTTACAGCTGTGTTATCTGTAATAACGAATTCTCTACCATCACCTTCTATATGATTATAAACACCTAATTCAATCGCGTTTAAAATAGTAGATTTTCCGTGATACCCTCCACCTACTATTAATGTTATTCCTTCCTTTACTCCCATTCCCTTAATTAAACCTTTATTAGGAAGATTAAGTTCTACCTCTAAATTCTTAGGAGATTCAAACTTCTTTCCATTTCTTAAAGGTTTTGAAGATACTCCACTTTCTCTTGGAAGTATAGATCCATTGGTTACGAAGGCAATTAACCCCTTATTTTTAAGTTCACTTCTTATGTATTCTTGATCTTCTACTAAATTTATTCTTTCTATAAGTTTTTCTTTATTTATATTTTGATAAATTAAAGTATTTTCTATTATGCTAGGAATAACACTGTATAATATCTTTTCTAACTCTTTAGCTAAAACACTTCTTCCCCTAGCTGGAAATCCTACATAAAACCTAGCCTCTATATTATCATTATTTATTACTATAGCTGTTCTTTCTAAAATTTCTTGAGGGGATTTACTTATAGTTACCAAACCACTTTTACCTGATCCAAATATTTTTTCTCCATATTTATTTATATTAAAATAAAATAATCTAGTTAGAAAATCTGAAACTGCTATTTTTTTGTACTTTTTATCTAATAAATTTTCTGGGAAATTAGATATATTTTTATCTACAACCACTCTTAACCTTGATGGAGAAGCAAATGGATCTCCTTGAACATAATCTATACATAAAGTATAGTCTTTAAAGTGATATTCACCTTGTAGATTTTTATATAATTTATATCCCTTTCCATCTATTTTATTTAATTCATTTTTTAAAATAATAGAATTTTTCATATCTTTACCTCTTATAACTTGCTAAAATACTCATCTATTAGCTTTTCACCCATTCTTCTATACATATTACTCATATTTATAAAAGAACTTAATAATAGAAAGTTTTTTTCAAATTCATCAGATTTTAAATTTTCTTCTTTTAAAAGCATATTCTGTATATCATTTAATTTATATTCCATTGACTTTTCTACATCAATTAAGTCATTTTCATATTGCTCTAAATAAAGTTTATATAGATCTCTTAATTGATAAGCTTCTTTATTTTCTAAAGATGTAACTATCTTGTTTAATGAACTTTTTATATCACTTATTGATAAAGCTCCCTTTAAATTATATATAAGGCTCATTAAAATTAAGTGTTCTTTACTATATTTTTTATTTTTAACAGACATTAAAAGCTTACCTTTAGCATAATTATTAACCATTGTTTTAGTTAAAGCTTTATCTTCTTCTGTTCTTTTTGAATCATTAAACTTATTATCAAAAAGTTGAGTTACTTGATCCATATATAAATCTATTTCTGGTATCTCTTCTAAAGTTAATTGATTTTGTAAGTTTAGTTCATTAAATTTTTCTTTTAATTCATTTAAATCCATATGTACCTCCATGTAGTTTTATAAACTACTTATTAAAATATATATATTTAAATATACTAGTAATAAAGAGATATTTCAAGAAAATCAAAAAATATATTAATATTTCTAACTATTTCGTCTATTATAACCTTTGACTTTCAAAGTTTATTTTAATAATATAATTATAACAGTACATAGTTTTTAAAACTACTTGTAAAGGAGTGTTTATTTTTGGAAAAATATTTAAGAGAACCTATAAATAGTTTAACTCATTGGATCGGCGCAATTCTTTCTCTTTTTGCTTTAATTGCAATGCTAACAAAAGGCTTAGTAAATAACTCATCTAGTATAGCAATAGTTTCTGTAGTAATATTCGGTATTAGTCTAATATTACTATATAGTGTTTCTGCAACTTATCACGGTGTAATAACAAGTGAAAAAATAATATTTAGACTTAGAAAGTTAGATCATTCTATGATTTTTATCTTAATAGCTGGGTCTTATGCACCATTTTGCCTAATAGGCATTAGCGGCTTTAAGGGAACTGTATTCTTTGCAACTATAGCATCCATAGCAATTGCTGGCATATTATTTAGGATGCTTTGGTTTAACTGCCCTAGATGGTTACAAACTTCTCTTTATATAGGCTTAGGTTGGGCTGCTATATTTATGATTAAACCTCTATCAGCAGTTCTTAGTCCTACTAGTTTATTTCTACTAGTATTTGGAGGAGTTCTTTATACTATTGGTGGAGTTATATATGGATTAAAGCCAAAGAAATTTCAATTAGGTAAGTTTGGTTTTCATGAAATATTTCATATATTCATCATTTTAGGAAGCTTAAGTCACTTTATATGTGTTTTTATATATTTAATATAAAATCAAAAACAGAAGGCTCTAATTAAAACCTTCTGTTTTTTTAATCTATAGAATCTAATTATTTTTCTTTAATTATCATTTTTCTTATCAATAAATATGCAGCTATAATTAATGCTATGAATAAAATAATGAACGTCAATATTGCTGTATATACATTTCTAGGAGTAATTCCAAATATATAAAATAAGAATTCAAGTACTTTTTGTGCTGCATAAGGAAAAATAGATACAAGCGCACCAAAAAGTATAAATAACATTATTGGAGAAATAGATATTACTGTTTTCATAAGCTTATTACATTTATAATAAACCATTGTTATTACAAATCCTAATGCAAATAACATTAAATACAATGCTGCTTGAAATAAGAAAGTATTAAAAAGTGTTACTATATCATTTCCTTGAATCCAGTTAGAAGTTGCCGTTGTAATATCAACATTATTGGAGAAATCAGTAAAAATCATATCATAGTTCGTAGGGCATTTAGAGAATAAACTATATACTCTATTTATTATTATATCTATAACAGACATTAAGGTTGCTATAGGTAATATTGATAAAACTGTTCCTAAAAAATAGCTTTTTCTTGATACATTATTACTCTTCATAAAATAGAAGTTTTCCTTAAACATATTTAATCCTACAATAAATATAAATATCGCTGAAGATAATTCTATTCCTGAGGTTCCAAAATTACCATAATATATTTTACTAAGTGTAACTAAAAACATACATACAGCAATAAATATTAAATAATATACAAATAATGACTTTTTTAAACTATTAATATTATATTTAGCAATCTTATAAGCTTTCATTATTTAATACCCTCCTCTCCAGTTAAATGTATAAACAGCTTTTGAAGTTCAACTTTTGAAACTTCTATCCCTAACCTTTCTATATCCCTTTTATCTTCTTTACTTAATATTTCAACTATAGTTGCTTCCTTAAATCCAGAGATAGTATTAATATTTATACATTTTTTATTTTTAATATATTTATCTATACTTTCTGAAGCTCCTGAAACTATATAAGCTTCACTTAAAAGATTTTCAACTTCTTTATCACTTAAAAGCTTTCCTTCTTTTATTATTATTACTTTTTCTAGAATCTCTGCAACTTCTTCAATTATATGAGTTGAAAGAATAATAGTTTTAGGCTCATCTATATAATTAGCAACTAACTCTTTATAAAATAAATCTCTATGATTTGCATCTAAACCTAAAACTGGCTCATCAAATATCAGTATTTCTGCTCCTGATGAAAGCGTAATAATTATTTTGCATATTGATGAATATCCAGTTGAAAGCTCTTTAAACTTCTTATTAGTATCTAACCCAAACTTCTTACAAAGATTTAAAGCATATTCCATATTAAAGCTTTCATAGAATTCAGATGTCCATTTAAATAGTTCTTTTACTTTTAATCCTTGAGGATATAAATCCTGTTCTGTCATAAAGTATATCTTTCCTATAGGTTCATCTGATTCAATAACACTTTCATTATCTATAGTTATAATTCCTTCACTTGGAAATATTCTGTTTGTTATAAGATTTAATAGTGTTGTTTTTCCTGCCCCATTTCTTCCTAATAAACCATAAATCTTATTTTCTTCAATTGTTAAAGAAACATTGTTTAACACCGTACTCTTGTCGTACTTCTTTGTTAAGTTAGATATCTTTATTAGCCCCATATACTATTCCCCCTTTTCTATCATATCTATAATATCTTCTGTTGATATATTTAACTTTTTAGCTTCCTCTATTAATGCAACTATATAATTTTTATAGAAACTATCTTTTCTCTTTTGTATTAGTATTTCTTTGCTACCACTTGAAACAAACATTCCAACACCTCTTCTTTTATATATAATGCCTTCATCTACTAATAAATTAAATCCTTTAGCCACTGTAGCTGGATTTATTTTGAATTTTACTGATATCTCTGTAGTAGATGGTATTACTTCATCCTCCTTAAATATTCCATTTAAAATGCTATCCTCTATGGCTTGCGCTATTTGAATATATATAGGGATTTCGCTTGTAAAATCTAACTTCATATTAAACCTCCTTATAGAGTTCTATAATATATTATATTCAATTTTAGTTATTTGGTTCATTACTCTTGTAATTAACTATATATCTATTAGAATATTTTGTCAATATCTCCAATAAGTTTTTGTAAATTTATCCATATAAGTATTTATTCTATATTTTATTTAATAAATGATATAAAAATAGAGATTTGAATTATCTCAAATCTCTATACATTACTATATTAAAAATTTTAATTATTATATTCCACCATATATTACTCCAAGTACTATAACTAAAACTGTTATAGTCGTAAAGCCATACTTAGAAAACATTATAAATTTATCTCCAACCTTCTTACTTGCTCCCATATTAATTTCACTTAAAATATCTTCTTTATCTCTCATAAAGTAAAATACGATAAGTACTATCAATGCACCAATTGGAGATATAATTATTGTCATTAAATCTGAAAATCCATTAAATAAGTCCATATTTAAATTTAACGGTATTGAAAGTATAAATAGTATTCCAACAATTAAAGTAGTTGCTTTCTTCCTATTTAACCTTGTTTGAGACATCAATGCTTCTACTGGCCCCTCTAGCATATTTATAGATGAACTTACAGCTGCAAATATTACACTTAAAAAGAATAATACAGATAGTATTTGACCTGCTGGCATTGATTTAAATATTGTTGGTAATGTTATAAATAATAAAGGTGGACCTGACATTGGATCAAGTCCGAATGCAAATACTGCTGGCATTATAACAAATGAAGCTAGTAGTGCTGATATAACATCTAATATTGCTGTGCTTATTGCTGCTGTTGGTATATCCATATCCTTTCCTATATAACTACCATATACAACCATTCCACATCCATTTAATGATACTGTAAAAAATGCTTGCCCTAAAGCCATTACCCATGTATTTACTTTAAATAGATATTCCCATTTAGGTGTTAACAAGTATTTAACGCCTTCCATTGCTCCTGGTAATGTTAATGATCTAACTGCTAATAATATAAAAATTATAAATAATAAAGGCATTATTATTTTATTTATTTTTTCTATACCTTTTGTTACACCTATAATAACTATAATAAGCGCTATAAATATAGCAATTGCATTCCAAAGTATGGTTTCTTTACTTCCTGAAAAATTATTAAAAAAACTGTTTATTTCTATTGCATTTATTTCTCCTGTTACACTTAAGGTAAAATATTTAATAATCCAACCTACTACGACATTATAAAACATGAAAACTCCTGCTAATCCTACCGCTGGTATTACTCCTAATAATATTCCACCCTTCTTACCCTTTTTTTCGAAGGCTCTCTTTATCCCTGTTAATGATCCTCCTTGTGATGCTCTTCCAAATGCAAACTCTGCAATAAGCCCTGTAGAACCAAGTAATAAAACAAATATAAAGTATGGTATTAAAAATACTGCTCCTCCATTTTGCCCCAGTCTATAAGGAAACATCCAAATATTCCCTAACCCTACTGCTGCTCCTATGCAGGATATTATAAATCCTGCTCTACTTGTAAAATGTTCTCTTTTCTTCATAACCTACATTCCTCCTTATTTTATAAAAAAACCACATAGACTACGCTATGTGGTAAATAAGCATCTTAAAAATTAAAGCCACATAGCATTTATCTATGTGGCTAAATTAACTCTGTAAATTTGAGCACAACTAACAATAATAACCATCATAGATACAAACCCCGAATCTTCTTACCGGCCTGTATCTATAATTATTTTTATAAACACAAGACCTATCTATAATAGTTACAATAATATTCTATATTAACTTTTATTTTTTTTAAGTTAATATTACTGCCCATTTCTATTCTCCTAAAACTTCCATTTTAATACATAGTATCACCCCCCTATATAAGTGTCAATCTTTAATTTTTTCAAAATTTTAATAATTTACTTCTTTTCCATTAAGTTTTCTAAATATTATTTTACCTTTAAATGAAAATATGTTAAGTTTATGATATAATAACGAAATGAATAAGATTAGAAATGAGGTCGGTTTTTAGTGATAACTGTATCAAACGTAAGTTTAAGATTTGGTGCTCGTAAGCTTTTTGAAGATGTAAATATAAAATTTACTCCTGGTAACTGCTATGGTGTTATCGGTGCTAATGGTGCTGGTAAAAGTACATTCTTAAAAATATTATCTGGGGAGATTGAACCAAACACAGGAGATGTTTCTATTGCTCCAAATACAAGAATGTCTGTTTTAAAACAAGATCATTATGAATATGATGAATTTGAAGTTTTACAAACAGTTATAATGGGAAACAAAAGATTATATGAAATAATGGAAGAAAAGGATTCCTTATATGCAAAGCCAGACTTTTCTGATGAAGATGGTATAAGAGCTTCAGAATTAGAAGGTGAATTTGCTGATATGAATGGTTGGGAAGCTGAATCAGATGCTTCTTCATTACTACAAGGATTAGGAATCGGAACTGATATGCACTACAAGAAGATGTCAGAACTTGTTGGGGGAGAAAAGGTTAAGGTTCTTTTAGCTCAAGCCTTATTTGGTAACCCTGGAATACTAATTCTAGATGAGCCTACTAACCACTTAGATATACAATCAATTAACTGGTTAGAAGATTTCCTTTTAAGATTTGAAGGAACTGTAATAGTTGTATCCCATGATAGACACTTCTTAAATACAGTATGTACTGTAATGGCTGATGTTGACTTTAGCAAAATCAAGTTATATGTTGGTAACTATGATTTCTGGTATGAATCAAGCCAATTAGCTTTACAAATGTCTAAGGATCAAAATAAGAAAAAAGAAGAAAAGATTAAAGAATTACAAGATTTCATTGCTAGATTTAGTGCTAATGCTTCAAAATCTAAACAAGCAACATCTCGTAAAAAACTTTTAGATAAGATTACTTTAGATGATATTCAACCTTCAAGCAGAAGATATCCTTTCATTGGTTTTAAACCTGAAAGAGAAGTTGGTAATGAAATATTAACTGTTGAAGGATTAACTAAAACAATTGATGGAGTTAAAGTTTTAGACAATGTTAGCTTTAGAGTTAATAAAGACGATAAAATAGCCTTCATTGGAGACAATGATATTGCTATAACAACTTTATTTAAAATAATTAATGGTGAAATGGAAGCAGATAGTGGAGAATTCAAATGGGGAATAACTATAACAAAATCTTACTTCCCTAAAGATAATAATGAATTCTTTGATAACTGTGATCTAAGCCTTGTAGATTGGCTAAGACAATATTCAGGTAACACTGTTGAAGAACAATCAGAATCTTACTTAAGAGGATTCTTAGGCAGAATGTTATTCTCTGGAGAAGAAGCTTTAAAGAATGCTAGCGTTTTATCAGGAGGAGAAAAGGTTAGATGTATGTTATCTAGAATGATGCTTACAAATGCTAATGTATTAGTACTAGATCAACCTACAAACCATTTAGACCTTGAATCTATAACAGCTGTTAATAATGGACTTAATGATTATAAGAGCGTTATACTATTCGCTTCTCATGACCACCAATTTATACAAACTATTGCTAATAGAATAGTAGATATTAAAAAAGATGGTTCAATAGTAGATAGAACTATGACATATGATGAATACTTAGAGTTCGCTGGAAAAACTAAGTAATATCTTTATAAAAAGCTGTACTAAAGGGTATTTTACTCCTTAGTACAGCTTCTATTTTTAATAATCTTTTCTCTAATCTTAGCTCAATAAATGGGTCAATTATAATGAAATACTATTCATATTTTTAAATTAAATAGTCTTTTATTAAACATTACTTAGATAAGTATTTTTTTGTTTTTATTGTAAAATTTAATACTTATAATTAATGTTATTAATTCAGCTAGAGGAATAGTTATCCAAACCCCTGGCATTCCCCATATTCTAGGTAATATAAGTATTAAAGGTATTATAGCAATACATCCTCTCATAATAGATATAATAAATGACTCTCTCGGTTTATTGATTGATGAAAATAATGATGTCGTTACAATGTTTACTCCCATTATGAAGAAAGCAATGAAATAAATTTTAATTCCTTCATCTGCTATACTTAATAAAATTTGATTTTGTTCTTTATTAAATACAGCAATTATTTGATTAGAGAATATAATCCCCATTAAATAACAAATAGTTCCAAGTGTTATTGCTGTTATTAATGCATAATGATATAGTTTTCTAACATTACCACCTTTACCTTGTCCATAATTTTTACTTATTATAGGCTGTATGCCCTGTGCTATACCAGTAAAAATAGCAACTACTATTAGTGCTAAATTTGCCATTATTCCATAGGCTGCTACCCCAATATTTTCAGCAATATTTAAAATTGTAAAGTTAAAAACAAGCATTATTATTCCAGAAGAAAATTCTGTGATAAAAGATGGAACTCCTAATGAAATTATATTTTTTATATACCTTCTATTAATTTTACATTTTATAAGCTTGAAATTATTTTTTTTCTTAATTAAGTGTATTGATAAAACTATTAAGCTAAATATTGGAGCAAGTCCCGTTGCAAACGCTGCTCCAAACATACCAAGCTTCAATGGAAATATAAAAACATAATCTAGAATTATATTACTAAAACTTCCTAAAAGCATTGCTATCATAGATAAATTAGGCCCATTATCATTTCTTATAAAGCAGACCATTATATTATTTATTATGAAAGGACAGGAAAACATTAAAATAGTTTTTAAATACATTCCGGCTAAAGGATTTACATTTTCATCAGCACCAAGTAATGCTGCAATATCATAGGAAAAAAATATACCTATAATAGTTAATATAACACCAATTAAAAATCCCATAATAATAGCATGGGTAAATACTTCATTTGCACCTTTATTATTGTTTCTTCCTCTTAATATAGAGTATTTTGTTCCAGCTCCCATACCTATCATTAGTCCTACCCCACTAACTAAGCTATAAACAGGTAAAACTAAATTTAAAGCTGTAAGTCCAACACTCCCAACTCCATTAGCAACAAAAAATGTATCAGCTAATATATAACATGATAGTCCTATCATACTAATAACATTGAATGATACATATTTAATAAAATTTTTAAAGATATTATTACTTAATTCTACTCTCATAATTGATTCCTCCTATAAATAAAAAAGCATTAGGTGGTTCATACCCAAAGGCCTAATGGTATGAATCCCTAATGCTTGTTATACGAATATTATGTCCGGCGACATAATCACTCAAAAACTATTTAATTGAAATAATTTTATTACAATATACTAATATTGTCAATGTATAAGTTTCTGTACCATAGGGGTATTTTACTATTTAAGCATTTTTTCTATACACTAAATTACTAATAAATTAAAATAGAGGATGCCTATACGACCTCCTCTATTTATAATTAAAATTTATTTTTTATATTTTATATGAAGTAACTCGTGAGCTTTTCCTGTACCAGGCTCTCCCATATATGTTTCATACATTTTATTTAAAGAACCATTTTCATGTGATTTTCTCTTCTTTAAGTTTTTATCTTGATTATATAATACAGATGCTCTTATACTTCTAATATCCATATCTAATCTATCTGAAGCATTTACATGAGGTTGTCCACCACCATTTACACATCCACCTGGACATGCCATTACTTCTATAAAGTGATACTTCTTATCATTGATTTTGCCGCTCTTCATAAATTCAAATACATTTGAAGATCCATTTATAACAGCAACATTATATCCTTGTCCACCTATTTCAACTGTAGCTTCCTTTATTCCTGCTAATCCTCTTACTTGTTCATATTCTATATTTTCTAAATCCTTACCTTCAACAAAATCCTTAGCACTTCTTAAAGCTGCTTCCATAACACCACCTGTTGCTCCAAATATAGCACCTGCTCCGGTGTATTCTCCCATCGCTGGATCTACTTCGCTATCTTCTAATTTAGCAAAATCTATCTTAGCATCTTTAATCATTTTTGCTAATTCTCTTGTTGTTATTACAGCATCTATATTTCTTAAATCCTCATTCTCCATTTCAGGTCTATCTGCCTCATACTTCTTAGCTGTACATGGCATTATAGTTACTGTAAATACTCTCTTTGGATCTATATCAGCAACTTGTGGGTAATAGGTTTTACTTGCTGCACCAAATATTTGTTGTGGTGATTTAGCACTTGATAGATTGCCTATAAACTCTGGATAATAATTTTCAACTTGTCTAACCCATGCAGGGCAACAAGATGTAAACATTGGAAATGGGCCACCTTTTTTAATTCTCTGAACTAATTCTGTAGCTTCCTCCATTATTGTCATGTCAGCTCCAAAGTTTATATCAAATATTTTATCAAAACCAAGTTGTCTAAGGGCAGTATATATTTTTCCTGTAACATCTACCCCATATCCCATTTTGAACAATTCACCCATAGATGTTCTAACTGATGGTGCCATTGCAACTATAACATGCTTTTCTTCATCTGCTAAAGCTTCTTTTACTCTATCCATATGAGATTTTTCTGATAAAGCATCTACAGGACATGCAACAACACATTGTCCACATAATAAACAGTTAGTATCATCAAAACATTTTAAGTTTTCTGGTCCAACTATTTTTTCTCCATCTACTTCTATGAATTTTATTGATTCTGTTCCAGTCTTAGTTTTACATGCTGCAACACATCTGCCACATGTAACACATTTTGTTCTATCTAAAACTATTGATTTACTTCTATCATCCACATATTCTGATTTATCTGCAACAATAAAAGGCTTAGAAGCTCTTGCTTTAGTTTTTATTACTAACTTTAAGAATTCACAGTTTTCTCTTCTTTTACAAGGTCCACATTTAAATTCATGCTTATCTAATAATGAAGAAACAGTTTTTTTAACTTCTTCTTGAACTCTTTCTGTATTTGTATTAATAACCATTCCATCTTCTGGAATAACGCAACATGCTTTAACTAGCTCTTCTTGTCCCTCTACTTCAACTAAACATACTCCACACTGTCCAACATTGCTACAATCCTCTAAAAAACATAAAGCTGGAATATCTATCCCGTTATCTTTAGCTATTTTTATTATACTTTTATCCTCATTAACTACGATTTTATTTCCATTTATAGTTATGTTTTTCATTTAACTTCCCCCTGTATTGCTTTATATAAACATCTTTTGTAATTGATATTTTATTAACAAACTCTATTTTACACTATTTCTCCAATAATTACTATCTTTTAATTATTATTATTTTAATATATTCTCCATATATGATTGTACGACAAATTTATATAACGGACAATGCTAAATTGTAGTCAAATATGCATACTTTTTACTATTATATTAATTAATGTGAGTCTTCCTTCATCTCCCAATGAATAACAAAGGCTAATATTGCTCTTAAAACTATTATTGCAGCTAATATGTACATTTCATCTAAAGACCTCACAATTACTGTTTTTAATATCTCTGCTCCTAACTTAAATTCCAGTGCAAGAGTTAGTGACTGTGCAAACTCTACTTTTATTGGAAAATTATTTTTAGTTACAATATTTAATACAAATTTATAGAAAGCTTTAATTGCTCCTACAATTATTATTAATATTCCCATAGACTCTAACAAATGTATAGCTATGGGAGTTATAGTCTCCACAAAATGATTTAACAAACCTATCCCTCCAAAAATTTATTCCCAACCTTAATTATCTTGTATAATAAAATATATGTAAAGGAACTTTATATATTTTTTAGAATTTTTATTGCGTTTTTATGTTAATATAATAATATAAAAATTTTTTATTCGAGGTAACTTATGATACAAATATATAATAGAAAAACTAATAATTATGAGACAGAAAAAGTAGCAGGAGAAAACTATATAAAATGGTCTTATGAATCACCTGTAGGGAAAAGCTTCACAGAGCTTTTATTAAAGAAAAAGTTGTTTTCTAAGCTTTATGGATCTTATTGCAATACTTCACTTAGCAAAAAGAAAATAGATAAATTTATAAAAGATTTCGATATAGACATGAACATAAGCTCAATGAACGTTTCTGAGTTTAATAACTTTAATGAATTCTTTATTAGGACATTAAGTAAAGATTCAAGACCTGTTCCAACTGACGATAGTTTGCTAACTTCACCTGGAGATGGTAGGTTATTTGCTTTTGAAAATATCTCTACTGACAAACTAATACAAGTTAAAGGTATTCACTACAGTTTATCTGAATTAATAGGTGATGCTTCTATAGCTAAAGATTATGAAGGTGGCGTTTGCTTAGTATTAAGGCTTTGCCCTACAGATTATCATAGATTTCACTTTGTTGATAATGGAATTCCATTGGAAAGTAGTTTTATAGCTGGTAATTACTATTCTGTTAATCCTGTTGCCTTAGAGAGAATCCCTAAGTTATATTGTCAAAATAAAAGAGAATGGAGTATCTTTAAATCTGATAATTTCGGAGATATAATTCATATTGAAGTTGGGGCTACCTGTGTCGGTACAATAGTTCAAACTTATACTCCTAATAAAAGAGTTATAAAGGGAGAGGAAAAAGGCTACTTTAAGTTTGGTGGCTCAACAACTATACTTTTATTTAAAAAGGATAGTATTAAAATTGATGATGATATACTATGTCAAACAGAACTTGGATTTGAATGTAAGGTTTTAATGGGTGAAGTAATAGGTAAAAATTTTAATTCTTAGAGGTATTTTATGGGGGATTTAATATATAGATTATTATTATTTTTAAATAGCAGTAAAGAAAATGATATTAACTATAATATAGCAATAACTATGCTTAGAAATATCAGAGTAATTCCAGATATGTCTATAAATAAATTAGCTGATTTATGTTATACATCTCCAGCTGCTATAACAAGATTTTGTCATAAGCTAGGTTATTCTAACTTAATTGAGTTTAAAGAAAGTATAAAAATAAATATAGGTTATTATAATGTTGGTCTTATGAAGCCAAAAGCTATACATTATAATCTTTCTAGAGAAGATATTCTAAATAATATGTCTTTAGAAATAATGAATGAAATTAAAACTTTTAAATCCTTTGTTGATTTAAAAGTTGTAGATAGGGTTGTAGAGCTTATATTTAATAGTACTAATGTGTGTATATTTGGAACTCAATTTTCTCAGCTTATGGCTCAAGAGTTACAGCGTAAGCTAGTTAATTTATCTAAATTAATTTACCATGCTAACGATGTTCAAGAACAAGAAAGGTTAGCCGATGAATTAGATGAAAATTCTTTAGCTATTCTTATTTCTCCAACTGGAAGATTTACTCTATATCATGAAAGACTTTGGAAAAAGATTGAGAGTAGTTCATCTAAAGTAGTTATAATTACAGAGAAAGAAAAGCCTGAATATATAAGAAGAAGTGATTATATAATTTACCTTCCACCAAGAAACGACTCAAATGAATATGTTCAAAATCATAGATATGATTTAAGTTATCTTATTGAATATATTTATGTTAGATACGGAAGTTTATATAGTTCTAATTCTTAAATTTTCTAGAATATAAATTATAAAAATAAAGTAATATGTTTATATAAAACAAATATATTACTTTATTTTTATAATACTATTTGAAGCAATAGGAGATATTATATAAATTTGTGTAGTTTTTTAAACACGTACTAACACATAATCTCCATCATTAGCATTAATCTCGACTAATATTAAACCCTTATGCTTCTTTAGTTCTTTCATCCCTAGCATAATAGATTCCATATCTATATAGTCTATATATTTAATAAAATTTTGTAAATCTTTATCTGAATTGTTATGCTTGTGATATTTTGTACTAATATAACTCGTAAGCTTTATACCACTAGTTAATATAAACATAGGTATATATAATGTAAAATTAGTTTCCTTTGATTTTACTACTATTTTCATTTTTCTACCTATTCAACAACAACTCTAACAACGTCGCCCTTACTTGAATCTACAGTTACTATCTCTCCAAGCATTTCATTATCTAAAGCTGCAATTATTGATTCACTTAACACTTCAAAGTCAATGCCTTCCATCTCTGCACTTTTAATTGGTAATTTTCCTGTTGCCTTAAGTATTGATGTTATAACAACTATCGGCAAATTAACCTTTACATTATCTCCTTGTGCTGAATCTACAAAGACCTTGAGCATTCTCTTGTCATAGTTCTTATCTACTACTTGTATTTCCTTTTCTTCCTTCTTATACATTGCCTCAATTAATTCTGCACTTTTTTCCACATTAAGCTTTCCCTCTGATAGCATTGTTAATACTTTTACTAAATCCTCTCTCATTCCTTTTCCCTCCAAATACTTATTATTCTTTCATTCTCTCTATGGCTTCCTGCGGAGAAATCTCTCCTTTTTCTAATGCATTGATAACATCACTTGTTGATGTTTTTAAAGGTTTTGAACTATTTTTATAACCCAAGGAATTAATTACCTCATCTAGCTTTGCTCTAACTGTTGGATATGAAATTCCAAGTTCTCTTTCTACATCTTTAATATTTCCTCTACACATAATAAAAACCTCTATAAATTTTAATTGGTCTTTAGATAAATAATCAAACTTAGAAAACTCAAATTCATTTTCAATAACAGTCTTACATGAAGAACAGTTTAATCTAGTAGCCTTCATTTTTTTATTACATACTGGACAAGAAGTTATTACTTTATACATTCCATTATCCCTCCTGTTAATTATATATTATGCCTCCCCCTTATATTTGTCAACGAAAATATTGAATTTAATCATTTCATAATTAATATTTTTAATTTTATACTTCAAATTAATTGATTTTATTTATTTCACAATTAATTTTATTTGAATCCCTCTTAATTATGCTATACTTTACATAAATAATAATTATACCACTTTATAAAATAAAAATTAATTACACATAAAAGGAGATTAACTATAAAAGTTAATCTCCTAAATTAGTAATCACTATATTAAAATTCTGCTCTTTCAACCTTTTCAATCTTTTCTATAACATCTTTAAATTGCGGTAGATAATCTTTATGAGCAACTAACATTTCATTTAATAATTTTCTTCCTCTTATATCATCTGATATTAATGGATTTGTTACCATTGCTAATAATGCTGTATTATAATCTCCTGTATAAGCTGCTTCAGCTGCTAATCTTTCAAATGACTTTATTTGTGCAACTAAGCCTTGAGCAAATACTGGCAATTCTGTAACTGTTTCAACTGGTACAGGACCATTCTTTCCTACATAACAGCTTACTTCTATAGCTGAATCATCTTCAAATTGCTTTAAAGTTCCATTATTTTTAGTATTTACTGCAATAATTGTATTTTTATCATTGTATATACCATTTATAACATTACATGCTACATCTGAATAGTGAGCTCCACCACGCTTAGCCAACTCTTCTGGCTTTTCTTGTAGATTAACATCTTTATACATCTCAAATAATTTCTTTTCAACTTCCATTACTACTTCTGCTCTAGTTTTTCCTGTTTTGAATTCTTCTAACTCGCTATTAAGCATATCTCTAGTTTTGTAATAATATCTATGATATGGACATAGTATAACTCCTAAAGCTTTTATAGTTGCTACATCCCAATTAAATCCTTTGATATTTGCCATAGTTTGTGACTTAGCATTACCTGATGTTAACTCTTTTATTATATCTGCTGTAACATCTTTTCCTTCTAAATAAACTCTTTCTGCATAAACCATATGGTTTAATCCTGCAAAATCAACAGTCACCTTATCCTTATCTACTCCTAATATATCAGCAAAAGAATATTGTAAACCTACAGGAACATTACAAACACCAATTACCTTTTTATGAACTCCATATCTTAATAATGCTTCAGTAACTATACCTGCTGGATTTGTAAAGTTTATAAGCCATGCATTTGGACATAACTCACTTATATCCTTAGCTATATCTAATATAACTGGAACTGTTCTTAAAGCTTTAAATAATCCACCTGCACCATTAGTTTCTTGTCCTAAAAATCCATGACTTAATGGAATTCTTTCATCTTTTACTCTTGCTGGCAATAATCCTACTCTTAATTGAGTAGTTACAAAATCTGCATCTTTTAATGCTTCTCTTCTATCTAACGTTAAGTGTATATTCATTGGAACGCCAGCTTTTTCAACCATTCTCTTAGCTAGTGCTCCTACTATTTCTAGTTTTTCTTTACCTTCTTCAATATCAACTAACCAGTAATCGCTTACAGGCATCTCATCATATCTTTTAATTAATCCTTCTACTAATTCAGGTGTATAGCTTGATCCTCCACCTATAGTAACTATTTTTATTCCTTTTTTAGCCATATGCCAACCCCCCATAATGTTTAAATTATTTTCTATATCTTAATTATACATATATAAACCTTTAAACAATTTCAAAATTTGAAAATCCTTATTACATTAAATTAATTCCTTCTAATAATTTTCTGTATCTTATCTTTAAACTTTTCTTCATCTCCATCAAATATAACAATATCTATGTCCATTTCCTTTGCTCTTTCAATTACTGCAGATTTTATTGGATTTTTTGTTGCAACTAATATCTTATATGCCTTGTCTCCACCAATTTGTTTACTATATACATCTAATTCATTTAATGCGTCTTCATTGTATTTATCGCTATCTTTACAAGATATACATATGGGAATTGAATCTTTTACTGCAACTACATCGACTTCATTTCTTACTATTTTGCTCTTATCATTCCAGAAGAACATAACTCCACTTTTCACTTCATCCATTTCTTTTATTTCGCGTATTATAATATCTGTTGCTATTTCAAGCCATGTACCACTTTTAAAAATAAAAGACTTTAAATATTCATTTTTAAAATTTACTTCTATTTGGTTTTTATCGATTTCTAAATAGTCTATTCCATTAAGCTTTTTTAACTCACTAAGTATTTTGTTTAATAATTGTATTTCTTCTCTATTTAAATTTTCTTTTTTAATTATAACCTTTTCAGAATCTTGATAATCATGCACAAATATATTCATATCATATAGCTTTTGCTTATATTTATGCCATAGATTTAAGTTCTTATATATTTTCTTTGTTAAATATATAAGCTCCTCTTTATCACAAAGTCTAGTAGAATCAGATATAAGTTTTCCTCCTGCAGACTTTATAAGGCTATCTAAGTTCATATCATCAAACTCTTCTTTTAATAACTCTATTTCATTACCTATCTTATACAAAATCTTTTTTCTTATATCTACATATATTGATTCTAATGAATTTTTATTACATATATCCAAAAGTATTAATGAATTTATTCTACTTCCTCCTGTTAAATTAATTAAGATATCTTTATTTTTATTTATGTTTATAACTTTTTCTAACTCCTCTATATTTCCTTCGCTAATACATCTTCTTTCAAATATTACTAGTGGTTCATACTTTAAATAATAGTCCTGTAATGAATTCATTAAATCTTCATCTTTTTTATCATATATAAATAAAACTTCTTTAGGCTTAAATTTTTTAGCTACTAAAATACTTGATTGATTATGTTCATCTAGTTGATTTACTAATATATCTACACTCATAATTAAATTCCTTCTTTTTTTAATTTATATGATTCTAATTTACCCAAAGGAATCAAATTTTATTTTAAAAATAATTAATAGTACATTATTACTATATAATATTTATCTAAAAGTAAAAAAACCTGCAACTTAAGTTACAGGTTATGGTACGGCGGAGAGGATTCGAACCCCCGACCAACTGGTTCGTAGCCAGCTACTCTATCCAACTGAGCTACCACCGCATATAAAATTTTAACAATAATTATATTATCATAATTACTGAAATAAATCAAGCAACTAATTAGCTTATAGCAAACTAATTATTATATATATCAGAGAATTCTACTTCTAACATTTGAATTTTATTACTATCGCCTCTTATGCAGAAATCTTCACTTTCTTCTACAATAGTTATTGGTAATGTTACTATAAATTCACATCCATTTCCTTCTTCACTATTTAACTCTATATTTCCATCAAGTGACTTTACTAAGTAATTTACTAAATCCAACCCTATGCCACTTCCTGAATTTTCTCTTTCTTTTTTGCTTGATATTTGATAAAATCTATTAAATATTTTTTCTTGATATTCTTTTGATATTCCTGGACCTTCATCCTTTATAGAAATTTTTATAGCTTCTTTTAGTACTAATATATTTATATATATATTAGTACTACTATAAGAAAATTTAATAGAATTAGATAGTAAGTTCATAATAATTCTATCTATAACCTCTGGATCAACTGCCATGATACATTCTTCTTCATTTGTATCAAATATTAATTGAATTTCTTTTTGCTTCGCATATTTATCTATACAACTTATAGTGCTTTCTATCATAGATATTATATCTATGTTTTTCTTATTTAGAACATAGTAATTATTTTCTAGTTTTGTTGTATCTATTAAATTATTTATTAACTTTAACATTTTTAAGCTATTTCTCTTCACAATTTTCATATATTCTAATGCCTTTTTATCTTTTATATTTACGCTACCATAATCAATACATTGCATAATACTTAATATAACATTTAAATGACCTCTTAGGTCATGAGAAATATTAAGCAAAAAATTTTCTTGATTAATCCCCTTTCCTATTAACTCTGTTATGACATTAATTAATTCTTCATTTTTAAAATTAAAATTTTCATTTAATATAATCTCACTTATATCTCTTTTATTATCTAATAATTCTATAACTTCACTAATAATCATGATAATAATTCCTTTCATAACAGATTTAGATTTATTTACATAAATACCATATAAACAGTTTAACATATACACATTTTTCCAACAATGCTTTTTGTTGTTTTTTTCCAATTTCCCTTTTGTTTATTTAATTATTAATTATCTAGTGGTATTTTTAATACATTATTATTACACTTTTTTGTATAATAATTCTTTCTATTATGTTAATTTTCATTTTCATTAGTAAAAAGATACATGAAATCAATCTAATATTATTTTATAGGATTTTAAATTTATAATTAAATATTTGCTTCTAGCTTAATTTTACTTATAGCTATCATTAGATAAAATCCCGATACTAATATGCTAAGTGGTCCTATTGGATAAATTAATTTAATTAATGTAGGTAAAGTCATTGCATATAAAGATAATTTAAATATATCTCCATAATCTAAATTTATACCTTGAGTTTTGTTAATAATTGCTCCTCCTAAGGAAATTATAAATGCATAAAATAAGAGTGTTAAATAAACTAAAAAAATATTCACTATAAATACTATATATTTAAGTGGTTTCATAGCATCTATAGCTTTAATAATTAGTTCATTATCAAAATTTTGTGGTAATGGAAGTTCTTTATACTTATAGGTTACTTTTTGATAATTATTTCTTACAGATATTCCATCTTTAAATATTACTGTGGAAATATCCTTGTGTATTACTATTTTTCTTACACTTTCTTCATCTTCTAAAGACTTATTAGTATCTATAAGTAATATTAACTTTCCTTTTTCCTTTATTATAGGAGACTCATTAAAATTTAGTACACCATCCTTCATTTCAAAACTAAATTTATCATCTGTTAATGCATTTCTACTAGCTTTTTGCACTAAATTTATTGCTGCAAACTGAGCAATTCCAGTTACTACCCCAACTAAAATGCTTAATAAAATAGAATAAATTAAGGCTTTAGAAAAGCTTAATCTTAATAGCTCCTTATATTTTCCTATATTTAATACACTAATTTTAACTTTATTTACAAAACTTATGTTTTCTTCCATAAATACCTCCAAATATCTGGATTAAACGCTTACTAAATATTTTACCATATATATTTAATTTTATAAACAATAGTTGTTTTTTATAGCAATATTCATATATAATAGCTATTTTTATAAAAATATTTTTTTCAGATTAAAATTCCCTCTTTTGGTTAATGATTATAGTATGAATTATAAGGAGGGGTACTAATGTTTAATAATAAGCCCAAACCTAAAAATAAATTTTCTATTTTTAAGCTTCTTTCTATTTTAACTTTATTTATTTTATTATGGTTTGGAGTAAATATTTATTTAAACTATCAATACAAGCAAGTAACTTCTAGTTTCTATAAATCATTTAATAATTGTGAGTTTTCAGAAGCAAAAGATACTTTGAACAAAAAAATTATATCTTTTAAGAAAAATCAAACTAGTTCAGACTTAAAAACATACTTTACAGAAATTGTTAATAAGTTATGTATTTCTTTAAAGAACAATGAAATTAGTAATAAACAAGCACTAGCTGTTTTATCTGAAATTAAAAGCTATAATGTATTAAATTCTTCATTAGATAAATTAATTTTAGCATTAGAAAATTCTCCTATTGAAAACAGTGCTTCAAATAGTATATCTTCAAAATCTAATAATTCAAGCACTAATTCATCAAAAAAAGATAATTATCTAAATTTAGGAATTTCAGCTTTTAATTCAAAAGATTATTCTAAGGCGATAAAATACTTTAATCTAGTTCCAAAATCATTAGCTGAAGATTATTCAATGGCACAAGAATATATAAAGGATTGCACAGTAAATTATAAGGGCTATCTTCTTGAAACTTCTGATAAACTAGTTGCAAATAAATATTATACTAAAGCAATTAATCTTTTGTCTGAGTATGATTCAAACTTATTAAGTAAAAATGATATAACAGAAATAAATAATAAAATTAGTTCTATAAAATTATTTAGAGAAGAATATCAAGGAGATGACTCGGAGTATACATCTAATGCAATTCTTCAAGCAATAACGACTCAGAATGTTAATACCTTATCTATTAGTAGTAAAACATCTTATTTTGTTTATTTAAATTTAGCTGAGCAAATGACGTATGTATATAAAGGTTCAACAAATAATTGGGAGTTGATTAAAAATTTCCCTTGCTCCACAGGAATATCTGGAAAAGAAACTCCTAAGGGCATATTTGCCGTTACTAATAGAGGAGATTGGTTCTTCGCAGAGGAATTCGGTCAAGGTGGAAAGTATTGGGTTCAATTTATGGGAGATTACTTATTTCACTCTATTCCCTTTGATAAAACTCAAACTGTTGTATTAGACGATACTCTTGGTACTCCAGCCTCTCATGGTTGCATAAGGTTAAAGGTAGAAGACGCCAAATGGTTATATGACAATATTGCAAATGATACTAAGATAATAATAAATTAACATATAATTAAAATAACCTTAATCACTATTTATGTAATGATTAAGGTTATTTTACCATTTCTTATAAATATTTAATTATGCTATTATATTTATATAATATTTTGAAAGTAGGACAAATAATGCATATATTTATTCCAAATGAAGTTGATTTTATTATAGATACATTTTATAGAAATAACTTTAAAGCATTTATGGTAGGTGGGTGCGTTAGAGATAGCTTACTAGGAATTTCCCCTAAAGATTATGACATAACTACTTCTGCAAAACCTGACACCACCTTATCTCTATTTGAAAAAACTATTCCAACAGGTTTAAAACATGGAACAGTAACAGTTATTATAAGTAATAATCAATATGAGGTAACTACATTTAGAACAGAAGGAACCTATCTAGACAATAGAAGACCATCATCAGTCGAATTTGTTTCTGATATAAAAGAGGATTTATCTAGAAGAGATTTCACTATAAACGCTTTAGCTTACAATAAGTCTATTGGACTTATTGATTATTTTGGTGGAATTGATGATATTAATAATAAAATAATTCGTTGCGTAGGTAATCCTGATGAACGTTTTAAAGAGGATTCCCTCAGAATGCTTCGTGCAATTAGATTTAGTTGTCAATTAGACTTTAATATAGATGAGATTACTTATAAGGCTATAATAAATAATAATAAGTTAGTAAGTAATATAAGTCATGAAAGAGTAAGAGATGAGCTATGTAAAATTTTAATTTCTAATAATTCATCAAAAGGTCTTGTTTTATTAAAAAATACAGGATTACTAGAAATAATTCTTCCAGAAATTCATAGTTTAACTAACTTTACTCCAAAATGTAATAATCATAATAAAGATGTATTTAGCCATACCCTTAAAGTTATTGATAATACCTATAATAATCTTTTATTAAGATTATCAGCATTACTTCATGATGTAGGAAAATTAAACACACTCACATTTAATGGAAATGGATCTTATTATTTTCCTAATCACAATATAGAAAGTTCAATAATGGCCAGAAATATATTATCTAAATTAAGATTTGATAATAATACTATAAATATAGTTTGTAAATTAATAGAACATCACTTAGTTTTAGATGTTAATTATCTTCCAACCAAATTTGAAGTTAAAAAGCTATTAAATGTTATTGGTAAAGACAATATAGGTCTTTTATTTGATTTGCAACGAGCAGATATAAACTCCTTAGATAATCCTAAAATATTTTTAGCTAAGGTTGATTATATGGATAATTTAGTAGATGAAATATTAAACAATAATGAACCGCTTTCAATAAAAGATCTTCATACTAGTGGTGAAATACTAATTAAAAACTTTAATTTAAAACCTGGTAAATTAATTGGCGATACATTAAGCTTTTTACTAAATAAAGTTTTAGAAAATCCTAGTTTAAATGATGAAGAGTCATTATTTAAACTAGCTAAAGAGTTTATCTATAAATAAATTGTATTATTAGCAAGCAAAGAGGTGGTTTAATTTTAATCCACCCCTTTGCTATTTCATACTTATAAAATTATTAACCTTTAACTTTATATTTGTAAATCATAATCTTTTCATTATAGATTCATTCTAAACTCTTTGTTTAATCCAAATAAATATAGATAGCTTTCTTTTACTTTCTTTCCTGTAATTCTTTCTACTGCATCTTTATAATATTTAATTTGAATTCTATATTTATCTAAAATTTCATTCTCTTTGCCATACTCAACATAATCAGTTTTATAATCTAATAAAACAATACAATCATCTTCTTCAAATATGCAATCTATTATTCCTTGAAGTCTTACATTTTCATTTTCATATATCTCTTTAGGTAATGTATTGTCTATGTTTAAACTACTAATTTCGGTATAGAAAGGTAACTCCCTTTTTAATAACTTTCCTTCATTAAATGCATTTAGTAATCTTTTTCCTAGATTACTTTCAAAAAAGCTTATAAAACTAATTTTTTGTACTGCTTTGATTTCTTCTTCTGTCAGTAGATTTTTATCTTCCATAGAATTTATTTGAGCGTCTATTTCTTCTTTACTACTTACTTTATTTAAATCTAGTTTTTGCATTATAAAGTGGGCTATAGTTCCTTTTTCTGATGCTGATAATCCCTTTTTCTCTTGTAAAAACTTTGGCCTTAACACTTCTTTATCACTAAATATATTTAATGTAATAACATTATCATCCTCATTATTATAAAGAGATCTTTTTAAATCAGAAACTGAAACATTACTAGGCAATCCCCCTGATAAACTATACTTATATCTATAATTTAATCTTCTTTCAATTTCCTTATCTATATAATTTATATCTGAGTTTATAAATAAATCAGACTCACCATTTTCATCCACAGCCACTTCACTTTTTTCCACAGTTAATAAATTTTTAGTCCACATTTGTATATTCCATGTTGAAAAATCATTTATTACTGAGCTATTATTTACTTCTATATACTTTCTAAGCTTTTCTCCATCTCTATGCTTACATATAGCCATTCCAACCCAATCTAAATAACTTTTTCCTTTTAAAACTTCTGATGGTGGGATTATATAATCGTCTAAAGCCGCTGCTGAAGCCCACTTTGATATTGATTTTTCTAGATTTTTTGTTGCACCTGTAATAATAAGTTTTTCTTTTGCTCTTGTAAATGCGACATATAGTATTCTCATTTCTTCTGAGAGAGTTTCAAATAGTATTTTTTTCTTTATTGCTTCCTTAGCTAATGTACTGTAGGAATTTCTTCTTTCTAAATCAACATAATCTGGTCCTAACCCTAACTCATCATGATATAAAATAGATTTATTTAAATCCATTAAATTAAACTGCTTACCAAATCCTGATGTAAATACTACAGGAAATTCTAGACCTTTACTTTTATGAATACTCATTATTCTAACAACATCTTCATTTTCACCAAGTATTTTTGCACTTCCCATATCCCCTGATGAATTTCTAATTTTATTTATAAAGTTTATAAAATTAAATAATCCCTTAAAGCTAGTTTGTTCAAATTGCTTTGCTCTTTGGAATAATATTTTTAAATTTGCCTGTCTTAGCTTACCATTTGGCATAGCTCCAACATATCCATAATAAGCTGTATCCATATAAAGATACCAAATAAATTCATCTATAGGAGTATATATTGATTTATTTCTCCACTTACTTAAACTATTTACAAATACAGTACATTTTTCTCTAAGATTTTCATTTACTTCATAGATATCATTTGCAACTTCTTTTATTATCTCGTAGAAATATTTTTCTTTATCCAATAACCTTATATCACCGAGCTCCTCTGCACTAAAGCCTACTAAAGGAGATCGTAATACTGAAATCATAGGAACATCTTGCATTGGATTATCTATAATTTTTAATAGAGCCATCATTGTTCTTATTTCTATAGTTTCAAAATATCCTGTACCTGTATCAACATAAACAGGTATTCCTTCTGAACCAAGCTCTTCTAAAAATATTTCTGACCAATTTCTAGTTGCTCTTAGTAATATAACTATATCCTTATACTTTAAAGGTCTGTAATCTCCTGTTTCTTTATCTAAAACTTTATATATTTTTCCTGTTTTAGGATCCGGATTTAAAAGTTCTTTGATTCTTCTAGCAACTATTCTTGCCTCTAAGCCTATTGAATCAATATCTTCTTCCTCTTCAGTCACACCTTCACCGTCATAATCATCCTCTACCTCAGTAGTGTATTCCCCTGACTTATCAAGAATATGAAGTTCTATTGGACCTGCTATAATTGTATCTTCATCATTATTTTCTTTATAATTAGCTCCAAGATTAAGTGCTTCATCATCATTATACTCAAGCTCTCCTACTGTTTTAGACATTACTTCCTTAAATATATAATTTACACCACTAATTACTTCTTCTCTACTTCTAAAATTTTTATATAATTGTATTTTTCTATTTAAATCACCAGCTTCTAAAGGATATTTATTATACTTATCTAAAAACAACTCCGGCTTTGCTTGCCTAAATCTATATATACTTTGTTTAACATCTCCAACCATGAATACATTTGGATTTTCTAAATTTTTTCTAGATACTAATTCTATTATAGCTTCTTGAACGTTGTTAGAGTCTTGATATTCATCCACTAATACTTCATTAAAATATTCTCTAAAACCTTTTGCTACACTAGATGGTATTAAACTATAATTTTCTTCATTTATAAGTATCTTTAAGCACAAATGCTCTAAGTCATTAAAGTCTAATATATTTCTTTCCCTTTTCTTTTCTTTAAATCTATTTATAAACTCTAAAGTTAAATGGCTTATCATCTTCATATAAGAATAAGAGTTTTTTATTCCATTTAGAGCATCATCTATTGTCATAGAAAAACTATCTTCAATTAACTTTGACGTTTTCTTTTTAATGCTATCTCTTATACTCTTAACTACTTCTAAACTTTCTTCATTTGATACTTTATCTTTTTTTACTGATTTTAATCTAGAAAAACTTATATTGCTAATAGATGAATAAAGCTCTGCTATACCGTAATTTAATGACTCTTCAATATTTTTAAACATATTTAAATCATCTAAGAAAGTAATTTCATATGGATCTAACCCTTCAGTATCTTTTATAATTCCTATAGCTTTTTCTAACATTTTTATATATCCAGAAACTTCAATTTTTATAGTTTCCTTTAATATATCTATCCATATGGTTTTGTTTAAATCATCTATGTTTTCTATATTAAAACTTTCTGCATTTTTAGTTAACCACTTTTCTGGCCATGGTCCACTCATTGAGAATCTATATAAATCAAGTATTATATCTTTTAATCTTTGATCATCTCTTGAACCACTATATGCTTCTATTAAACTTCTAAATTCTTGATTTTCATCTTCATAGTAATCCTCGAATATATCATTTATAACTTCTAACTTTAATAAGGTATTTTCTGTTTCATCAGAAATTCTAAATGTAGGATCCAAATCTATAACATGATAATAATTTTTTATAACATCTAAACAAAATGAATGCATTGTTGTTATATTTGCTCTACTTAAAAGTGTTAATTGTCTTTGTAAAACCTTAGAATTAGGATTTACTTCTAGAGCCTTTGATATGGCAGCTGCTATTCTTTCTCTCATTTCTGCTGCTGCTGCTGAAGTAAATGTAACAACTAATAATCTATCTATATCAACTGGATTATTTTCATTAGTTATTATTCTTATAATTCTTTCTACTAATACTGCTGTTTTACCTGAACCAGCAGCAGCAGCTACTAGCAAATTGCATCCTCTTGTAGTTATTGCCTTAAGCTGATCTTCTGTCCATTTTGTATCTCCCATAATTAGTTATTACCTCCCTTCTCTACCTCATCCTTTATTAACTTCCAAGCTTCATCGTTACTCTTCTTTAAAACCACTCTATATTTATTATTTTCTATTGTTGTATCAAATTGACATACTGATGAGTAGTCACAATAATTACAATATGGAGTACTATTATTTTTACAAGGCTCTATTTTTATGTCACCACTTAACATATCTTCACATATTTCTGCCATTTTATCATTAACATATTTTCGTAATATATCAAATTGCTCTTCTGTAATTACTGAACTACTGGATGTAAAATCACCGTCTTTCTTTATCGCTGCTGGTATTATTAGTGAATATGATTCCATATCATTATCCATAGCCTTAACAACATTTATATCTTTAAGAAGTAATCCACTCATCTTTAATTCTTTTAATATATTCTCTTTTATTTCTTCCTCTGTAAGTTGTTTTTTAGACTTTATTATGGGATCATCTATTCTGAAATATAATATTGCGCCTGGCATTGCTTGCTTGTGCAATATATACTTTGAATTTTTTATAAGAGCATCTAAGTAAACTAATAACTGTATTTGGAGACCATAATAAACTTCTGTTAAATTAAACTTTTTAGCACCTGATTTATAATCAACTATCTTTATATATGTATTCCCATCCAAATCTAAGGTATCAATTCTATCTACTCTTCCAACTAAATATACTGTTTCATTTGATGGTAGGTCTATCTTAATTGGTTCACCATCTTTAAATCCTCCAAAAGCAAACTCATTTTTAAATACTTCAAATTTTCCTTTTCTCATTTGCTCTGATATAACCATTACTGACTTAGTTATAGTTCTCTTAAATCTATCTGCAAAATATTTATATTTTTTTGTACTATTTAATATTGAATTAGAATCATTCTCTAACCTTTTATCAACCAGTTCATTTACTATTAACTTACATCTTTCCTTATTTAAATCAGACCATGCTATTCTCTCATCTCTTATGGTATTTGTAAAATCATCTAATACGTTATGCATAAATGATCCTAAGTCTGGAGCAGAAAATTCATATACTTTTCTATCCTTTGCCTTTAATCCATATTGTACATAGTATGAAAAAGGACACTGCGCATATTTTTCTATTCTAGATACATTAAATATTAGCTTCTTATTTTCTGACTCATATAATCTCTTTATTTTTTCTCTAGGAACCTTCTCAACTAGATTTGTATATGTTAATCCTTTAAACATTCTACTTGACTTATTTTTAAATTCCTCATTATTTTCAAACCACTTAAAAGCTTGAGCCCAATAGTCATCTACCTTTTCTTTTTCAAACTCCATTCTTAACGCCGAAATAAGTTCATTAAAAGTTGGAGTTGGTGCTGTTATTTTATTAAATCTATCGTCTTTATCTCTTTTATTGTATATTTCACTTTCCTCTGTTACATTTGGTAAAATCTTTTTAAGTCTTGGAATAATTATAGATGGTCTTAAAGATTTGCCCTCGAAATCTGCCATAGGGAAAGTTACCATTAGATACTCAGAAGGAATTGTTAATGCTGTATAAACTATAAACTGTTCTTCAAAAGCTCTACTTTTAGTATCTGATGCTAATCTTATTCCTATATTTCTTAATATATCTCTTTCTCTATCGCTTATAATTCCTTCATCCTTATTTGCAGCTGGTAAGACACCATCATTTACTCCTATTAAATACAATGCCTTTACTTCTCTACCTTTAACTCTTGATATATCACCTATATTCACTTGATCTAAAGACATAGGAATTACCCCTATTTCTTTCTCCTCAAATCCTGATATAAGTATTTTAGTAAATTCTTTTATTTCTAAAACTTCGTCTCCTAAAACTTCTACAACTTGATCTAGAATTTCTATTACCATCTCAGGAACTTGTATATATTCTTTTATTTTATCTTGAAGTCCTAAGGTATCAAATTCTTCTAACCAAGTTTCTAAAGTTTTAAATACACCTAGTTCATTCATAAATTCATATATGTTTATAGCAGAATCCTTTACCATATGCTTTCCTTTTATCTTATTATGTAACTTAATTAAAGGTGTTCTTATTTCTTCCATAACCTCAAGAATTATATTTTCTTCTTCAGAAATATTCTCTTTATCATAAAGATCCTTAGTCCATTTATACCCCTTTATTCCATTAGATAATATATAATTTTCTAGTATATCGATATAATCTCTTTCAATATTTACTAACCCACTTTTCAAATATTTAAATACACTTTCATATGACCAATTGCTTGATAATATCTCTAATGATGAAATAATAACTACAACTAATGGATTATTAAGTATTTCTCTTTTTTTATCTATAAAAAATGGAATGTTATATTCATTAAAAATAACTGTAGATATCTTTTCATACTCATCTATATTTCTACATACAACTGCTATGTCTTTAAATCTATAGCCATTATCTCTAACCATTCTTAAAATATCTTTAGCTACAACCTCAATTTCATCATAGCTATTGTTTGCTTTATATACCCTTACATTATTTGCTTTACCTTTATATTCTTTGAATGGATAAGTAAAAAAGTGACGTTCTAAATGTTGCAAATCTTCACTATTTAAAAATCTATATGAATATCCTTTATTTAAATTAATAGGTTCTAAATATGATATATTTCCTTCTTGCATAATTCTTAATATAGAGTTTTCAGTATTCTTTATTGCATCAAATATATCAGTATAATCTATATTGGCACCACTACTTAAAGAATCACTACATAAAGTTATATTTACAACCTTCGCCTTCTTTGCAAGTACCTTTATAACCTCTAACTGTTGAGGTGTGAAAGTAGTAAATTCGTCTATCCATATTTCAGAATCATCATATATAGTACAATCTTTTAATCTCTTTGCTAATAAAGTTAATTCATCATCTGAATCAATAAACCTCTTATGAAGAACCTCATTAAAATTATTAAAAATTAGTTTTAAATCATTGATTTTCTTTTTAAGTTCATCATCATTTATTTCTTCTTCTTTTATATTTAATATTTCCGTGGAAATATTATATTTTTTAAATTCTGTAATTACTTTTGATACTATTGATGAGAATCCTTGTTGCTTAGACATTCTGTTAAAGTATTTCAAGTCTTCTCCTTTATCTTTTAATAATTTATAAATGAGCATATTCTTTCCAGAATCGCTCATTCTAACCTCTGTTCTTCCTCCACATTCTTCTGATACTCTATGAGCCATTCTTTTAAAGCTTAATACTTCCCCCCTCAATAGTCCCCTTTCAGTTACTATGTCTAGGAATTTCTTTTCTGTATCGAAGGTGTATTGTTCTGGAACTATTAAAATTAACTTATTTTCATTATCATTGTTTTCTATTTTCTTTTTTATTTGTTCAAGACAGAATCTACTTTTTCCTGTACCTGCCCTTCCAAAAATAAACCTTATTCCCATAAACACACTCCTAATAATATTCTATCTTAATTATTCCCCTCAGCCTTAAATAAATTCTTCTTTAAATAAGCCCATTACTATGGTATCAAGATATTTTCCGCATATATAGTACTTACTTCTTCTTACTCCCTCTTCCCTAAATCCACATTTTCTATAACAATTTATAGCTCTAATATTTTCCTTAACAACTTCTAGTTCTATCTTATGAGCTTTTCTCTTATTAAATAAATAATTGCATAACGTTCTTATTGAATCTTTACCATATCCATTTCCCCAATATCCCTTACCTATAGTTATACCTATTGAATATACATCTCTTGTATAACTATTTTCTTTATAATAAACATATCCTATTAAATCACTATCTTTGGTTACTATAACCAATTCCTTTTTATTCGGCTTTGTAAAGTGATGGAATTGACTTCTTATATATTCCTTAGTCATAATTCCTGTAGATAAACCATTATACTTAAGTACCTCTTTATCTGCACAAATATCATATAAAGTATCTATATCTTCTCTTACTGGATCTCTTAAATATATATTTTCTCCGTATATCATAATGCCATCTCCCTAAGTAAAGTTTATACCATAAAATAAACCTTTGTATACTTTATTATAAATCTATTGTTATAGTAAAAAAAAGAGTTCAATTAAAAATTGAACCCTTAATTTTCATATTACTCTGAAATATATACTTCTACTCCATAGTGATCAGAAATAACATTTTTGTTTATATTATTAAATATTACATTAGACTTTTTTACATTAACACTTCTATTGGTAAATATTATATCCAGTCTTTTATTCTCCTTTTTACCTTCCCAACCTGCAATTTCACCCTTTACTGTTATACCATCATCTTTCTCAACTGCTATTGTATAAGTATCAATCAATCCACTATTTAATAAATAATCATATCCTTCTTTTTTAATCATAGCATCATTATTAAAATCCCCCATAATAAAACTTAATCCATCAACTTTATTAATAAGATTTTTCACTTGGTACCTGAAGGATTCCTCTTCATCATTCCACCATCCTAAATGACATGTGAAAAAGCTAATTATATTATTATTTATATTTATAGTACATTTAATTATTTTTCTACTTTTATAAAAGGCTTTATCACTACTTTCAGTTATATAAAAAGCTTCTGAATCCTCTATTTTATGTTTAGTTAATATAGATAACCCCTCTTCATATATATCATAACCTATATGTGAAAAATCCCAAATATAATTATATTTACTTTCTCCTAATTCCTTAAGTTCTTCATTTAATAAATGAACAAAATTATCTTTTTTTATAATTCCTTTAATTATATCTTCTTTTATACTTTGACTAACTTCTTGAAGGGCTATAACGTCATATTGATTTTCCTTTATTATTTTTGCTAAATACTTTATTTTTTCTACTTGATCTTCTTCCATCCATGAATGACAATTAAGTGTTAATAATCTCATCTTAAACTCCTAATATATCTTGTATGTTTGATTTCAACACATCCGCCTTAGGTCCATATATAGCTTGAACACCATTATCTCTTAAAATAAGCCCTAAAGCCCCATCTTTCTTCCATTCCTTTTCCTCAGCTACTAGATTTATATCTTTTACAGTAACTCTTAATCTAGTCATACATGCATCTATGTCTTCTATATTATCTTTTTCTCCTAATAATGATATTATATTTACAGCTTGTAAATCATTTACTGCATTTGAATCAGTCTTAGATTTGTCACTTGCTGAATCTTCATTTTCTGAATCTATATAGTTTCCATTACGTCCTGGTGTTGGTATATTAAACTTTTTAATTAATATATTGAATATTCCATAGTTTAATCCAAAGAAAACTAAGCATGTAATTATAAAATTAATTAAATCTCTTATTAACCCTGCATTAATCATCATTGGTGTTCTTGTTAAAAATTCTATAAACCCAAATGCATGAACTCTTAATTGTATTATATCAGCTAAAGCAAATCCTATTCCTGTAATTACTGCATACACTCCATATAATATAGGTGATATAAACATAAACATGAATTCTATTGGCTCTGTAACTCCTGTTAGGAATACTGCTAATCCAGCTGATAAGAATACTGTTTTATATTTACTCTTTTTATCTGACTCAACATTCTTATACATTGCAAATGCTATACCTAGTAATGATGCACTTGAAAGTATAACTTGCCCAGCCTTAAATCTTGCTGGAACAACACTTGTTAATAATATATTATACTCTGAAATATTTCCAGCATCCTTGAAGTTAATTAGATCACCTATCCACGCTAACCATAGTGGATCCTGACCTGCTACTAATGTGCCTGCTGATGAACCTGTCATTATTTGATATACTCCACCTAGCTCTGTATAGTTTACAGGAACCGTTAACATATGATGTAAACCAAATGGTAATAATAAACGCTCTAATGCACCATACACGAAAGGTGCTAAAACTGGTGCTGTATCTTTTGATTCTGCTAACCAAACTCCAAAACTATTTAAAGCTCCTTGTATAAATGGCCAAACTATTGACAGTACTATAGCTGTAACTGTTGATCCTAAAATAACTACAAAAGGAACAAATCTTTTTCCATTAAAGAAATCTAATGCTTTAGGTAACTTATTATAATTATAATATTTATTATATAAAGCTGCTCCTAAGAAACCTGCAATTATCCCTACGAAAACTCCCATATTAAGTGCTGGTGCACCTAATATATTAGTAAAGTAATTTTTAACTATAAGTTCTGTTCCAAATAATGAATTTACTTTTGCTGAAGCATCACTTAGCATTCCTGGATTTACTCCAAATATTGCACCTGTAATACGATTAATTAATATAAAGGATAGTAATCCAGCAAAAGCACCACCAGCTCTTTCTTTTGCCCACGATCCACCTATAGCAACTGCAAATAATACATGAAGATTTCCGATTATAGCCCAACCTATATCTTCCATAACTCTTCCTATAGTATTTATTATTGATATATCTACTGACATTCCTATTAGCTTTCCAATAGAGATCATAAGCCCTGCTGCTGGCATAACCGCTACTACAACTAATAATGCCTTCCCAAATTTTTGCCAGAAATCGAATGATACCAATTTACCTTTTTTCTCAACTTTCCCCATTATTATTCACTCCTTATTTTTATTAAAAATCTTAATCTATTTTATACATTCTCGCTTCATATGGCTTTAAATCTAAATATTTCAAATCATCATGTGGTAAAACCTCATAATTTGATATTAATAAGTTTTCATATTTTAATATTTCATTCTCATACTTATACTGTGCTTTATTTTCTGATAAATTAGTTATAATAATAAACTTTTCCTCATTAATTTCTCTTATATATGCATAAATCTTATCATGATTTTCTAAAATTAATTTGTACTCACCATATATAAGTATCGGATTATTTTTCCTTATTCTTATCATATCTTTATAAAAATTAAGTATTGATTCTTTATCATTAATTTGATCTTCAACATTTATATATTTATAATTTGGATTAATTCCTATCCAAGGTTTACTATTAGAGAATCCCGCATTTATTGAGTTACTCCATTGCATTGGGGTTCTAGCATTATCTCTAGATACTGCCCATAAATGTTTTATGCATTGTTCCTCAGTAAAACCATTTTCTAACATATCATTATAAGCATTTATACTTTTAACATCATTATACTCATCAACAGATTCGTATTTTACATTTGTCATCCCAATCTCTTGCCCTTGGTATATAAATGGAGTTCCTTGCTGCATAAAGTACATCAAACCTAACGCAGTAGCACTTTCTCGCCAATACTCTTTATCATTTCCCCATGTTGATACTACTCTTGGAATATCATGATTCTCTATAAATAATGCATTCCACCCTTTATTATATAAACCCTCTTGCCATCTAGTTAGAACCTCTTTGCACTCATTTACATTAAATGCTTGATTATCTTCATTGTTCCATAAATCTAGATGTTCAAATTGGAATACCATGTTGAACTTACCTGTTTCTTCTCCTACCCACTCTTCTGCTTCTTCAGCACTTACTCCATTTGCTTCTGCAACTGTCATAACATCATATTTTGAAAATGTATTTTCAGTTAATTCATCTAAAAAATCATGTATACCTTCAACATTCATATGCTTTTCGAAACAACTTACATATTGTTGATTTTCTATATTAGGCATATCATTAAATTCTGTATCTTTCTTAATATGACTTATAGCATCTATTCTAAATCCATCTATTCCCTTATCAAGCCACCAATTTATCATTTTATAAATTTCTTTTCTTAAATTCTCATTTTCCCAATTTAAATCTGGTTGCTTTTTCGTGAATAAATGTAAAAAATATTCATTAGTATCTTTATCATATTCCCAAGCTGATCCTTTAAAAATACTCTCCCAATTGTTAGGTTCTAACTCACCTTTTCCTTTTCTCCAAATGTACCAATCTCTTTTAGGATTATCCCTAGATGACTTTGACTCTATAAACCACTCATGTTCATCACTAGTATGATTTATTACTAAGTCTATTATTAACTTCATTCCTTTCTTATGAACCTCTGATAGTAACTCATTAAAGTCTTCCATAGTTCCAAAATCAGTCATTATATCTTTATAATCGCTTATGTCATAACCGTTATCATCATTTGGCGACTTATACATTGGACAAATCCATATAACATCTATACCTAAATCTTTCAAGTAATCTAACTTTGAAGTTATTCCTTTTAAATTACCAATCCCATCATTATTATAATCAAAAAAACTCCTTGGATATATTTGATATGCTACTGCTTCTTTCCACCAAATTTGTTTCATATATTCCTCCAACATAGCTAAATCTGTGCAATCGTTTGCCTAAAATGTTTTAAAATATGTGTACAGAGAATATCTGTACACATCATTCTATTTGCTTTCTAATATTGCTAGTGCAGCTGCACCTAAAACCCCTGCTTGATTACCTAATAAAGCTTTTTCGACTTTACAGTGATTATAAATTGTCTTTAAGCATCTTCTTTCCATTTCATTTTCTATTTTGTCAAATACAATTCTACCAGCTTCACTAACGCCGCCACCTATAACTATTTTATCAGGATCAAAAGTGTTTGCTATATTTGCAACAGTTATTCCTAAATATGATAAAGCATCATTTAATATATCTTGTGAAACTTTATCTCCTTTTTCAGCTTCTACGAATACTTCCTTAGCAGTAACTTTTTCATAATTCTTTAAGCTAGTTTCTACCTTACTTTCAAAAGCTTCCCTTGCTCTCTTCATAATTGCAGTTCCTGATGCAACTGCTTCTGCACATCCAGTGTTCCCACATCCACATCTAGGACCACCTTTCATAACAGTAGCATGTCCTATTTCTAATGCATTTGATGTACTACCTCTAAATAGATTGCCATTTATTATAGCTCCTCCACCTATTCCCGTACTTACAGTAATGAAGACCATGTTTTTACTTCCCTTACCTGCTCCAAACATAAATTCACTTAGTGTTGCTACATTTGCATCATTATCTAAGTAAGTATCTAATTTATATCTATCTTTTATAGGTTGAACTATGTTAAAGTTCTTAAATGGTAAATTAGGAGTATATACTATTAATCCCTTTTCTACATCTAAAGGCCCTGGAGAACCTATCCCTATTGCTTTAACTTCATTTATATCTGTTCCTTCTAATACATCATCTATTGTTTTTAATAATTTCTCTAAAACTACACTCTCACCTTTATGAGCTTCTGTTTTAACGGTAACTTCTTTTATTATAGATCCCTCTAGGTCAACTAAAGCAGTATATATTTTAGTTCCTCCTAAATCAACACCTACTACATATTTCTTTTCCATTTCCATCCCCCTAGATATAAATTTAATTTTATTTCTCTTATATTATAAAAATAGTATATCATACAAGAGAAATTGTTTACAATAATTTAATGTTTTGTTTTACGCGAAAATTGCTAATCATTTTAAATTATCTTCATTTTTCTCTATAATTTAAAGTTTCGTGCAATCGGTTGCACTCACTCTTGAATTTTAATCTTTTGTATGGATTTTCTTTCTATTAATTTTGTATCTATTATGTATGAATTTTTCTCCATATCTCTATCTTCTAATTTATTTATTATAAGCTTTGTCGCATGAAACCCTAATTTTTCTGCATTTATATCTACTGATGATAATGGTACGTTTTGATACTCAGACATAGGTATATTATTAAACCCTACAATAGATATATTATACATATTAAGCTTATTTAAAGCTTCTTGAACTCCAAGTGCTAATAAATCATCAGTAGCTATTATGGCTGTTGGTTTATTTAATTTTAATATTTTATTCGTTGCACTGCTTCCATTTTTTTGTGTAAACTCTTTTCCTTCATATATCAAACTTTCTTCAATATCTATATTATTGTCAAGTAGTGCTTGCTTATATCCATTTAATCTATCTTTAGATACATTTAGATTTGATTTAGCTCCCACAAAACCTATTGTTCTATGTCCATAACTTATAAGTTTTTCTACTAATTTATACATAGCTTTAAAATTATCATTATCTACCCATAATACATTTTCTATATCATCTGGTCTCCCTATAACGACAAAAGGAAATTCCCTTTCCTTCAAATATTTTATAGAATCATCATCTTCTTTAGAATTTAATAAACAAATACCATCAACTAAATTACTGTCTATAAATTTTTCAAACCATTCTTTATCATTTTTTCCTTCTTGCTTAAAGGCATACATTATATAATAATTTTCTTTTTGTGCATATATGCTCATCCCCTTCATTGCTTGAACAAAAAATGGATTAGAAAATATATCTTCTGCCTCTTTTGGTAATATTACTGCTAAAATTCTAGTTCTATTATTAGCAAGGCCCCTTGCAATTATATTAGGAGTATAATTTAATTTTTTTATTGCTTCATTTACTTTTTCTTTTGTTTTATCACTTATTTTATCACTGTTCGATAATACCCTTGAAACTGTTGATGTTGCAACATTTGCTTCCTTAGCTACATCTTTAATTGTAACTTTCATCTTATTTTCCCCCTAAGAATTACTTAATAAGATTATAGTATATTTTAAATATAAAATAAATCTAAAATAAAAAAGCATCCAACTACTGTTAGATGCTTTCTGGCGGAGAAACCGGGATTTGAACCCGGGCGCCAGTTACCCGACCTACGCCCTTAGCAGGGGCGCCTCTTCAGCCACTTGAGTATTTCTCCACGTGCCTTCTATTGAAGTTTTATGGCGGAGAGAGTGGGATTTGAACCCACGGTACCCGCAAAGGTACGCCGGTTTTCAAGACCGGTGCCTTAAGCCAGCTCGACCATCTCTCCATATTCCGTCTTGCGACAAATATTATTATATCAAGTACTATATTTATTGTCAATTATTTTTTTAATTTTTTATTACATAATAAATATTAAAATAATACTTAACTATAATGAGCTAATACTTTAATTAAAAAGCATCTAAGAAAACTTAGATGCCTTTATGGCGGAGAGAGTGGGATTTGAACCCACGGTACCCGCAAAGGTACGCCGGTTTTCAAGACCGGTGCCTTAAGCCAGCTCGACCATCTCTCCATACTTCGTCTCGCGACAAATATTATTATAGCAATGACTTTCTTTATTGTCAATTATAAATTTACATATTTTTAAATTAAATAATAAATCTAATAAAAACAAATTTCTACCTCTTCATCCCCCGCTGAAATTACTGCTTATTAATCTAATAGTAAAATTTAAATAACATATATACTTAGAAAAATCAAACATATTACTTTCTTTTGCAATATATTCCATTACGACTTAATTTTATCTTTCAAATAAATAAGTAAAGACTAAATCTAATAGCATAGATTTAGTCCTTAAAATTAAAACTACTTAATTACCTTCATATTTCCCATGTATGGTTGAAGTGCAGTTGGAATATTTACTGAACCATCTTCATTTAAGTTGTTTTCTAAAAATGCTATTAACATTCTTGGTGGCGCAACAACTGTATTGTTTAATGTATGAGCAAAGTATTTTTTATCCTTAGCATTTACACGAATTTTTAAACGACGAGCTTGTGCATCTCCTAGGTTTGAACAGCTTCCTACTTCAAAATATTTCTTTTGTCTTGGTGACCAAGCTTCAACGTCTACTGATTTAACTTTAAGATCTGCTAAATCTCCAGAACAGCATTCTAAAGTTCTAACTGGTATATCTAAAGAACGGAATAAATCTACAGTATTTACCCATAACTTTTCATACCAATCCATACTTTCTTCTGGTTTACATACAACTATCATCTCTTGTTTTTCAAATTGATGAATTCTATATACTCCTCTTTCTTCTATTCCATGAGCTCCTTTTTCTTTTCTAAAACAAGGAGAATAACTTGTTAAAGTTTGTGGTAATGAATCTTCAGGTAATATAGTATCGATGTACTTCCCTATCATAGAGTGTTCACTTGTTCCAATTAGATATAAATCTTCACCCTCAATTTTATACATCATAGCATCCATTTCAGCAAAGCTCATAACACCCGTTACAACTTCGCTACGAATCATGTATGGCGGAATACAATAAGTAAATCCACGATCTATCATAAAATCTCTAGCATATGAAATTATTGCTGAATGAAGTCTTGCAACATTGCCCATTAAATAATAGAATCCATTTCCAGCTACTTTTCTAGCACTATCTAAATCTAATCCACTTAACTTTTCCATTATATCTGTATGATATGGAACTTCAAAATCTGGAACCTTTGGATCTCCGAAACGTTCAACCTCTACATTTTCGCTATCATCTTTACCGATTGGAACGCTTGGGTCAATTATATTTGGTAGAGTCATCATTATTGTCTTAACTCTTTCATCTAACTCAACTTCCTCAACTTCTAACTCAGATAAACGCTCTGAATTTTCAGTTACCTTCATTTTCATTTCTTCTGCTTCTTCTCTTTTTCCTTGAGCCATTAAAGACCCAATTTGTTTTGAGAATTTATTTCTATCAGCTCTTAAAGCCTCAGCTTGTTGTTTAGCTTCCCTAAGCTTTTTATCTAATTCTATTACCTCATCTACTAGTGGAAGTTTGCTATCTTGAAACTTATTTTTTATATTTTCCTTAACTATCTCTGGATTCTCTCTTACAAATTTTAAATCTAACATTATGTATGCCTCCTAATAATTTATATCTATTAATTTTTTTCAATAAAAAAAGAACCTTTCCCCTAAACAAGGGACGAAAGATTCCGCGTTGCCACCCTAATTAATAGCAAAAAATGCTATTCTCTTTAATAAATTTAACGGTTTAAGCCGTACTGCTCATCGCAGTCCCTCCAAGGTGGATTCATAACATTTTACTATCGATTCACACCAAACATCGACTCTCTTAAAACAAATATTGTTATTACTAGCCTCTTCAACAGTTTTATTATATTTATTCTTAATATATTATAAAATATTATGTATGTCAATATTTTACTAAGATGATTTTTATATATTATTTGTTTTTTGTACTATAATTATTCATCTAATATATCTTTTGTACATATTACGTCAATCCCAGTATTTAATATATTTTTGCAAATTATACTTCCTTCTTTAATTGGAGTACTAACATATATTCTAGCTAAAACTTTAGATAGCTCTATCCATAATGATTTATCTACTTCTTTATTAGTTCTAACTGGTACAACCTTATATTTTTCATTGCCCTTAATTCTAACTATTGATGTAAATATATCTTTATTATCAACTTTAGATTCTGAATTAAACATCCTTAAACTCCTTTATTCGGCTTGATATAATTTTAGAATTCTTAGAATCCTCAACTATATCTGTAACTTTTTTATCAAGCTCTCTAGCTAATATATTTACTATTTTTTCATAGCAGTAGGAACCATGACAACTTCCAAATCCAGATCCTGTTCTCCTCTTAACTCCCTCTACAGTTCTAGCTCCCAAAGGTCTTCTTATACAATCTACTATTTCACCTTCAGATATATTGTTACATACACATATAATCTTCCCATATCTTTTATCTACAGCTATTATTTCATTAGCTTCTTTTTTTCCAAGTTCTCTAAATTTATAAATTTCTCTTCTTTTATCAATAAAGTTTTTCTTTAATGTACAATTTAAATTATTAGCTATAGTATCACAAAGCATTTTTGCTATTGCTGGTGCTATAGTAATTTTCCCATAATGAGTGCCTGTTACTCTTATATATCCTTTATCTATCTCACTATCATCTATTACCATAGAATCTTTATTGTAACTTTCTCTAAATAAATTATTTATATTATTTTTATCTAAGTCTATTAATAAGCTATTTGCATACATTAAATTATCTTCTAAGCTAGTTTTTTCTGTACTTTTTATTCCTATTAACGATCCTGTAGTTGTTGTTGGAGTACTTAGTACAAAAGTATTTTTATCAAAAGTTTCTATTACTATTTTATTTAATTTATTTTTATAATTATCATCGACTAATAAATAACTCATATTTTTAAAGCAAGATTCATTATTATCTATTTCTTTATCTTCAACTTTTCCATTTTCTCTTATATAGATTTCATGAGGAATTGTATTTATAACAACCTTGCATGTAAATTTATTTTTATTGGTAGTTACTTTAAATCCTCTAGCTAAACTTTGTATATTTAAAACTTCTTCTTCTAGCCTAAAATTAACTCCATTATCTGAAGCCACTTCAGCATATGCAATAGCTAGATCATAAGGTGCTACTATTCCTATATTTTCAGAATATAATCCTTTTTTTATATTAGGATTTATATTGGGTTCTATATCATATACATCTTTATCATCTATTAAATAAACGCCGTCTATCCCTCTTTTTTTTGCTCTATCATACATCTCTTGTAATTTCTTAACACCATTTTCATCATTTACAACTCTTAAGGCTCCAATTTTCCTAAAAGGAACTTTAAACTTTTTACAAGTATCCATCATTATTGAATTTCCTATATATTCAAGTCCAGCCATTACATCATCAGATGTCTCTGATCCGTCATATACTATAGATGTATTTACAAATGAAATATCATCTGCTATATCATAATCTCTTTCTATTAATGCTATATTAAAATTATATTTTGATAACTCATATGCAACTGAACACCCTATTATTCCTCCACCTAATATAAGAATATCATAGTCCATAAATATTAAATCCTCCTAAACTCTATAATAAAAATCCTTTTTTCGATAATTCCATCTTTATTGCTTCAATGTTCTCTTCATTATCTGCAGCTATAGTATGAAGATGAACCCCATTAGTCAAATTTGAAAGAGGTTTAATATTTTTTCTTTTAAATTCACTTTCAAATTTATTTAAATCATTTAAGTTTTTTATCATTAAATTTCCTTTTATTTCACCATAGATAGGATGATCTATTATAACATCTTCTATTATACCACCATATTTAACTACGATTTTTAATTCTTCTATAGTTTCGCTACTTCCATGATTAACTGCAATAATAGCTTTTACTTTATTAATATCTTTATTATAAATATATCCATCTGGAGTGGCTATTATATTTTTACCAGCAGCTCTTAATATAGCTATATCTTTTACTATTATTTGCCTTGTAACTCCAAATAAATCAGCTAATTCTGTTCCTTTAATTGCTCTATTCTTTTCAATTATCAACTTTATAATTTTTTCTCTTCTTTCAATAGCTCTCATAAATACACCTCTGTACTAATTTTTATCATCACAAGTACTTATTATATTAAGTATTCTATTATTATTTACTTTATTTTTATTATGATGATATCTTACCACTTGTAAAAATTCTTTATCATAATTAAAATCTTTAAGCATATCTAATCCTATTTTAGGATGATTATAATATATATCTATTTGTTTTACTTTATTGTACTTTTTAATTTTACCTTTAGTTGTCTTATCTAATAACACAATTACAGATTTTTCTATTAAACTTAAATGTTTTTTACTCTTTCCTACATCATGCAATAACGCTGCCTTAGCTAGTTTATTTATATCAACATCTATATTAAAATCTTCTTTCATTTTTATTGAATCTTTACATACTCTTATACAGTGATGCTTATCATTATGTTTTAACTTATTAAATATTTTAATTTCATCTTCACTTAAAAACTTATTTATATAATCATGATCTATATCCTTAAATAATGAAGTAAATCCCCATATAAATTGTTTTATTCTATATAAAGCCATTCTAATCACCTATATTTATTATATCTATATATATATAGATAATAACACTATATATTTTCATTATCAATTATATATATTTTTATAAACAAAAAAAGCTACGAAACCAATCGTAGCTTTGGTGGAGGTAAAGGGATTCGAACCCTTGACCCCTTGCGTGCAAGGCAAGTGCTCTCCCAACTGAGCTATACCCCCATAAAAAAATAACCTGGCGACGTTCTACTCTCCCACACAGTTTCCCATGCAGTACCATCGACGCTGTAGAGCTTAACTTTCCTGTTCGGAATGGAAAGGAGTGTTTCCTCTACGCCATCATCACCAGATATCAGAGTGTTCTCTGAAAATTGCACATGAATTATTGCCAAAATCTTTTAATTATTGGTCAAGCCCTCGACCTATTAGTATCAGTCAGCTAAATATGTTACCACACTTACACCTCTGACCTATCAACCTTGTGTTCTTCAAGGGGTCTTACTAGCTTATGCTATGGGAAATCTCATCTTGAGGGGGGCTTCACGCTTAGATGCTTTCAGCGTTTATCCCTTCCCGACTTAGCTACCCAGCCATGCTCTTGGCAGAACAACTGGTGCACCATAGGTCAGTCCATCCCGGTCCTCTCGTACTAAGGACAGCTCCTCTCAAATTTCCTACGCCCGCGACGGATAGGGACCGAACTGTCTCACGACGTTCTGAACCCAGCTCGCGTGCCGCTTTAATGGGCGAACAGCCCAACCCTTGGGACCTACTACAGCCCCAGGATGCGACGAGCCGACATCGAGGTGCCAAACCTCCCCGTCGATGTGGACTCTTGGGGGAGATCAGCCTGTTATCCCCGAGGTAGCTTTTATCCGTTGAGCGATGGCCCTCCCACGAGGTACCACCGGATCACTAAGCCCGACTTTCGTCCCTGCTCCACTTGTGGGTGTCGCAGTCAGGCTCCCTTCTGCCTTTGCACTCTTCGAACGATTTCCGACCGTTCTGAGGGAACCTTTGGGCGCCTCCGTTACTTTTTTGGAGGCGACCGCCCCAGTCAAACTGCCCACCTAACAATGTCCCGTCACCAGATTCATGGCGTCCGGTTAGAATCCCAATACTGTCAGGGTGGTATCCCAAGGGTGACTCCACTAAGGCTGACGCCCTAGCTTCTCAGTCTCCCACCTATCCTGTACAGACAATATCGAAACTCAATGCTAAGCTACAGTAAAGCTCTACGGGGTCTTTCCGTCCAATCGCGGGTAGCGAGCATCTTCACTCGCACTACAACTTCGCCGGATTTGCAGTTGAGACAGTGCCCAAGTCATTACGCCATTCGTGCGGGTCAGAACTTACCTGACAAGGAATTTCGCTACCTTAGGACCGTTATAGTTACGGCCGCCGTTTACTGGGGCTTAAGTTCACACCTTCGCTTGCGCTAAGTGTTCCCCTTAACCTTCCAGCACCGGGCAGGCGTCAGCCCCTATACATCAGCTTACGCTTTAGCAGAGACCTGTGTTTTTGCTAAACAGTTGCTTGGGCCTATTCTCTGCGGCCTGCTCTCGCAGGCACCCCTTCTCGCGAACTTACGGGGTCAATTTGCCTAGTTCCTTAACTGCAATTCTTCCGATGGCCTTAGGATTCTCTCCTCATCTACCTGTGTCGGTTTGCGGTACGGGCACTACTTCTCTCTCTAGATGCTTTTCTTGGAAGCATGGAATCAGATACTTCGGCCAAATTGGCCTTCCCCATCACACCTCAGAATTGCTAAGACGGATTTTCCTGTCTTAACTCCCTAAATGCTTAGACTAGCATTTCCAATCGCTAGCACATCCTATCCTTCTCCGTCACACCATCGATAATAACGATAATAGTGGTATTGGAATATCAACCAATTGTCCATCACCTACGCCTTTCGGCCTCGGCTTAGGTCCCGACTAACCCTGGGCGGACGAGCCTTCCCCAGGAAACCTTAGATTTTCGGCCTGTAAGATTCTCACTTACATCTCGCTACTAATGCCAACATTCTCACTCGTAATCAGTCCACCGCTCCTTACGGTACGACTTCAGCCCGATTACGACGCTCCTCTACCGCTCAAGTTAAACTTGAACCCGTAGCTTCGGTGGTAAGTTTGAGCCCCGGACATTTTCGGCGCAGGATCTCTCGACTAGTGAGCTATTACGCACTCTTTAAATGAGTGGCTGCTTCTAAGCCAACATCCTAGTTGTCTTAGAAATCCCACATCCTTTACCACTTAACTTACACTTTGGGACCTTAGCTGACGATCTGGGCTTTTTCCCTTTTGACTACGGATCTTATCATTCGCAGTCTGACTGCCGGACTCATAGTATATGGCATTCGGAG
>NZ_CP174370.1:377500-380000 GCF_046581255.1 Clostridium sp. MB05 | reverse complement strand
AATTGCTTCTTCATGCGAAAAAGCAATGTTATGCGGTATTAATCTTCCTTTCGGAAGGCTATTCCCCTCTATAAGGCAGGTTGCCCACGTGTTACTCACCCGTCCGCCGCTAGGTTTGTTTCCGAAGAAACTCCCCTCGCTCGACTTGCATGTGTTAGGCACGCCGCCAGCGTTCGTCCTGAGCCAGGATCAAACTCTCAATAAAAAGTTTAATCTCTTTGCTCAAATTACTTTGAGTCTTAATTTTAAGACGTCTAAAAGAATTGCTGGTTTGTTTACTTAACTTATATTCTGTTCAATTTTCAAAGACCATTTTCTTCATCGCCCTCAAGCGACTTTCTTATAATATCATTTGGTTTTCTTATTGTCAACAACTTTTTTCAAAGTTTTTTTGACTTGTTTTATCGCATCTCTCAGCGACGAGATTTATAATATCATTTAAAATTAATATAGTTTTATGCATATGTATCCGTTTTTTAAATTTATTATTAATTTACTCTATTTTTCTATTATTATCTAATTAATTCTATTATTGACACACCAGGATTAGTTATTCATATTCAACATATATTTTCGTGATACGTTTATATCTATTATCTTAATATTTACTAGCTACCTATACTTTATTTAAAATTTATTAATCTTTATCAATTAAATTTAGTATTAAATTTACTCTAAAAATACCATAGTATTATAAATTTTATATTCTTTTGTAAGAAGAATAATATTTTCTAATCTAAGATTATATAAAATAATTTTATAGTCTTTATTATGACCTTATAGATTATTATAATTCAGATAAATAAAATTATTTCTCTAAGTTATGATTATATATCTAAATTTTATTGATCTATCATATTAGATAGTTTGATTTAACTTTAATTAAAGCAAAAAAAGCTACGATTATATCGTAGCTTTGGTGGAGGTAAAGGGATTCGAACCCTTGACCCCTTGCGTGCAAGGCAAGTGCTCTCCCAACTGAGCTATACCCCCAAATATGGTGGACCTTCAGGGACTCGAACCCCGGACCAACCGGTTATGAGCCGGTTGCTCTAACCAACTGAGCTAAAGATCCATATTACCTGGCAACGTTCTACTCTCCCACACAGTTTCCCATGCAGTACCATCGACGCTGTAGAGCTTAACTTTCCTGTTCGGAATGGAAAGGAGTGTTTCCTCTACGCCATCATCACCAGATATCAGAGTGTTCTCTGAAAATTGCACATGAATTATTGCCAAAATCTTTTAATTATTGGTCAAGCCCTCGACCTATTAGTATCAGTCAGCTAAATATGTTACCACACTTACACCTCTGACCTATCAACCTTGTGTTCTTCAAGGGGTCTTACTAGCTTATGCTATGGGAAATCTCATCTTGAGGGGGGCTTCACGCTTAGATGCTTTCAGCGTTTATCCCTTCCCGACTTAGCTACCCAGCCATGCTCTTGGCAGAACAACTGGTGCACCATAGGTCAGTCCATCCCGGTCCTCTCGTACTAAGGACAGCTCCTCTCAAATTTCCTACGCCCGCGACGGATAGGGACCGAACTGTCTCACGACGTTCTGAACCCAGCTCGCGTGCCGCTTTAATGGGCGAACAGCCCAACCCTTGGGACCTACTACAGCCCCAGGATGCGACGAGCCGACATCGAGGTGCCAAACCTCCCCGTCGATGTGGACTCTTGGGGGAGATCAGCCTGTTATCCCCGAGGTAGCTTTTATCCGTTGAGCGATGGCCCTCCCACGAGGTACCACCGGATCACTAAGCCCGACTTTCGTCCCTGCTCCACTTGTGGGTGTCGCAGTCAGGCTCCCTTCTGCCTTTGCACTCTTCGAACGATTTCCGACCGTTCTGAGGGAACCTTTGGGCGCCTCCGTTACTTTTTTGGAGGCGACCGCCCCAGTCAAACTGCCCACCTAACAATGTCCCGTCACCAGATTCATGGCGTCCGGTTAGAATCCCAATACTGTCAGGGTGGTATCCCAAGGGTGACTCCACTAAGGCTGACGCCCTAGCTTCTCAGTCTCCCACCTATCCTGTACAGACAATATCGAAACTCAATGCTAAGCTACAGTAAAGCTCTACGGGGTCTTTCCGTCCAATCGCGGGTAGCGAGCATCTTCACTCGCACTACAACTTCGCCGGATTTGCAGTTGAGACAGTGCCCAAGTCATTACGCCATTCGTGCGGGTCAGAACTTACCTGACAAGGAATTTCGCTACCTTAGGACCGTTATAGTTACGGCCGCCGTTTACTGGGGCTTAAGTTCACACCTTCGCTTGCGCTAAGTGTTCCCCTTAACCTTCCAGCACCGGGCAGGCGTCAGCCCCTATACATCAGCTTACGCTTTAGCAGAGACCTGTGTTTTTGCTAAACAGTTGCTTGGGCCTATTCTCTGCGGCCTGCTCTCGCAGGCACCCCTTCTCGCGAACTTACGGGGTCAATTTGCCTAGTTCCTTAACTGCAATTCTTCCGATGGCCTTAGGATTCTCTCCTCAT
>NZ_CP174370.1:202500-372500 GCF_046581255.1 Clostridium sp. MB05 | reverse complement strand
TCATTACTTTTTCTATAGAAGTCCTTCTTTCATCGTTATATTTATTTTTTATTTCTGTTAATTCTTCTTTGATTACAGATAATAATTTTTCTTCGCTTGCTAGTATTGAATTTAGATATTCTATTAACTTCATTAGTTCAGAGTACTCTTCTTCTATTTTTTCTCTTTCTAATCCAGTTAATCTTCTTAATCTCATTTCTAAGATTGCTTGTGCTTGCTTATCACTTAATCCAAATCTATCTATTAATGTGTTTTTAGCAATTTCACCAGTTTTCGATGATCTTATTATGTTTATTACTTCATCAATATTATCAAGTGCAATTCTTAATCCTTCAAGTATATGAGCTCTTGCTTCAGCTTTATTTAATTCAAAAACTGTTCTTTTAGTTACAACTTCCTTTTGGAATTCTATATAATAATTTAATACTTGTTTTATATTTAATACTTGTGGTTCATTATTAACTAGAGCTAACATTATAACACCAAAAGTATCTTGCATTTTAGTATGTTTATATAACATATTTAGAACTACATTAGGATTTGCATCTTTCTTAAGCTCTATTACAATTCTCATACCTTCTCTATCAGATTCATCTCTTAGATCAGATATTCCAACTATTCTCTTATCCTTTACTAAATCTGCTATATTTTCTATAAGCTTAGCCTTATTAACTTGATATGGTATCTCTGTCACTATTATCCTATGTCTATTGTTCTCTTCTTCTATCTCAGCTTTAGCTCTAACTATAATTCTTCCTTTTCCAGTTTCATACGCTGCTCTAATACCAGCTTTACCCATTATAGTAGCACCAGTTGGAAAATCCGGTCCCTTAATTACAGTCATTAATTCTAAAATAGTTGTTTCAGGGTTATCTATAAGCATTATTGTTCCATCTATAACCTCGCCTAAATTATGAGGAGGAATATTTGTTGCCATACCTACAGCTATACCTGATGATCCATTTACTAAAAGGTTTGGATATCTTGATGGTAATACAACTGGTTCCTTTTCTTCACCATCAAAGTTAGGAATAAAATCTACCGTGTTTTTAGTTATATCTCTTAACATTTCGGCAGCAATTTTATTCATTTTTGCCTCAGTATATCTCATAGCAGCAGCGCTATCTCCATCTACTGAACCAAAGTTCCCATGACCATCTACCAGCATGTATCTCATTGAGAAATCTTGAGCCATTCTTACAAGTGCATCATAAACAGATGTATCACCATGTGGATGGTACTTACCTAAAACTTCCCCAACAATTCTTGCGCATTTTCTATATCCTTTTTCTGGAGCTAAACCTAGCTCATGCATAGAAAATAATATTCTTCTATGTACTGGCTTTAGTCCATCTCTAACATCTGGAAGTGCACGACCAACTATAACACTCATTGCATAGTCGATGTAGCATCTCTTCATTTCTTTGTTTATATCAATAGATATAACTTTTCCCTCGTTTAAACTCATGTACCTCACCTCGTTTTAGTACTAAATATCTAAATTGCTTACTTTCTTAGCATTCTTTTGAATAAATTCTCTTCTTGGTTCAACTTTATCGCCCATTAATATAGTAAATATTTCGTCTGCTGCTATAGCATCTTCTATAGTAGCCTTTAAAAGTACTCTTTTATCTGGATCCATAGTTGTATCCCATAATTGTGTTGCATTCATTTCTCCAAGACCTTTATATCTTTGTATAGCTGTTGAATTATCTTTTCCACCAACTTCATTTAATAATCTTTCAAGCTCTGAATCGGAATAAGCATAGTATTCTTTTTTATTTTTCTTTACTTGATAAAGTGGTGGTTGCGCTATATATACATGGCCTCCATCTAGTAAGCCTCTCATATATCTAAAGAAAAATGTTAATAATAGAGTTCTAATATGCGCTCCATCTACATCGGCATCAGTCATTATTATTATTCTACTATATCTTAATTTATCTTCATCAAAGTCTTCTCCTATTCCGGCACCAAATGCTGTAACCATAGACTTTATTGAATCAGCTGTTAGTATTCTATCTAATCTTTGTTTTTCAACATTTAATATTTTACCTCTTAACGGTAATATAGCTTGGAATCTTCTATTTCTTCCTTGTTTTGCTGATCCACCTGCTGAATCTCCCTCAACTATATAAATTTCACATTCTAATGGATCCTTAGATGAACAATCAGCTAATTTCCCAGGTAATGATGAACGTTCTAATACTGATTTTCTTGTTAATTCTCTTGCTTTTCTGGCCGCATCTCTGGCTCTTGCTGCCATTAATGCTTTCTCAATTATTATTTTTCCAACGTTAGGATTTTCCTCTAGGAATATTGATACTCCTTCTCCAACTATTGAATCAACTATTCCTCTAACCTCTGAGTTACCAAGTTTTGTTTTTGTTTGGCCCTCAAATTGCGGTTCAGATATCTTAATAGAAACAACTGCTGTTAAACCTTCTCTAATATCATCTCCTGATAAATTCTTATCATTATCTTTTAAATGATTAAACTTTTTAGCGTAATCATTTATAACTCTTGTTAAAGCTGTTTTAAATCCCGCTAAATGAGTTCCACCCTCTATGGTATCTATATTATTAGCAAATGAATATATATTCTCATTATAGCCATCGTTATATTGAAGTGATATTTCTGCTATTATTCCATCTCTTTCTCCCTCAACATATATTGGCTCTGCATGTAAAACTTCTTTATTTCTATTTAGATATGATATAAACTCCTTTATACCACCCTCATAGTGGTATATCTCTTCTTTGTTATCATCTTCTCTTTTATCAGTTAGTACTATTTTAATTCCTTTATTTAAGAAAGCTAATTCTCTTAATCTATGAGATAGTATATCGAAATCATATTCTGTTTCCTCAAATATTTCAGTATCAGGCTTAAATGAAACCTTTGTACCATGATTTTCTGATTCTCCTATTTCACATAAATCAGTTACAACAGCTCCTCTTGAATATTTTTGTTGCCATATGCTACCTTCTCTATTTACAGTTACTTCACACCACTCTGACAAAGCGTTAACTACTGAGGCACCAACTCCATGTAATCCACCAGATACCTTATATCCTCCACCGCCGAATTTTCCTCCAGCATGAAGAACTGTCATTATAACCTCTACAGTTGACTTACCTATCTTAGGATGTATTCCAGTAGGCATTCCCCTACCATTATCTATTACAGTTATAGAATTATCCTCATTAATAGTTACACTTATTTCTGTACAAAATCCAGCTAAAGCCTCGTCTATACTATTATCAACTATTTCATACACAAGATGATGAAGACCTCTTGAACTAGTACTTCCTATGTACATTCCTGGTCTTTTTCTAACAGCTTCTAAGCCTTCTAAAACCTGAATTTGACTTTCATCATAACTTTGCTTGTTATTTTCCAACCTAATCTCCTCCTAAAATGAAATTTTATTATAATCACATGAAGATTTAATATTGGAACTATGGATTATAATCTATATTAGTTCTTTTTGTTAAAGTTGAAGATGAAATTGGAGATAAATAAATTTTACTCTTTTTATTAACTTCAGCTATAACAAATGATTTTGGTTTTTCTTTAGAAATCCTCTCTACAAACCCATCTTCTTCTGCCATTCTTAGAAAAGCACTAGTATCTGAGCTGTACATCGTAGTTTTCAAATCAAAAATTCCAATTACATCTTTAATTGGAACAACTACATTTTCTCCTAAATGTAAAAACATAAGAATTCCTCCCTTAATTTAGGATTTCTCCATCTTTAACTTTAAAGACTCTGGAGCTACTATCTAAATAATTAGTCAAATCTTCTATCCCAGTACACGTTATTACAGTTTGAATTTCTCCAATAGTACTAAGAATATATCTCTTTCTATTAAAATCTAACTCAGATAAAACATCATCTAATAACAATACTGGATATTCTGATGTCATTTCCTTTATTATTTTTAAAGATGAAAATTTTATTGTAAGAACAGAGCTTCTCTGCTGTCCTTGTGATCCAAAACTCTTCGTATCTATGTTATTTATAAGAATAACAAAGTCATCTCTATGTGGCCCTACACTGGTTGTTCCTTTTTCAATATCCTTTTTTCTGTTCTTTTTTAAGATATCATAAAAGTTAGATTCTATATTTTCTAAATCCTTTATTGTACTTATATATTTAAATTCTATATTTTCTTTTCCTGAAGATATGTCTCTATGTATATCTTTTCCATAAAAATTTAATTTGTTAATATATTTAAGTCTATCTATTATTATATGATATCCATAATTTGCTAATTGTATATCATATACATCTAAAATTTCTTTATCTAAATTCTTATTTCTTAAAATAACATTTCTTTCATTCAGAACTTTATTATATTGAACTAGGTTATAGTAATACTTAGAATTTAACTGACATAACTCCATATCAATAAATTTTCTCCTTACTCCTGGAGAATCTTTTATAATCTTTAAATCTTCAGGCGAAAACATAACAACGTTAAAGTTCCCAAACAGCTCACCTATTTTAGAAACCTTAACTTTATTAATCCGTATTGCCTTTTTCCCATCCTTTAGTATATTTATATCAATATTTTTATCGAGTCTATCCTTGCCTACTAATAAACTTACATATGCGCTATCCGAATTCCAATTTATTAAATCCTTATCTTTTGATGTCCTATGAGATTTTGCAAACGCACAATAATAAATTGCTTCAAGAATATTAGTCTTACCTTGAGCATTATCCCCCATAAATACATTTACATTTTTACCAAGTGTTATATTTAAAGATTTATAGTTTCTATAATTTAACATTTGAAGTCTTTTAATATACATTTTTAACACCTATTTTAATTATAACATATTAGAGGAATAAAAGTAATTATAAGGTTAATACAAATAGAATATAGTTACTCTTTAAATAACTCTGTATTTTTCACCGTTAAATTCTACTATATCCCCTTGTCTGATTTTTTTTCCTCTCTGAACGCAAATCTCACCATTTACTTTAACCATTTCATCTAAAATATACATTTTAGCTTCAGAACCTAATGAGGCTGCTCCACACCATTTTAAAAAAGAATCTAATTTAATAAATTCTGTATTTATTTCTATATCAATCATTTCCAATTTCATGCATATTAATTCACAATTTATGCACGAATCTCCTTTCTTATCTTATTAACCTTACTGGTAAAACAAGATATTTTGAGTTATCTGTATTTTTACACTTTATAACACATGGGCTAACACTTGATGTCATTTCCATTTTAACTTCATCATCATCAATATTTTTTAATACATCTAATAAATATCTAGAGTTAAATGCAATTTGTATTTGATCTCCTTGCAGATTTATATTTAATTCCTCTCTTACTTTTCCCAATTGAGAATTAGACGTTATTATCATAGTATCTTCTTGAACATCTAATTTTATTAAATTACTATTACCATCCTTAGCCATTAAAGATGCTCTTTCTATACAATTCTGTAGTTGTTGTTTATTAACATCCACTAAAATTTTATATTCTTGGGGTAGTAACGAAGAATAATTAACAAATTTACCGTCTAATAATCTAGAAATAACTTTAGTATTATTTAAATTAAATAATATATGGTTATTTGTGAAAGTTATTTTAACTATATCTGATACATCTTCTAATATTTTTGAAACTTCATTTAATGTTTTTCCTGGTATTACAACTTCTATATTATTATCATTGCCTAAAAATTCACTTCTTACAGCTAATCTATAACCATCTAGAGCTACTAAATTTAATACTTTATTATTAACCTCAAATAAAATTCCTTGAAGTATCGGCCTTGTTTCATCTTGAGCTACAGCAAATGATGTTCCCTTTATCATATTTTTAAGTATATTTTGAGGAACTTCAACTGATAAGTTTTCATTTATATTTGGTAAAGCTGGATAATCTTCACCACTCATATATACTAAGTTAAATATTGATTTTTCACATGTAATTTGTATTATGTCATTTTCTAAAGTTTCTATTTTTATATCTGAATTAGGTAATTTTCTTATAATTTCTCCAAAGATTTTTGCATCTATAACAATCATACCTTCTTCTAAAACATTTGCTTCTACTTTTGTTTCTATAGATACATCCATATCAGATCCTATTAAAGTTAATCCATCTTTTTTAGCATTTATGTAGATACCTTCTAATATAGGCATTGTCGTTTTTCCTGTTATAGCTTTGTTAGCAATTGATATACCTTCTTGTATTTTTTGTTTTTCACAAATAAATATCATATAAAAACCTCCTTAAGTTATAAACATTTTGATTTTTTAAATATAGATAATATATATAAATATATAGATAAAAAATAATAATAGTAGTAGTAGGGGCTGTTAATATGTTGATAAGTGGCTTTAGCCGTTGAAATCACTAAATTGTTTATAAAAAAATATTGTGGATAAGTGAAGCAAAAATTACATGTCTTATCCACATTATTAACAAGTGATATTGTCTTACATAGTTATCCACAAATAATTCAATATATTTATGTACAGTTGTTAGTTAATTTTGAGTTAGTTTTTTTGTTATATCATTTACTGTGTGTTGTAGACTTTCATCTGTGTTTAAATTATCAGATATTTTTTCATAGGCATGTATTACAGTAGTATGGTCTCTACCCCCGAACTCTTCTCCGATTTTGGGCAGAGACATATCAGTTAACTTTCTACTTAAATACATTGCAATTTGCCTAGGATATGCTACATTTCTAGTTCTTCTTTGAGATTTTAAGTCTTCTATCCTAAGATTAAAATATCCAGCAACAACATCTTGAATAACATCTATAGTTACATTTTTATTTTGTTTATTTGATATTATATCCTTAAGAGCTTCGCTAGCTAATTCGACAGTTATTGGCCTATTCGTCAATGATGAATAAGCTACTATTCTAATTAAAGCACCTTCAAGTTCTCTAATATTAGATTTAATTTTTGTTGCAATATAAACCATAACCTCATTTGCAACATTTAATTTTTCTACATCAGCCTTCTTTTTTAATATTGCCATTCTTGTTTCAAAATCTGGAGCTTGAATATCAGCAATTAAGCCCCATTCAAATCTAGAGCGTAATCTATCCTCTAAAGTAGGAATTTCCTTTGGAGGTCTATCTGATGATAAAATTATTTGCTTATTTGCATCATGTAATTCATTAAATGTATGGAAAAATTCTTCTTGAGTTCTTTCCTTTCCAGCTATAAACTGAATATCGTCTATAAGAAGAATGTCAACATTTCTATATTTATTTCTAAATTCTTCATTTTTATCATCTTTTATTGCATTTATAAGCTCATTTGTAAACTTTTCAGAAGACACATATACAACCTTGGCACTAGAATTATTTTGCAGCACATAATGTCCAATAGCATGCATTAAGTGAGTTTTTCCAAGTCCAACTCCTCCATAAATGAATAAAGGATTATATGCCTTGGCTGGAGATTCAGCAACTGCTAATGATGCTGCATGAGCAAACCTATTACTATTACCGATAACAAATGAATCAAAAGTATATTTAGGATTTAATGTACTAGACATTTCATCATTTACGGTAATAGATACTTTATCATCAAAATTTGATTTTTTTTCTTCCCTTTCTTCAGCTTCCTGAACATCAGATGCTACAATAAATTCTACTTTATATACTTTGGCGCAAGCTGCCTCTATAGAATTTACAACCAAATCCTTATAACGTTTTTCCAGTATATCTTGAGTAAAGGAATTTGGAACACTGATTTTTATTGTATTGGAAGATATAGAAATAGGCTCGCAGCTTTTAATCCATGTATTAAAACTAACTTCGCTCATTTCACCTTTTATTATATTTAATGTTTTTTCCCATAATGATTTTAGATCATTATCCATCTTATATCCTCCATAAAATAAATTTTATATTTAATTATTAAATAGTTAATAACAATATATCAACACACTTATTAACAGATGAAATTTCGTGTTAATAAATAAGAATAAAATTATTCACATGTTAATAATTATGTTGATGCTAAAGATATATAAAAATTATCCACAGTATAAGTATGGACCTTTTTTAACATTATTAACATGGTATAAAAGCAATATTTTAGCTAAAAATATATATAATTATAAAAATAATAAAGAAAATGCAAACAAGTTATACACAATTTAATCCACAAGTGTGGATAAGTTGTTTTCTAAATAAAGTTATTCACATTCAATATTAATAATAACACAAGTCAAATAGAGTATTCAAGAAGTTATCCACAAAAAAATGTGGCAATATTTTTATATTTATCAACATAATTTGAAAATTATAGTGTATTGACATAAAATGCTGATGTATATATAATAATAAGGTAAATTTAAAATAGAGATTATAGTTTTTACTATAGAAATTACAATTTAAAGGGGGTGTAGTGAAATGTTCATGACATACCAACCAAAAAAGAGACAAAGAAAAAAAGAACATGGATTCAGAAAAAGAATGAAGACTTCATCAGGAAGAACTATTCTTAAGAAAAGAAGACAAAAAGGTAGAAAAAGATTAACAGCATAAGGGCCGCAAATAGTGGCCTTTTTTCTGCAATGCAGGAAAAAAAGGAGTAGAGAGTTTCCAATGGTGTACAGATTAAGAAAAAATAATGAATTTAAATTAGTATATAGAAGGGGAAAGTCTTTAGCTAATAATCTTTTGGTTTTATACATTTATAATAATAAGAAAAACAAATCAGAAGACAGGCTTACTTATAATAAGGTAGGAATTTCTGTTAGTAAAAAAGTTGGGAATAGTGTAGTTAGAAGTAGAAGTAAACGATTGATAACCGAAAGTTATAGACTTAATGAAAAAGACATTAAAACAGGTTATGACTTTGTGTTTGTAGCAAGAAGTGCTATAAAGGAGAAAAGTTTCGTTGAAGTTGAAGACGCAATGAAAAAACTTTTTTTAAAGGCAGGCTTATATAAGTAATGAAGAAATTAATGATAAAATCTATACATTTATATAGAAAATATATTTCACCAATGAGACCACCAACATGTATTTATGTTCCAACATGTTCACAATATGCAATAGATGCTATTAATAAATATGGAGCAATAAAGGGTGGTTTTTTAGCTATAAAGAGAATTTTAAGGTGTCATCCATTTTCTAAAGGTGGATATGATCCTGTAAAATAAGGAGGTTACGCATAAAATATGATGAAATTTTTATCGCCAATAACAGACTTTTTGACGGTTATATTTAATAATCTTCATAATGTTATTCTTACAGTATTTAATATGGAACCAAGTGGTGTTTCATATATATTAACAATTGCAATATTTACTATAATAATAAGACTGTTAATATTACCATTAAATATAAAATCTAGTAGATCAAATGCTAGAATGCAAGAGATTCAACCTGAATTAAATGCAATACGTAAAAAATATGCAAATGATCCTCAAAAGATGCAAATGGAATCATCAAGGGTTATGAAAGAAAATAATGTAAGTATGTTTGGAGGATGTCTTCCTACATTACTACCTTTACCAGTTTTATTTGCTTTATACTATGTATTTTATAATATAGACAAGAGCCTTGTAGTTGATCCATCATTTTTATGGATTCCAGATGTATTTGTAAAGGATCCATATTTCATATTACCTGTATTGGCTTTCTTAAGTACTTATTTACCAAGTTTACTTTTAACTAAGTCAATGCCTAAAAATGAAGATAGTCCAATGAATATGGGAAGTATGAATATTATGATGGCTGGTATGATGGGGATAATGGCAATTAACTTCCAATCAATATTAGTTATTTATTGGGTAATAGGTGGAGTTATACAATTAGCACAAACTTATTTTATAAATTACTTACCAGCTAAAAAGAAAAAAGAAGCAAAAGAAGAAGATGAAAAGTTAAAAACTATTCAAAATGCAAAAAAAGCAACACCAAAGACTAAGAAGAAAAATTAAAATATGTTATTATTGAGTATTTACTAGGTGGTGAATAGGGTATGAAAACATTAGAAATGACGGGTAAAAGTGTAAGTGAAGCTTTAAAAAATGCTCTAAAAGAGTTAAAGGTTACAGAGGATAAGGTCGAATATGAAGTTATAGAGGAAGGTTCTAAAGGATTTTTAAATCTCATAGGAACAAAGCCAGCAAAGATATTAGTTAAGGTTAAAAGAGATTATAAGGAAGATGTAAGAGTATTTTTGAGAAGTATTCTTGATAACATGGGAATACAAGCAGAAATAAGAATTAAAGAAACTGATGATATACTTTATATAAACTTAAATGGTCCTAAAATGGGATTAATAATTGGATATAGAGGAGAAACACTTGATTCTCTTCAATATCTAGCATCATTAGTAGTTAATAAAGAACATGATATTCCTTATAAAAAGGTAGTTTTAGATACTGAAAATTATAGAAAAAAAAGAGAAGAAACCTTAATAAGAGTGGCTGAAAAAACTGCATATAAAGTTAGAAAAACTGGAAGACCTTATAAACTAGAACCAATGAACCCTTATGAAAGAAGAGTAATACATTCTGCTTTACAGGACAATGACTATGTCTATACATTTAGTCAGGGGGATGAACCTCATAGAAGAATTGTAGTAGATATAAAGAAATAAAGGTGGGAAGGCCAATAGGCTTTCTTACCTTTATTTCTTTTGACTTAATTTAAATAGTTCTGTAAAATGAATATTAGTTAAAATGGGATATAATATAAATACAAAGTATATTGAACAAAAGAAATTTTATCTAATATACATTAAGGAGGATAGAAGATGAAAGAATTTGATACAATTTGTGCAATATCAACAGCCATAGGTGAGGGTGGAATTGCAATTATAAGAGTATCTGGAGATAAAGCTTTAAATATAGTATCTAAAATTTTTAAAGCAAAAAGTGGAAAAGATATAAGTGAAATGAAAACTTATACTATGAGATATGGACACATAGTTGATATAGATACAAATGATTTAATAGATGAAGTAATAATAAGTTATATGAAGGGGCCTAAAAGCTTTACAGCAGAGGATACAGTAGAAATAAATTGTCACGGTGGAGTAACATCAACAAACAAAGTTTTAGAAATGGTAATAAAAGCTGGTGCTAGGCTTGCAGAGCCAGGTGAATTTACTAAAAGAGCATTTTTGAACGGTAGAATAGATTTATCTCAAGCAGAAGCTGTTATGGACTTAATAACAGCTAAAACTGAATTAGCAATGAAGTCAGCATTAATGCAAAGTACTGGGTCGCTATCAGAAAAGATAAATAAGCTTAGAGAATATCTATTAAATGTATTAGCTTTAATAGAATATGCAGTAGATTTTACTGAAGATGATGAAGAGGTTGATCCAAGTATTCCTTTAAGAGTTAAGGATAGCCTTGAAAAGGCTTATGAAGATATGAATAAGCTTCTTAAGAGTGCTGATGAAGGTAAAATAATAAGGGATGGATTAAGCCTGGCAATAGTAGGTAAACCAAATGTAGGAAAATCATCTTTATTAAATGTACTTCTTAAGGAAAAGAGAGCAATTGTTACTGATATTGCTGGTACAACTAGAGATGTAATAGAAGAATATATAAATTTAGATGGAATACCAGTAAAAATAATAGATACGGCAGGCATAAGAGAAACGGAAGATGTAGTTGAAAAAATAGGTGTAGAGAGATCTAAAGAAAAAATAAATGAAGCTGATTTAATTTTATTAGTATTAGATTCATCTAGAGAATTAGATAAAGAAGACAAAGATATAATAGAGGCTATTCAAAATAAAAAATCTATAGTTTTATTAAATAAAATGGATTTAGAAAGCAATTTAGATTACAATTTATTAGATAACTTTGAGAATATAATAAAAATTTCAGCCAAAGAAGATGTTGGAATAGATGGATTAAAAAATGAGATTAAAAATATGTTCTTTGATGGTAAAATAGATAGCGAAAGTTTAATAATATCTAACTCAAGACATAAGCAAGCTTTAATAAGAGCTAGGGAGAATTGTAGTGATGCTCTTATAAGAGTTAAAAATAATGAATTCCTTGATTTAATTTCTATATATGTTACTGCAGCATTAAAAGCTTTAGGAGAGATTACAGGTTCAGAATTAGAAGAAGATTTAGTTAATAAAATATTTAAAGAATTTTGTTGTGGAAAGTAGGAGAAATAAATATGAAATATAATGCGGGAGAATACGATGTAGTAGTTGTAGGTGCTGGTCATGCTGGTTGTGAAGCAGCACTAGCAACAGCTAGAATGGGATTAAAGACATTAATTTGTACAACTAATCTTGATTCAGTAGCTATGATGCCTTGTAATCCTAATATAGGAGGTACTGCTAAAGGTCATTTAGTAAGAGAAATAGATGCATTAGGTGGAGAAATGGGAGTAAATATAGATCATACCTATATACAATCAAGAATGCTTAATACATCTAAAGGACCAGCAGTTCATTCTTTAAGAGCACAGGCAGATAAGAAAAAGTATCAAAATAGAATGAAGAATGCTTTAGAGAATCAAGAAAATCTTAGTTTAAGACAACTAGAAGTTATAGAATTAGATGTTGAGGATGGAAAAGTTAAAGGTGTACTTACTAAAAACGGAGGCTATTTTCAATGTAAGGCTGTTATATTAACAACTGGAACTTACCTTAGAGCGAGAATAATCATAGGTGATGTTACATATAACAGTGGTCCAAATGGATTAGCAGCAGCGAATGAATTATCACAATCATTAATAGATCTAGGAATATCATTAAGAAGATTTAAAACTGGTACTCCAGCAAGGATAAACAAAAGATCAGTAGATTTTTCTAAAATGATAGAACAACCTGGTGATGAAAAAATAGTTCCATTTTCATTTATTAGTGGAGACATTTCAAGAGATCAAGTTTCTTGTTGGTTAACTTATACTAGTGAAGAAACTCATAAGATAATACAAGAAAATATATCTAGATCACCAATGTATAATGGATTAATAGAGGGGGTAGGACCTAGATATTGTCCATCTATAGAAGATAAAGTTATGAGGTTTCCAGATAGAGAAAGACATCAATTATTTATAGAACCAGAAGGTGAAGATACTCAAGAAATGTATATTGGAGGAATGTCATCATCATTACCAGAAGATGTACAATTACAAATGTTAAGAACAGTTCCAGGTTTAGAGAATGTAGAGATAATGAGGACTGCATATGCAATAGAATATGACTCAATTGATCCAACTCAATTAAAGCCAACTTTAGAATTTAAAAACTTTGAGGGTTTATACGGTGCAGGACAATTAAATGGAAGCTCAGGGTATGAGGAAGCAGCAGCTCAAGGAATAGTTGCTGGCATAAATGCTGCATTAAAAATTAAAAATAAGGAATCAATGATATTAACTAGATCAGATGGATATATGGGTGTACTTATAGACGATTTAGTTACTAAGGGAACAAATGAGCCTTATAGAATGATGACCTCAAGAGCCGAATATAGGTTATTATTAAGACAAGACAATGCAGACTTTAGATTAACTGAAATCGGATATAAAGTAGGACTTGCAACAGAAGAAAGATATCAAAAGTTTTTAACAAGAAAAAACAATATAGAAAATGAATTAAAGAGATTGAAAGAGCTTCAAATAACTAACAAAAAAGAAGTAAATGAGTTTTTAGTTTCTTTAGGATCAACAGAGCTTAAAAAGCCTATTAGTTTTTATGAGCTTATTAAGAGACCTGAGTTAGATTACTTTAGCTTAGTAAGTCTGGATATAGACAGATATGAATACGAAGATGATATTGGTGAACAAATAAATACAATTGCCAAGTATGAAGGGTATATAGAAAGTCAATTAGATCAAGTAAAACAATTTAAGAAGTTTGAAAAAAAATTAATTCCTGATGAATTAGATTATAAGGATGTAAAGGGCTTAAGAACTGAAGCAATACAAAAATTATCTAACATTAGACCTGTAAGTATAGGTCAAGCATCAAGAATATCAGGTGTTTCACCAGCAGATATATCTGTTTTACTGATTTATTTAGAACATCAATATAAGAAATAAATTTCTTTGGAGGAAATTATGGAATATTTTCAATTAATGAAAGAAGCTTCTTTAGAAGTTGGATTAGAATTATCAGAACATCAGTATAATCAGTTCATAAGTTATATGAAATTACTTCAAGAGTGGAATGAAAAGATAAATCTTACGGCAATAACACAGGATGAAGAAGTAATTAAAAAACATTTTATAGATTGTATTAAAGCTTTTAAGTCAGAAGCAATCAAAAATGCCAAGACTATAATAGATGTAGGAACAGGAGCAGGGTTTCCTGGGCTTCCTATAGCAATAATGAATCCTAATGTACAAGTAACATTATTAGATTCATTAAATAAAAGAATTAACTTTTTAAATACAGTTATAAACAATTTAGAGTTAAAGAATGTAACTACAATTCATTCTAGGGCAGAAGATGGATCAAGAAAACCCGAATTAAGAGAGAACTTTGATGTAGCTACATCAAGAGCTGTAGCTAATATGGCAGTATTGTCAGAACTTTGTATGCCTTATGTAAAAATAAATGGCCATTTTGTTGCTTTAAAAGGACCTGCTATAGAAGAAGAACTTAAGGAGGCCCAAAAAGCTATAGCTGTTTTAGGTGGAGAACTAAATGGTATAATAGAAGTTAATATTGAAGAGTCTGACTTAAAACATAATATAGTTGAAGTTAAAAAGATAAGTAAATGCCCTAAGGCATATCCTAGAAAAGCAGGAACAGTAAACAAAAAACCTATTAAATAAAATTATATTCTACAATATATATTAATGAAAAAAGTCGATTAATAAATTTTTAAAAAAGTATATAAATTCATTTGTAAATAATTAAGTTTTAATAAATAAATTTGTCTTATAATATTAAGGAATAAAAAGAAGGAAATTAGAGAAGAAAATAGAATTTTTAATTTATTGAATAAAAGTAATTTAATTGAATAAATGGTAACTTATAATAATAGGGGATGGTTGGGTGCATATGAATAGAGAAATTAATAATATTAGCGTAGATAAGATATTTCCAAATACTTATCAGCCGAGAAGATTTTTTAACGAAGAAGCATTAGAGGAGTTATCTCAATCTATAAGAGAGCATGGAATAATACAACCTATTACTGTTAGAAGAAGAGGAGAAAATTTCGAGTTAGTAGCAGGTGAAAGAAGATGGAGAGCTGCTAGAATGGCAGAGCTAGAAAGTGTACCATGCAATATTATTGAGATTACAGATACACAATCTGCAGAAATTGCTTTGTTAGAGAATTTACAAAGAGAGGATTTAAATTTTATTGAAGAAGCAGAGGCTTATTATAATCTTATAAATGATCATAAATTTACTCAAGATGAATTGGCTAAGAGAATGGGTAAAAAACAATCAACTATAGCTAATAAACTCAGATTACTAAAGCTTAGTTCAGAAGTTAGAGAGTCTTGTATAAAGAACAAACTAACAGAAAGACATGCTAGAGCGTTACTATCTTTACCTAACGAAGATTTGCAGTTAATAGTTATAGAAAAGGTTGTTAAAAATTCACTTAACGTTAAGGCCACTGAGGAAGCTGTTAATAAGGAATTATTAAAACTAGCTGGAGAAGAGTTAAATAATAAAGAAAAGAAAAAAATAAAAAGTGTTTTTCCAGCGAAACTATATGTGAATACTATTAAGCAAGTATTTGATAAATTTAATATACCAGCTGAGTATAAATTTAAAGATGAGGAAGAATTTATACAAATAACGGTATCTATACCTAAGAAATAATGAAAATAAGTATATTCTTAAATTTATTAAGAGTATACTTATTTTTTTGAAAAATAAAATAGTTAATTTAATTACTTTTTATTATGTTAATCTTTTAATATTAAGGAAAACTATATATAATATTATTATAAGAAGGGGGGTGAAGCTCTAAAGTAGAGCTTTTATATGAAGAAGGTTTGCATATTCAATCAAAAGGGTGGGGTAGGGAAAACTACCACAAATATAAATTTATGCGCATATCTAGCTATGGAGGGTTATAAGGTACTAACAATAGATATAGATCCCCAAGGAAATACAACAAGTGGGTTAGGCTTAGATAAAAGAAATTTAGAATTATCAATGTATGATGTATTAACCTCAGATGCCTCATTAAGAGAAGTGATTTTGAAAAGTGAGTTAGTACAAAACCTGTTTATAGCGCCATCAACCATGGAATTAGCAGGAGCAGAGGTAGAAATTATAGGAAAAGAAAATAGGGAATTAATTTTAACTAATAAAATAAAAGAAATTGAAGATGAGTATGATTTTATTTTTATAGATTGTCCACCATCGTTAGGGGTTTTGACAATAAATGCATTAACATCAGTTGAATCAGTTTTAATACCAATTCAATGCGAATTTTATGCGCTTGAGGGAGTAGGTCAGCTTATTAATACTGTTCAATTAGTGAGAAAATCTTTAAATAAGGATTTGGAAATTGAAGGTGTTGTAATGACTATGTATGATTATAGAACAAATTTAAGTAATGAAGTTTTTAATGAAGTTAAGAATTTCTTTAATGATAAGGTTTATGAAACAGCAATATCAAGAAATATAAGGCTAGCAGAAGCACCAAGCTTTGGGTTGCCAATAATGCTATATGATGAAAAATGTAAGGGTGCAGAATCTTATAAGTCTTTAACAAAAGAATTTTTAAGTAGGCAATAAGTAGGTGATTAAATATGAATAAAAAATCAGCTTTAGGTAAGGGGTTAGGTGCACTAATACCTAACGATGTTACAACTAAGGAAAATAATAAGCCATCTGTTATATCAATAAATTTAATTAAAAGTAATAATGATCAACCAAGGAAATCTTTTGATGATGAAAAGATAGCTGAATTATCGCAATCAATAAATGAACATGGAATAATACAACCAATAATATTAAATAAACAAGATAATTATTACATGATAATTGCTGGAGAAAGAAGATGGAGAGCGGCAAAGTTACTAGGATTAAAGGAAGTCCCTGCAATAGTAATGGATTTAACAGAAAAAGATGTATTAGAAGTATCATTAATAGAAAATATTCAAAGACAAGACTTAAACCCTATAGAAGAGGCAATGGCTTACAAAAAACTATTAAGTGATTTTAACTTAACTCAAGAAGAACTTAGTAAAAGAGTAGGTAAATCTAGAGTTGCTATAAGTAATACTATAAGATTAACTAATCTTTGTGAAACAGTTAAACAATATTTAATAGATGAAGTTATATCAGAAGGTCATGGAAGAGTATTATTGTCAATAGAAGATGCTAAAGTTCAATGTGAAGTTGCACAAAAGGTAATAGATGAAAAACTTTCAGTCAGAGAGTTAGAAAGATTAGTAAAGAATTTAAATACTGAGAAAAAAGAAAAAGAGAAAGCTAGAGACATGAATCCATATTATAAAGATGTAACTGAGAGATTGCAGAATTACTTTGGAACTAAGGTTAACATAAGTAATAAAAATAACAAGGGAAAAATAGAAATAGAATATTATTCAAATGAAGATTTACAAAGGATACTAGAAATAATTAATTTATAGATGTTTCACGTGAAACATTTGTAAGTTAATTAAATTGGATGTTTCACGTGAAACATTAAAATTATACTTTATTATGAATTCTAGAGAGGAGCATTTAATTTGGAGAACATTATAAGTATGATAAATGACTATTCATCATTTATTGTTATTGGACTATTAATTATAATGTTATTACTTTTCATAATAGTAATTTCATTAGTAAGATCTATAAATAAACTTGAAAAAAAGTATAGAAGAATTATGAGAGGTTCTAATAATAAAAATTTAGAAGAACTTATAAATTCAAAATTAGAAGAAATAGATGCATCTATTGAGAAGTCTCAAGAAGCTCTTAACAAATGCGAAGTAATAAAAGAGGAAATGAAGGGTTGCGTAAATAAAATAGCTATAATGAGATATAAGGCATTCCCTGATGTCGGAAGTGATTTAAGTTTTTCAATAGCAATATTAGATTCACATAATGATGGAATTTTATTAACTGGAATTTACTCTAGACAAGATAGTACTACCTATGCAAAACCTGTAGATAAAGGAATTTCAAGGTATGAACTATCAGAAGAAGAAACATATGTATTAAATGAAGCTATTAATAAGAAATAATATATTAAAACAAAAAATGAGAGTTTAAAAGCTCTCATTTTTTTGTAGGTAATTTACCTTTGATGATTTATTAAGATATTTAAATTCTTTAGATACTTTTAATATAAAGTGGTATATTCCTTTAGATATACAGTCAGCTAGAGCCATTACTGTATATAATCTAGTATTTTGTAAAACTATAAATTCAAAATTTCCTCCAATATTAACAATTCCAGTTATACTTAAATCACCTATAGGTGGTAAGTCTTTATTTACAGCTAAGCCTGGGCGAATGGGTTCTTTATTCATAAAAACTTTACCTATATTACTAATTTTCCCTAAACAAGAGTCGATTGCTACTATATATGGATTATCAAAATTACAATTTATCTTATTGATAATGCCATTAATATTCTTAGAGTGGACGGGGCTTTCTAGAGAGCCGTAAATATGGATTTTATTATTAGAAATAAATTTTAATTTATATCCAATTAGTGGACCTAATGAATCCCCAGTACATCTATCTGTACCAATACAAACAAATATTATATCCCTATTATCAGCAAGTACATTTTTTAAATTTTTATATAAATAATCTCTAACTTCTAAATAAGCATTAGAAGATAATGAATCAATTGAAAAATTTTTATTCATAATAAAACCTCCCTCATTGAAATTATTGACAATAAGGAAGGTTGATATTCATAAAAAGCTATTTAGCTTTATTTATTTTATTTATAGAGTTTATAGTATAGTCTATTTCAGATTTCGTATTAAAGTAGCTAAGACTTAATCTTACTGTACCCGATGGAAAACTTCCTATAGTTTTGTGTGCGAGTGGTGCACAGTGTAATCCAGATCTATTTTTAATACCAAAGTCATTGTCAAGTGTGAAAGAAAGTTCTGCTGTATCCATATCCTTAATATTAAATGAAATACAAGAAGTGTAGTTATCACTATATATATCCTCATAAACAATGATATTATTCATATTAATAAGTTCATTAAGCAAGTATTTTCTTAAGAATCTATTTTTTTCATATATAGTATTTATACCTTCATCATTTATAAACTTAATTCCCTCAGTTAAGCCAACTATTCCAGGCATATTAATGGTTCCAGATTCAAACTTATCAGGTAAGAAATCCGGTTGAAATAATGAGTGAGATAAGCTTCCTGTTCCACCCAAAGTGTAAGGTTTACATATGTTGTTAAGTTTATCATCAATTATAAAACCACCAATGCCCTGAGGTCCAAATAAGCTTTTATGACCTGTGAAAGCTAAAGCATTTAAATTAAAATCTTTAAAATTTATATCTAAGACACCAGCCCCTTGAGCCGTATCTAATACAAATAAGATATCATTATTTTTACAAATAGCACCAATGTCCTTTATAGGCTGAATACTACCGACTACATTAGAAGCCTGATTTAAAACAATCATTTTAGTATTAGGTCTTATAAGTTTTTTTATGTCAACAGGAGAAATAAAACCGAATTTATTAGCATTAACTATATCTAGATCTATAAATCCATTTTCTTTTAAGTTATATAATGGTCTTAAAACTGAATTATGTTCCATTGAAGAGGATATAACATGGTCACCTAAAGAAAGTGAGCCATTAATTAGTATATTTAATGATGTAGTAATGTTATTAGTAAAAATAACATTTTCTATAGAATCAAATTTAAAAAAATCAGCAATTATGCTTCTAGCATCAAATAGAAGCCTATTAGTTTGAAGCGCATTATCATGATTTGATCTGCCTGGATTACCTCCAATATTTGTAAGGAAATTATATATAGAGTCAGCAACATTCTTAGGTTTAGGAAATGTTGTGCTTGCGTTGTCTAAATATATAGTCATAATTTACTCCTTTTATATGTAGTTATAACTAAATTATAAAATACTTTAATAGTATTTACAAAGTATTAAATTACATTATAAATATAATACTATTTAAATATAAAAATATATATAATATAATTAAAGGAATTAAAACTTACAAAATAGGAGGACACTATGAAATATTATATTATAGTTTTTAAAAATACTCTTGATGCTATGAGCGCAGAAAAGATATTGAAGGATGAAAATATTATTTTTAAAATGATGCCAACACCTACTGCAATAACTCAAAGTTGTGGTATTTGTGTTAGAATTGAGGAAAAAACATACATAGATAATATTATATCAAGAGATATTATAAGATATAAAAATATATACGAGAAAGATAAAAATGAATTTCAAGAAATTATTTAATATTTTTTTAGAGGTGAATTATGCAAAATTTCATGACTTTCGTTAGCCCGGTAATAGATAAAAATGGAAAATTAACTTTAAATGTAGATTGGGAGGCTGCGTGGGAAACTTCAATAAACACCTTAGAGTTTATATTAAACAAAGGTATAAGGCTTATATTGCTGATTGTTGTTATGTACTTAACTATAAAAATCGGTAATAAAATAATTGATAAGTTTGTGCAAAAACAAATCAAAAGCAAATTAAGTTTTTCTATGAATAGTCAAAAGGCTATTACTGTTGGTGCAATTTTAAAAAGCTCATTAAAATATGCAGTGTATTTTTCAAGTGGGGCAATAATAATTGGTAGTACATTTAAAGTATCAGCGGCTGTATTAAGTGCAGTAGGATTTGTAGTTGGTATAGGAGCTCAAAGTTTGGTAAAAGATATAATTAATGGGTTTTTCATACTGTTTGAAGATCAATATGGGGTCGGAGACCATGTAACAATAGGAAAGCATAGTGGTATAGTTGAAAACATAGGAATTAGATCTACTGTTTTAAGAGATTTTAGTGGGGATACTCATATTTTACCTAATGGAGTTATATTAGAAGCAACTAATCATTCAAGAGGAAATATGAGATTTATGGTGGATATTGAAATTGCATATGAAGAAGATGTAGATAATGCAATAAAATTAATAGAAGATACATGTAAGAAGTTTAAGAAGAAAAATAAAGATGAAGTTACAGATGATATTGAAGTACTAGGAGTAACTTCCTTAAATGCTTCAAGTGTTACAATAAGAGTAGTAGGAAAAGCAAAACCATTATCTCAATGGAAAATGGAAAGAGAATTAAGAAAAGATATAAAGAAAGCATTAGATGAAGAAGGGGTAGAAATACCGTATCCTAAGACTCAAATAGTAAATAATATAAATGATAATAAATATATTTAGCTTTAATTTAAATGGTTGGAGGTTTGAAATGGTAGAGACTTTTGATTTAGGGGATCTAGTAGAAATGAAAAAGCAGCATCCTTGTGGAAGTAAAGAATTTGAAGTAATAAGACTTGGAGCAGATATTAAGATAAAATGTACAGGTTGTGGAAGAATAATAATGTTACCAAGAAGTAAATTTCAAAAAGAAGCAAAAAAAATAGTTAATTTGTAGTAATTTAAATTTAAAACTTGCAAAAAAAAATGAATAATGCTACAATATTTAATTGTAATCCCTGCTGTGCAAAGCACAGCCAAGGTCCGAGGGGAGGAGGTGAAAATGATGAGAAAGTACGAAACTATATTCATACTACACCCATCATTAGACGAAGAAGCTTGTAAAGCTGCTATCGAAAAGTTTAAGGGTGTAATAGAAAACGGTGGAGGAACTATAGAAAATGTTGACGTTTGGGGTAGAAGAAAGCTTGCTTACGAAATTTCAAAAGTTAACGAAGGTTTCTATACATTAATCAACTTTAATGCTGATTCAGAACTACCTAAAGAATTAGACAGAGTATTCAGAATTACTGATGGTGTTTTAAGACACATCATAGTTAAACAAGAAGCGTAAGAGGTGATATTGTCATGAATAAGGTAATACTTATTGGAAGACTAACAAAAGATCCAGAGCTAAATTTTGCTGCTGGTAGTGGAACTGCTGTAACAAGATTTTCTTTAGCAGTAACAAGACCTTTCAAGAAGGATGAAACTGATTTTATCAACTGCATTGCTTTTGGTAAAACTGGTGAAACAATAGCACAATATCTTACAAAGGGCAGACAACTAGCTGTTACTGGAAGCATTAGAACTGGAAGTTATGATGCTAAGGATGGAACTAAGAGATACACTACTGATGTAGTTGTAGATTCTTTTGAGTTCATTGGATCAAGTAACAATGGTGGTGCTGGAAGAGATCAAGGTTCATTTAATAATAATGGATATGGCTCTTCAAATACGGGTTCTGATTATTCCAATCCATCAGGTAACTTTGGTGGAATGAATTTTGAGGAAGACATGACTCCTGTAGATGACGGAGATATGCCTTTCTAATAGTCTATTAAGAAGGAGGAAATTAGCATGAGAGATATGAAAAGATCTGGAAAAATGAGAAGATCTAAGAGAAAAGTATGTGCTTTTTGCGTAGAAAAGGCTGAAGCAATAGATTACAAAGATATTACTAAGCTAAGAAAGTTCGTTACAGAAAGAGGTAAGATATTACCAAGAAGAATTTCTGGAACTTGCGCTAAGCACCAAAGAGAATTAACAAGTGCTATAAAGAGATCAAGAAATATAGCATTATTACCATTCACAACTGAGTAATATAATAAACCCCTGACATATCAGGGGTTTTTTGTTATATTCATATAGAAAAGTTTTACAAATATTGTAATTGAGCTGATAATTTGTTGCATTAAGGGCAAATTATAATTAAAATATATATACAAGGGTTTAGTATAGGGGTGAGCATTGTGAAGAGGGATGATTTAAATATAATGGCTAATATAAAAATGATAGAAAAGTTAAAGGCAAATTTATTATGCATAATAGGGGAGTTCTATCATTTACTTACTAAGGGAAGTAATGTAGCTCAGGATGCAATTCTAAATTGCATATCGGGTGCTATACTTGTATTATATGTATTAGCTCAAAAATTAGGTTATTCATGTCAAGATGTAGATGATGACATGAAGAAAAAATTACAAGTAGGCATAGCAGAAGGTCATGAATATGAAAAAGATGGTAAGAGTTTAAGTAAACTTCAATTATATTTAAAGGAGCACCATTAATCTTATGATATGGAATGATTTAATTAAAAAAAGGCTTAAAACTATTATGGCTATAATTACACCACTGATGTTTGTAGGAGCTTGCATAGGATTTTATTATATAAAAAGTACTCTTTTAGGAACCATATTACTTCTTATATTCATTATATTCAATATAAGTGAGTATATGATTAAGGGAAAAAATGAAGATCATATTGAAGAAATAAAGGAAAATATAAATAGAGATATAAGTAGTAATATACTAAATTTGATATTTCCAGTTGCTTTAATAAAAGAATCAGGAGAAATTTTTTGGTGTAATAAAGAATTTGAAAAGTTTATACCAAATGAGGATCCTATAGGATTAAATGTAGTAAGCATAGCAAGAGGATTAAATTTATCTAGACTACTAACCTGTGATAAAGATTTACATCAAAAAATAAAAATAGTAGATTATTTATATAAGGTCTATGCAAGTAAAATAGAAAATTATGATATAAATGAAGATTTATATATAGTTTATTTTAACGATATAAGCAATTTGAAAAATATAGATAATACTAAAGAGAGTATAATGCTTATAGAGGTAGATAATCTTTCAGAATCCTTAGAAACTACAATAGATAGCGATAGACCTATGTTAGTTGCAGAAATTGAAAAAACAATAAACCTATATGCACAAAGACTTAAAGCTATGATAACAAAATATGATTCTAATAAATATGTACTCTCAGTACAAGATAAGTACATAGATGAAGAAATAAATAATAAGTTTAATATATTAGATGAGATATCTAATATTGATAGAGGAAATAAATTTGAAGTTACTTTAAGTATAGGAATTGGAAGAGGGGGCACTTGTCCTCTTGAAAATAATAATTTTGCAGTAACAGCAAAAGAGCTAGCCTTAGGTAGAGGTGGAGACCAAGTTGTTATTAAGAGTAATGAGAAAATAAAATTCTTTGGTGGTAATACAAGGGAAATAGAAAAAAGAACTAGAGTAAGAGCAAGAGTTATAGCACATGCATTAAAAGAATTAATATATGAAAGTAGCAATGTTTTTATTATAGGACATAAAAACCCTGATATGGATTGTTTTGGGTCATCAGTCGGTCTATCTTCTGTTGTAAAACAACTAGGTAAACCATGTAATATTATATTAGGTAATGAAACAACAGCAATCGATTATTTTATATCTAAATTAAAGAAAGATTCAAAATATGATAAATTGTTTATTTCACCAGAGGAAGCTTATGAACAAATTAATGAAAAGACACTTCTAATAATAGTTGATGTCCATAATAAGGGTTATATGCTAGATTTAGATATAGTAGAGAAGGCTCAAAGGAAAATAATAGTAGATCATCATAGAAGAAGTCCGGACATAGTAGAAGGTTCAATATTAAATTATATAGAAGTATATGCATCTTCTACATCTGAGATGGCAACAGAATTAATTCAATATATGGTTCAAAAGCCTAATTTATCAAGATTAGAAGCAGAAGGGTTACTAGCTGGAATATTTATGGATACAAAAGGTTTTTCAACTAAAGCTGGTGTCAGAACATTTGATGCTGCATCATTCTTAAGAGGATTGGGAGCAGATACAATTGAAGTTAAAAAGATGTTTATGGATGATCTTGATGATTACTTAATAATAGCAGATACTATAAGGTCAGCAGAAGTAACTAATGGATTAGCCATTGCAGTTGCACCTAAAAGAATGAAAAAGGGATTTATGGCAGCTAGGGCAGCAGATGAGCTTTTAAATATATCGGGCATAAATGTATGCTTTGTATTAGCAGAAATAAATGGAGATATAATTATAAGTGGAAGATCTATTGGAGAGGCCAATGTACAGGTAATATTAGAATCTATGGGTGGCGGTGGTCATATGAATATGGCAGGAGCACAATTAAACAATATATCAATAGATAATGCTATAAAAATACTTAAAAAATCAATAGAAAAACATTTAAAGGTGGGTGAATAACATGAAAGTAATTTTATTACAAGATGTTAAAAAGTTAGGAAAAAAAGGCGATGTTTTAGAGATATCAGATGGATATGCAAGAAATTTCTTATTTCCAAGGAAATTAGCAGAAGAAGCAAATAATAATAATATGCACATATTAAATACTAAAAAGGAAAATGAAAGAAAGAAAAAGTTAGCTGAGATAGAAGCCGCACAAAAGTTAGCTTCAGAGTTAAAAGGAAAAGAAGTTAAAATTGAAGCTAAAAGTGGTGAAAGTGGAAGATTATTTGGAGCAATAACAAGTAAAGATGTAGCAGAATTAATAAATAAGCAATTTAATTTATCAATAGATAAGAAAAAAATAGTTATGGATACAATAAAGGTTGCAGGTGGTTATGATATAGAAATAAAACTATATCCAGAAGTATCAACTAAGATGAAGTTAATAATTGTACCGCAATCATAAGGAGGACTAAGTTTGAAGACTTATGACGAAACAAATATAGAAAGTATATTAGATAGTGAGTTATCTTTAGATGCACAAGTAAATGTTATAAATCAAATATTAAAGAATGTATTAGATGAGGGCGCAGTAAGAGCAAGAACAGTTAGGTTTAAGCTTCAGAAGTATGCGAATTCTCCTAATATATGTGAAAGAGTATATGCTCTTAATGTAATAGCTTCAGATGGAAAAGGAATAAAGGCTGTTCCAAGTGAGAGTGAATTAAGAGGTGTATTAGAAGATACAATTTATTATATATCAGAAAATATAGCGAGAAAGTATGTTCAAAACAAGGTTGAAACCCAAGTTGAAAAGGCACTTCAAGAAAGACAAGACAAATTTATGGATGATATTAAATTATCTATAATAAAAAAACAAAAGGGGCCTGAAAGTGCTAAAACTACTAAGAAGCTAGAAAGATTAGAAGAGTTAGATTCGAAGAAGATTAATAAAAACGTAATGAGTCTTTTAAGACCAGAAAACTTTGAAGAAATAGTTGGGCAGGAAAGAGCTATAAAATCTCTAATATCAAAAATGTCATCACCATATCCACAACATATAATTTTATATGGACCACCTGGAGTTGGTAAGACTTCAGCAGCTAGATTAGCTTTAGAAGAAGCTAAAAAGTTAAATTTTACACCATTTGATAATGATTCAGAATTTGTTGAAGTTGATGGAACTACATTAAGATGGGATCCAAGAGAAATAACGAACCCATTATTAGGATCAGTTCATGACCCTATATATCAAGGTAGCAAAAAAGATTTAGCTGAAATTGGTGTTCCTGAGCCAAAAACAGGATTAGTAACAGAAGCTCATGGCGGAGTTCTATTTATAGATGAAATTGGTGAGTTAGACGAAATACTTCAAAATAAACTATTAAAAGTTTTAGAAGATAAAAGAGTTGAATATTCATCATCTTACTATGATCCAGATGATGAAAATACACCTCAATATATAAAATATCTTTTTGAAAAAGGAGCACCAGCTGATTTTGTTCTAATTGGTGCAACTACAAGAGAACCTGGCAAAATAAATCCAGCATTAAGATCAAGATGTACTGAGGTTTACTTTGAACCATTGTCAGCGAAAGATATTAAAGGCATAATAGAAAATGCAGCTAAAAAATTAAATGTTGAATTAGAAGATGGAATAGCTGAGTTTATTAGTAGATATACTATAGAAGGAAGAAAAGCAGTTAATATATTAGCTGATGCATATGGCTATTCATTATATAATTCAAAAGAAAATAAAAATAATATAATTACACTTAAAGATGTAGAAGAGGTTATTTCTATAGGAAGATATGTACCATATGAAATAATAGAGGATATAGATAAATCTGAAATAGGCCATACTTATGGATTAGGAGTTAGTGGCTTTATAGGATCAACATTAGAAATAGAATCAGTTGTATTTGAATCTAAAAAGCCAGGAATGGGTACTGTGAAGTTTAATGATACAGCAGGATCTATGGCAAAGGATTCAGTTTTCAATGCTGCATCAGTTATTAGAAGAATAACTGATAAAGATATAAAAGATTACGATATACATGTAAATGTTGTCGGTGGTGGTAGAATAGACGGACCATCAGCTGGTGCCGCTATTACTATTTCAATAATAAGTGCATTATTAGAAAGACCTATAAGACAGGATATAGCAATAACGGGAGAAATATCTTTAAAAGGAAATATAAAGCCGGTAGGTGGAATATTTGAAAAGATATATGGAGCAAGAAGAAAAGGTATAAAACTAGTAGTAATTCCTAAGGCTAATGAAAAGGAAATACCATTAGAATTAAATGATATAGAAGTTAAAGCTATAAGTAATATAGAAGAATTAATGGATATAGTATTTGAAAAATAAACTAATTAATTAAGCTTCCTTTATTGGAAGCTTAATTTTATTTTATATAATCTAAAAGTTTGATATAATATATTATTATGAAGAGGAAGGAGGTTACATATGGAAGCACCAATAATGAGAAGTTTACCTCAAAGTTTAGAGGCAGAGCAATCAGTAATAGGATCTATGATAATAGATAAAAGTGCTATTGCAAAATCATTAGAAAAATTAAATGAAGATGACTTCTATAGAGATGGGCATAAGGTTATATTTAAAGCTATTAGAGAAATGTTTTCGCAAGATATGGCTGTTGACCTAGTAACCTTATTAGAATACTTAAAATCAACGGATAAGTTAGATAAGGCCGGCGGAGTTACATACATATCAGAAATAAGTTCATCTGTAATTACTACAGCAAATCTCGAAGCCTATATAAAAATAGTAGCAGACAAATCATTACTAAGAAAACTAATAAAATCATCTACAGCAATTATAGAAGAAAGCTATAACAAACAAGATAAAGTAGATGATGTGCTAGATTCTGCTCAAAAAAAGATTTTTGATTTAGCAGAAAAGCAAGGATCAAATGATTATGAACCTCTATCAAATGTATTAGAAAGAGGATTCTTAGAGATTGAAAGGCTATTTAATAATAAAGGATCTATAACTGGAGTTGGATCAGGAATAAGAGACTTAGATGCTAAAACATCAGGTTTTCAGAAGGGGGATATGGTTCTTATTGCAGCTAGACCTTCTATGGGGAAAACTACATTTTCACTAAATATAGCTGAAAATGCTGCATTAAGGGAAGGAAAAAGTGTAGTTGTATTTTCTCTGGAAATGTCTAAGGAGCAGTTAGCTTACAAATTGCTTTGTTCAGAGGCTAATGTAGATATGCTAAAGCTTAGAACAGGTAATTTAGATGATGAGGATTGGGAGAGAATAGCAAGGGCAACAGGACCTTTATCTAAAGCAAAGATATACATTGATGATACTGCAGGTCTAAGTGTAATGGAAATGAGATCTAAGTGTAGAAAAATAAAAATGGAACATGGCATAGATATGATACTTATAGACTATCTACAGCTTATGAGCGGTAGTTCAGGAAGTGAAAGTAGGCAACAGGAAGTTTCAGAAATATCTAGGTCTATAAAAGCATTAGCTAAAGAGATGGAATGTCCTGTAATAGCCCTATCACAGTTATCACGTGCTCCTGAACAAAGAGCTGACCATAGACCGATGCTTTCGGATTTAAGAGAATCAGGGTCAATAGAGCAGGATGCTGACGTTGTTATGTTCCTATATAGAGATGAATACTATAATAAAGAAACAGAAGAAAAAAATATAGGAGAATGTATTATAGCAAAACAGAGAAATGGTCCAGTAGGAACTGTTAAGATGGCATGGATAGGTGCTCATAGTAAGTTTGCTAATTTAGAGTTAGTTTATAAAGACTAAATAAAGCTATGCAAATGCATAGCTTTATTTTATAAATTTAATTTTAAATTTTTGGAATTTTAAAGTAAATTAAATTAGCGCAAACGATGTTTTTAATTTTGTCTATATCTACATTTTCCAAATAGAATACTCTTTTTAAATTTACTTTATTATTTTTATTTTTTAAGGAGAGATTTAATATAAGAAAATTATTTACATATTTTATTAAAATTTCTTCCTTAGTTAAATCTCTAAGATAAATATAGATATCATAAAACTTATCTTTATTGACTAATTTAATAATAGGTTTTACATTTTCCTCTAAAGGATTAAAGTTTAATAAGTTATCTATTTTACTTTCTAGATCAATAAGCAATAAAGTATCTTTCATAACTAATCCCTCCTTACAAATAGTTTGTAACTATAATATAAAGCTATTCTATGAGTATAATGGGGGAATTTATAAATAATAATTAATTAAGAAAATTATTAACAATGATTTTAATAAGAAGGTGAATATATTGAATAAAAAAATAGGATTTATAGGCTGCGGAAACATGGGAAAAGCAATGCTTAAAGGGCTTTTAAGTTCAGAAGAGATAAGCAGTAAAGATATAATTATTTCAACAAGAAGTGAAGAATCTAGGGATAAAATATTAAAGGAGTTTGAAGTAAAATGTACCCTTAGTAATATAGAAGTAGCAAAAGAGTCAGAAATATTATTTTTAGCTGTAAAGCCAAATATGTATAAGCAAATCATAGAAGAAATTAAAAACTTTCTAAAGGATGATGTTATCATAATATCTATAGCAGCAGGAATAAGTATATCAGATATAGAAAATTTCTTAGATAAGGATTATAAAATTGTAAAAACTATGCCAAATACTCCAGCATTAGTAGGTGAAGGAATGTCTGCTATATGTCCAAATTCAAATTTAAAAAAAGAAGAACTTAAATATATATGCAATCTTTATGAAAATTTTGGGGAATATGAAATTTTAGAAGAAAAATATTTTGATGCATTTACAGCTTTATGCGGATCTTCGCCAGCCTATGTATTTATGTTTATAGAAGCTATGGCTGATGCTGCTGTAAAGCTTGGGATACCAAGAAATAAGGCATATAAAATGGCTGAACAAAGTATATTAGGATCAGCAAAATTAGCATTAGAAACAGGAAAACACCCAGGTGAACTTAAGGATATGGTTTGCTCACCAGGAGGAACAACTATAGAAGCGGTAGCAGAATTAGAGAAAAGTGGATTTAGAAGTTCAGTAATAAAAGCTATGGAAGTATGTGCTGAAAAATATAACAATATGTAAGTTAAAGGGAGTAATTTAATTACTCCCTTTAACTATAAAAAATTATATTTCGGAAAATTTACTTTTGTAGAATAATTAAATTCATTTTAATAGAAACTAAAGATTGATAGACAATTATACAAATATTAATACGAATTATATAAATAAAATATAAAAAAATATTCGCGAAATGGTTGAAACTTTATTTTTACTTTGCTAATATGGTAGGTGGAAATTAATATTAATTAATTTATAAATAAAGGACTTATGAGTCCTTTTATAAGGAGGCAATATAAATGTCAGCATTTGTTGTTCTAGGAGCTCAATGGGGAGATGAAGGTAAAGGTAAAATGACTGATTACTTAGCAGAAGAAGCAGAGGTAATAGTTAGGTTTCAAGGTGGAAATAATGCAGGGCACACTGTTGAAGTTGGAGAAAAGCAATATAAACTTCATTTAATCCCTTCAGGAATATTATATGATAATAAATTAAATATTATAGGAAATGGTGTTGTAGTAGATCCAAAAGCTTTATTTACAGAAATAGATTATTTAGAAGGTGAAGGAGTTAAAGTTACTCCAGAAAAACTTATAATAAGCGATAGAGCACATGTTATAATGCCATATCACAAAGTTTTAGATAAACTAAAGGAAAAAGCAAGAGGAAAAAATGATATAGGAACAACTGGTAAAGGTATAGGACCTTGTTATACAGATAAGTTTGAAAGATGTGGAATAAGAATTTGTGATCTTATAAATGAAAGAATATTAAAAGAAAAATTAAAAGAAAATATAGAAGTGAAGAATGAATACATAACAAAGGTTCTAGGTGGAGAAGCTTTAAATTATGATGAGATTCTTTCAGAATATTTAGAGCTAGCAGAAAGATTAAGAGCATATGTACAAGATACATCTGTTAGATTATATGATGAAATAAAAGAAGATAAAACAGTACTATTTGAAGGAGCACAAGGAATGCTTCTAGATATAGATTATGGTACATATCCATATGTAACATCATCAAATACTACAGCTTGTGGGGTTGCTAGCGGGTCAGGGATAGGACCTACTATGGTAACAAACGCAGTTGGTATTGCAAAAGCATATACTACAAGAGTTGGTAAGGGTCCATTTCCAACAGAATTAGATAATGAAATAGGGGAATGGATAAGAGAAAAAGGACATGAATATGGTGTTACTACAGGCAGATCAAGAAGATGTGGATGGTTAGATGCTGTTATATTAAAAACTACAGTAAGAGTATCAGGATTAACTTCTTTATGTGTAACTAAAATTGATACTTTAGCAGGATTAGAAAGCCTAAAAATATGTGTTGGATATAAGTTTAATGATAAAGTTATAGACTATTTTCCAGCAAGCTTAGAAGACTTAGCTAAATGTGAACCAATATATGAAGAATTCGAAGGTTGGGGAGATGAGGTAGCTGAGGCTAGAAGTTATGAAGAGTTACCAGAAAATGCGAAAAAGTATTTATGTAGAATAGAGGAACTTACTGAAACTAAAATATCTATAGTTGGTGTAGGTCCAAGAAGAGATCAAACTATAAGAGTAACAAAAGAATTATAATATATAAGAGATTACTATAAATTTTTTGTAGTAATCTCTTCATTTATATTCAAATAAAAAATAATAGTAAATAATTTGAAATAAATTATTAATTATAATAAAATATAATGTGTAAAAAAATATATTTACTTAAAATAATGTAAATAATTCTAGTCTAAGTTAATATATTAATATGGAATTATAAAATATAAAATATAAAAGAGGTGAAATTGTGGAAGAGAAAAGAAGTTATTTATCAGTTTCTGAAATACTATCAAAAGCTTTTTATATATCTAAAAATAATATTACAGAAATTTTAAAAGTTATAGGAATATTTATTTTACCTACAATGGTAATACTTATTGGAACGATATTCGCTATCGCTTTATCGAGTTTTCTTAAAATATCTTATTCATATTCGTATTCATATTTTGATAGAGATATTCCTTTCATTGGGATAGGAACAATTCTAATAATACTCCTTTTAACTACATTAGCTAGTTTAATAATGATGTATGCAAATGCCGTCATTATTAAACTTTTAGATGATGCAAATAAAGGAAAAGAAGTAAGTTGGAGAAGTGCTAATATATATGTTTGGCAAAGAAAGTGGAGTATAATAGGATTAAATATTTTAATATACCTAATGCTTTTGGCAGCAATGGTAAGCCTGATTTTAGTTACAGTATTATTAGCCTTTTTAACTATAGGTATTGGATTAATTATATTAATTCCATTATTTATTGCTATAGTGGTTATAATGAGACCATTTGTATTTTTGTTTAACTCTATGCTAATAGTAAGAGATTTAACAATTACTGAATCTATAGGAGAAACCTTCAGATTATTTAAAAAGGGATACTTCTGGACAACTATAGGAAAATTAGCAGCGATATCGGGAATAATAATTGGATTTGGAATAGTTTTAACAATTGGTAATATTATTATACCTATTTTAGGAATGATATTAGCACTTATAGGTCAATTTTTAATTCAAGCATATACAAGGGCATATTTAAATATATTAGTATGGGATAGAAATGAAGAGGTAGAGATTCTTATAGATCCTATATTATAAACAAAGGTTTTGAGAATTAAATAAACTTAAATAAACTCTGTAGAATTACAGAGTTTTAAATTTAAAATTAGGAGCAACGAAATGGGAAAAATTTATAGTAAAGAATATGAATTACATTATTATGATGTGGATAGTAATTTAAAATGCTCTATAGCAACAATATTAAATATTTTATCTGATATAGGTACGAAACAGTCAGAAGAATTAGGATCAGGAATGGAAGGACTATTAAAAAATAATATGACTTGGGTATTTTATAATTATAATGTAAGAGTTAATAGATATCCTATGTACGGAGAAAAACTTCTAGTTAAAACGGAGCCAGCTGGATTTAAAAAGTTTTATGCTATAAGAAAGTATGAAATAAAAGATGAAAGTGGGAATTTAGTAGTAGAGGCTAATGCTATATTTTTACTTATTAATTTGGAAAAAAGAAGAACTATGAGAATCCCCTTAGAACAATATGAGATATATGGATTAAAGGGAGATATAGACGGAGAATTTAAAATACCTAAGTTAGAAAAGCTTAAAGAGGTAACGTATGAAAGAAAATTTAGCGTTAGATATACGGATATAGACTTTAATAAACATGTAAATAATACAAAGTATGTAGAGTGGGCTATAGAATCTTTGCCAGAGGATATAGTTAAAAACTATAAGTTAGAAGAAATTAAGGTTACTTTTGAAAAGGAATGTAAATATGGAGAAGAAATTAAGTCATTATCAAGTTTTATAAAAGAAGAGGATGGTTCTTTAACTACTATACATAGAATAGAAACCTTCGATAATAAAGAATTAACCAAGTTAATAGCTCATTGGAGAAAATATTAAAAAGGTTAATAAACAGATAAAATTCTGTTTATTAACCTTTAATTTTATATTAGGAATTTGCAATTGTTTTTGCAACAGAGGATCCTGAGCTCCAAGCCCATTGAAGATTAAAACCTCCACAATCACCATCTACATCTAGGATTTCACCACAAAAATATAGATTTTCAACTAATTTAGATTCTAATGTTTTAGGATTAACATCTTTAGTATCTACTCCACCTATAGTAACTTGAGCTTGATTGAATCCATTAGTATCTGTGCATTTAAACTTCCAATATTTCAATAAATTAATAAGCCTTTTTTTTTCATCCCAAGCTAAATCGTAGCAAGGAGAATGTAAATTTAATATATTTGCTTCTTTTAAAAGTGTAGGAATTAATTTTTTATTAACTATTCCAATAAGAGCATCTATAATTGGTCTATGAGAAAACATAGCAAAGTGTCCTTCTAGGAAATCCTCAACTTCACTAAGTGATTGGTTAGGCATCATATCAACAACTATTTCAACTTTTTTTGTTTTTAGTAATGCTTTTGAAGCATGCCCTGAAAGTTGTAAAATTGGAGGTCCTGATATACCATAATCAGTAAACAATATTTCTCCAAACTCTTTTCTTACAGGTTTACCGTCAACTAGTAATATTGCATATCCATCAAACTTTACTCCTGTTATTGATTTTAGATAAGGGTTATCTAATTTTAGTTGAACTATTCCAGGAATAGTTTTAATTATAGAATGACCAAAAGATTTAGCTAAATTATATCCGGAGCCATCAGAACCAGTCTTAATTGCAGATTTTCCCCCACAGGCTAAAATTAATTTATTACATGTGAATAACTTATTCTCTTCATTGCCTGTGGATAATTTAAAGATTTTCTTCTTGTGGATATCTTTTACTTTGCAGTTTGTGTATAAGGGAATATTCCTATCTTCTAACGCTAATTTTAATATATCTACAACTGATGAAGCTTGTAGCGACCTAGGATACACCTTGCCATTTTGTAACTCTATTATTGGAAGACCTAATGATAAAAAGAAATTTTCTGTATCATTTATATCAAAATTAGATAATACATTAGAAAAAAATCCTGTATTTTCACTATGATAAGAAAGGAAAGGGAAAGAAATAGTTCTATTAGATATATTACATCTTCCATTTCCAGTAGTGAGTATTTTTTTGCCTATCCTATCAGTTCCTTCAACTATGGCGACGTCTAAACCAAAATCTTTAGCTGTAATTGCAGCAACTAATCCAGAAGCACCACCACCAACTATAATTAAATCATGATGTATCATAATTAAAATCTCCTTAAAATAATATAATAAATATAATTCTATCATAGTAATATAACTTATCAAATATGGGATACTAAATTAGAGGACTAGAATGTATATAAATGCTTTAAATATAAGCAGTATATTTTTATTAATATAAAAGTGTCTAAAAAATCAAAATAAGCTAACAAAAGTCTTAAATTACTAGTATGAAAATATAGATAACCAAAGTATTTTAAAAATAAAAAAAAAAGTTGTTAAAAAGTGTTGACACTATATTAAAATTTAGGTATTATAGTTTATGTGCTCGCCGAGCGAATAGCGAGTAACAATAAGCTAAAAACAAACATGGCTCCTTGGTCAAGCGGTCAAGACACCACCCTTTCACGGTGGTAACAGGGGTTCGATTCCCCTAGGAGTCACCATTTATGGAAGCATAGCTCAGCTGGGAGAGCATCTGCCTTACAAGCAGAGGGTCACAGGTTCGATCCCTGTTGTTTCCACCATAATCTGGCTCAGTAGCTCAGTTGGTTAGAGTGCCGGCCTGTCACGCCGGAGGTCGAGGGTTCGAGCCCCTTCTGAGTCGCCACTTTAAAGTGATACAAAATAAATATGGCTCCTTGGTCAAGCGGTCAAGACACCACCCTTTCACGGTGGTAACAGGGGTTCGATTCCCCTAGGAGTCACCATTCATGGAAGCATAGCTCAGCTGGGAGAGCATCTGCCTTACAAGCAGAGGGTCACAGGTTCGATCCCTGTTGTTTCCACCATAATCTGGCTCAGTAGCTCAGTTGGTTAGAGTGCCGGCCTGTCACGCCGGAGGTCGAGGGTTCGAGCCCCTTCTGAGTCGCCACTTTAAAGTGATAAATATATAATAAATGCTGGCATGGCTCAACGGTAGAGCAGCTGACTTGTAATCAGCAGGTTGTAGGTTCGATTCCTATTGCCAGCTCCATTATATGGCTCCTTGGTCAAGCGGTCAAGACACCACCCTTTCACGGTGGTAACAGGGGTTCGATTCCCCTAGGAGTCACCATTCATGGAAGCATAGCTCAGCTGGGAGAGCATCTGCCTTACAAGCAGAGGGTCACAGGTTCGATCCCTGTTGTTTCCACCATAAATTTTGGCTCAGTAGCTCAGTTGGTTAGAGTGCCGGCCTGTCACGCCGGAGGTCGAGGGTTCGAGCCCCTTCTGAGTCGCCACTTTAAGTGATAAGAAATATATAATATGTGCTGGCATGGCTCAACGGTAGAGCAGCTGACTTGTAATCAGCAGGTTGTAGGTTCGATTCCTATTGCCAGCTCCAGAAGCTTTGGAATATTTTCCAAAGCTTTTTGTTTTTTTAAAATATTTTTGTAAGATAGATAAAAAATAAAAGAAGATAGGAATAGTAAATTCCTATCTTCTTTTTAAGTTTAATTGAATTCTTATGTCTTCAGCGTAAAACTTATATAACTTAAAATTACCAAGTAATCTAGAAGAAATTCTTTCCGTATATGTTTTTCTAATATCAAATAGAGTTAAATTTGTTGATATTAGCATTTTCTTCTTCTTTAATAATTTTTTATTTAATAGATTAAAAAATTCAGTAGCTGAAAAATCAGTTATTTGCTCTGCACCTAAGTCATCTATAATTAATAAATCACAGTTAATTAAAAAATTTTCTAATTCCATATTACCATTAAATCGTATATCCCTTAGGTTTTTAATTAACTCATCTATAGTCCTGTAAACAACTAAATATCCTTCATCAAGAAGCTCCTTAGCTACACAGCAGCTTAAAAAAGTTTTTCCAGTTCCAGAATCACCATAAAATAGTATATTATCATTAGTATTATTAAAATTATGAATAAAATCTCCTTTTAAATATTGAATAATATTTTCAATATTTTTTCTAGGTGTAAATTTATCATCACTTATTTTATGATTAGAAAATAAAGAAATATCAAGAGCATTAAAGTTAATTTCTTTTAAGGTATCTTCTAAATCAGAGTCTTTATAGTATAATTCTATTAACTTTTTCTTATAACAAGAGCATTTGTTAATTCCAATATACCCTTCATCTTTACATTTTGGACATCTATAATGAAGACTTAAATATTCTTGACTATATCCTCTAGAGACTAAAGCTTCACATTTTTTAAATCTTAAATCTGTTATTTCCTCTTTAATTTTCTTTAAAGAATTCTCATCTAAGCCCTTTAATATAGACAAAGATAAATTTAAAGACTTTTTTTGAATTAAATTATCTAGCTGTAAAATCTCAGGATATTTTTCTTCTATTTCTTTTCGTCTATTATTTAAATTTTTTTGTTCCTCAATCTTTATATTTTCATATATTGAAGTTAAATCTTTTTCATATCCTTTAATCATCATTATCCCATCCTAACAGTTTCTTTTCTAAAGAATCATAATCATAGTCACGGCCTTTAAAATTATCAAATCTTAATTTAGGCTTGTTAAAATTATTTGAATTAGAATTAGCATAATTTTTCTTTGAAGATAGATTCTTATAAGAGACCTCTTTTTCTTCGATCTGCTTTAGGCTTCTTAAGTTATCTTTGTTCCAACTTGATAATATTCCATCTATATATTTAAAATCCGCTCTATTTAGCCTTTGAAAACAAATATCACAAGCTTTTTTTATTATATCTAATGAAAAACCATAATTTGTAGTCCATTTTTCTAACATATCTTCCTGAGGCTTCATTATATCTGTATTTCTAATTCCTAAAAATTTAAGTATTTCTCTGTAGGTTCCCCATTTATCTTCTGTTTTTCTTATATAATTTTGTGCATCATCAATAGTTTTTATTTTCATTTCGTTCCATGCTAGTGCTACTTTTTCTATATATCTATGGTTAGTTTTACCCTTAGAAACACAAAATTCAATTATTAGAAGGATTAATTCAGAAGAAAAATTAAAATCTTTTTTCCATCCTATATAAGTTGTAAACTCGCTAGGGGATAGAGGTCTACCCAGTAGTCTTTCTATATCCTTCAACATACCATTATTAGTTTCATCTGAAAGTTCTGCTAATAAGTTAATTTCACTTTTATCAACATTATTATCAGAAGATAGATCTATAAATTCTATATCAAAGTTTCCCATTTTATCAATTGGGATTAGCCTTATAACACCTTCATCATTCCAATAATTAAGTGCATTTATTATATCAGACTCTAATAGATTTAATGATGTAGCTAATATTGAGGCATTAACTCCAATTTCACCAGTAAAATTATATTTAAGCATTAAAAGATATACTTTAATAAATTCTCCTCGAGCTTTAGGCATATATTTTTCAATAAATATATTACTTATAGGAGTAAATTTTAAAGGCTTTGATTTAAGCATGAAAGTGCTCATAATTACAACCACCTTTCTAACAGTAATATTGCAATAACATAATTATAACAAAGTGGAGTAATAGGCTCAACAAAACTATAGAATATATAAAAAGAATATTATTTCTAAAATTGGGAAAACTAATAGATGTGTTGCTTAACATTATTAAAATGAAAGGAGATTTTATGGATATAAAAGGAGACTCGATAAAGGTAGCTAAAAAGGCTACATTATCAATATTTGTTATAGGGCTTATTTTAAATATTAGTTTTACTAAGGTAAAGGCTCAAACAGATGAAAGCTTCAGCAATATAAATCTAAATAAGCAAACATATTCTATATCAAATAAAGTATCAAGTGGAAATAATATACTTGATAATCTAATTGTGGCTTTAACAGGAAGAATAAACGGGTATGAAGTAAGGTTAGATGATAAGATTATAGGATATACTTCAATAGAGAATGATATTAGTAATATAACAAATTTAGTTTTGGAAAAATATATAAGCGAAAAGAAGATTAAAGGAAGTTCAATAGTATCTTTTCAAATAAATGGAGATATAAAACTACAAGAAAATAAATTTGATGTAGCTTTATTACAAACAAATGAAGAACTGACTAGTGCTATATATGATTTATCAAAAGAAAATTCAAGTAACTTAAAGCTAAGTATAAAATATGTAAATGAAGATAATATAAAAATACAACCTAACACAATAATAATACCAAGTGATTCTATGTATTTAGGAGAAACAAAGGTTGAAGATGGAGAAGTAGGTCTGAAAAAGCAAGTAAAAGAAGTTACATATGAAAATGATAAACTTATAAGCACTAAAATAGTTAAGGAGGAAAAGATAAAAGAAGCAATAAGCAAAAAAGTTTATAGAGGAACTAAAAATCCATATAATTATGGAATCGCTTTTTTAAAAAGTCCAACTAGAGGAGGAGATATGACGTCTGGATATGGCGAGAGATGGAACTCTTTCCATAAAGGAATAGATATTGCAGGGAACACAGGAGATGATGTTTTAGTTGCAATGGATGGGGAAGTTATATATGCTCAATATAATGATGGTGGCTATGGTAATTTAATAATGGTTAAGCACGAAGATAATATGATTACATATTATGGACACTTAGATGGATTTTATGTTAAGGTAGGAGATAAAGTTAAAAAGGGAGCTGTAATTGGAGCAATAGGAAACACTGGATTTAGCACTGGACCGCATTTACATTTTGAACTTAGAGTAAATAATGAACCAGTAGATCCAACTAATTATATAGTTCAATAAAATATATATTAAAGAGATATAAAATGAAAGGTGCTTTTATTAGTACCTTTCATTTTATTATAGAGTTAATATTTATTTTACCATCGCCTTGATAGTTTTTAGGAATATCTAGTAACTCACATGATACCTTTAAAAGAGATGATATATCTTTGGGGGTTAAATCCGGATTGCTTTCATAAATTAAAGCACATACGCCTGATACATAAGCTGCAGCTAGGGAAGTACCACTAAAGGTTTTATATGAACTATCTAGCTTTGAAGGATATAACTTAATTCCATCTCTTTCAGAAATATAACTGGTATTAGAGTTTAAAGAAACTATATCAACGCAGGCAGCACATAAATTAGGTTTTGAGTCCTTTTTTAATGTACCAACTGATGAATAAGTATAAGGTTTAATTTTTGATGTAGAGTCATAACCTGAAACGGTTATACAATCATTGCATAAAGCAATTCCTGTAATTGACCCTTCTAAATTTTTATTACTACCACTTGGGACTATACAAGTTATGTTTTTACTATTTGCTGATAATACCATTAAATTGAAACACTTTTGGAAAAATACATTATAATGTAATAATTCAAATGGTAAACATAAGATTTTTATATTATGCTTTTCATTTTCTTCAATAATCATCTCTATTGCATTAAGTACATCAGATATAAACCCCTTTCCACTTTTATCAAAGGCTTTATAGCAATGAATATTACATTCAGGAGCAATTCCACTATACATTCCATTGGATTTTCCTCCGCTTCCAGCAATTATTCCGGCGGTACAAGTTCCATGTCCATTATCATCATAAGGATATTTTAATCCATTTATTAAATCTATAAATGTAATTATTCTATTATAAGGAGTAATTAAATCAGGATGGGGATAAACGCCAGTATCTATAATTGCAACACTAACATTTCTACCTTTAACTTTGGTTTTACTAGATATTCTAATTTTATTTGCAGTACTAACGCTCATACCACATAAAGAGAAGTATTCGTCAAAGCAAATATAATCAACCTCTGGATATTCTAGTAATCTTTGAATACCATTAGAATTTAGTCTGGCACATATTAATTGACAATGCTTTATATTACTTATAAATTCACCTTTATAAGAGGGAATTTTTTTTATTAAGCTATCATGAAATTTTTTATATTTAATAAGTACTCTATAATTATTATAGGGTTTTGATAACATACAATTTTTTAAGTTTGAATCTAATTTTTTATTAAGTGAAAACATACTATACTCCTAAAATTGATCACAATATATAGTATATTAAAAGTATGATTTTTGTTAATAGTATAATTTTCTAAAGAGTAAAAAAGAAGAGAGCTTACACTCTCCACTTAAATATAATAATTCCTAATATCATTATAGCTATTCCAATAAACTCTCTAAGATGAAAAGATATTTTTTCAACACCAAATAAACCAAAAGCATCAACAACTCCAGCAGAAGCAAGTTGTGCAACTAAAATTATAGCGATACCACATGTAGCACCCATTGCGCCAATACTTCTCATAACAGTAAAAATAATTATTACGCCAAGGACTCCACCTAGTAAATAGATTTTATTTACATCTTTTACATTCTTGAAACTTCCTTTGCCAAAAAACATTACAATAATTAATGTTACAATAAGTGCGGTTCCTTGTACTATAACGTTTGTTTCCCAGGTTCCAACTTTTTCTTCTAACTTAGTATTAAAAACACCTTGAAGTGTCATAGATATCCCCGAGATTATTGCATATAAAATTGCTAACATATAAAATCACCTCTAAGATAGTATTACACTTATGATAAAGAAATATTAAAAAACCTCCTAGAAATCTAGAAGGTTTTTTATTATCTACTAATAAATGATTCTTTAATTTTAGATTCTGAATAGCCTAAAGTAATTCCTAGACTTATAAAATCTTCAATAAGAGTCATGTAATGATCATCAGAAGGTGATATTATTAAGTCATTTAAATCTATAAAAAGATTTAAAAATTGATCACTTAAGCAATAATCATTTGGCTTTATAACAACTTCCTTAATATGATCATAGTGCCTATCAATTCCAATATTAATGATATGGTCAAAGCAATCTAAGTATTTTTCGAACAATACTGATTTATTTATTGGATTATCATTATCTATCCAATATTTATAACACTTAGTTTCATCAGCTAATGAGCTAAGTTTTGTATGTAGTTCTAGATGTTTTCTAGCCCAAATTTTATATTCACTTAGAGTACTATCAATAATGATTTGTTTGTTTTTTTCTCTTTGTGATTCAAAGAAAGCTATAATTTCCATAAATATCCCCCTGTTTTTAAGGATTTACTATAATATATTTTACAAAAAGATTTCATAAATGAAAAGTGTGGTAAACGAATACAAAAAAATAAATTTTTTATATATTATGAAAATATAAAAAAGTGCTTAAAAAATTAAGCACTTTTCAATATTAAAGATATAAATTCTTTTTTAAAGGATAACTTTTTACTAATGTTTCTCTTTTATTAGTAGAAAATTTCCATATTTCAATTCTATCAACTTTAAGAGTTTCACAATTAGATTTAAAGTTAACTTCACCATCAAACTTTTTCATATCTTTTGGAATATAATTAAGACTAGCTAAGGATATATGCATTGATGGCTCACTACTATAATTTTGTGTGTTAAATCCATATAGCTTTAAGGTATCGCTCATTAGTCTAGTAAGTCTTTTTATATACCCAACATCCTCTATTCTCATATTTAGAGTTTTGTTAGTTTCTGAAATTGAAACTTCAGTAGATAATTGAACCTTAAAATTCTTATAAGGCTTCACTATTTTATCTATAACAACATCTAATTTCTCTATATTAGGATTTTCAATTACTTCTAAAGGAATATATGGTGTTGGAGAGCTCCTATTAGCTCTAAATCTTTTAGAAAGATTTTTTTGAATAGGATTTAAATTTTTATAAGATTCATCATCAAATAATGCTACTAAGTAATATTTCATAGATTTAGCCTCTCATATTAAATTAATTTATATGTATTTAAAATTACATATAAACGTTTTTATAAATTATAACATATTACAAAAAATTAAAAAAGATATATAAAGAAAAGTTTGAATATTATAAAGGTAGTAAAAAAGGTTATTAAAAAAGAGTTTTGGAAGAAAAAACTCTATTTCCTTAAATTATTTTTATGTTATAATGAGTATTGTAAGTTTTTAAGAAAACTAAATTATTACAGAATAATGATGGATAATAGTTGAAATATTAGGAAAGATTAATAGATATATATAAATTATGATAAGGGTGAAATGGATGGAAAAGTTAGTTATAAATGGAGGAAAAGTTTTAAATGGTTCAGTTGATATAAATGGTGCTAAAAATTCAGCTGTAGCTATATTACCAGCAGCAATAATGGCTAGTGAAGGAAAGTGTTTAATAGATAATGTACCAGATATAGAAGATGTTCATTGTCTTGAAAGAATTTTAGTTAGCCTTGGATGCTCAGTAAATAAAATAGATAATAACACTTTAGAAATAGATGCAAGTGATGTAATAAGTGTAGAGGCATGTACTGATGATGTAAGAAGAATGAGAGCATCATATTATTTTATAGGAGCTTTATTATCAAGATTTAAAAAAGCAAGGGTAGAACTTCCAGGGGGATGCCCTATAGGAGTTAGACCAATAGACCAACATATAAAAGGATTTGAAGCATTAGGTGCAAAAGTAAGTATAGAGCATGGAGCTGTTACTGTAGAAGCTGAACACTTACATGGAGCAAATATATTCTTTGATGTTGTTACAGTTGGAGCAACTATAAATGTTATGATAGCAGCGACTTTAGCAGAAGGAACAACTATACTTGAAAATGTTGCAAAAGAACCGCATGTAGTAGACGTTGCAAACTTCTTAAACTCTATGGGCGCAGATATAAAAGGTGCAGGAACGGATGTAATTAGAGTAAAGGGTGTTGAAAAGTTATCAGGATGCAATTATAGTGTTATACCAGATCAAATAGAAGCAGGGACCTTTATGATTGCAGCAGCAGCAACAAAAGGTGATGTTACTATAAAAAATGTTATACCAAAGCACTTAGAATCAATTGCAGCAAAACTTACTGAAATGGGAGCAATAGTTGAAGAGGGCGATGATAGTGTTAGGGTTTATGTTGAAGGAGATTTAAAGGGAGTTAATGTAAAAACAGCTCCATATCCAGGATTTCCAACAGATGTACAGCAACCAATGTCAGCTTTATTAAGTGTTGTTCCAGGAAAAAGTTTAATAGCTGAAAGTATTTGGGAAAGTAGACATAAGCATATAGATGAATTAAAGAAAATGGGTGCAACTATAAAGGTAGAAGGTAGAACTGCTATAGTAGAGGGAATTGATAAATTAGTAGGATCTAAAGTTATAGCGACAGATCTAAGAGCTGGAGCTGCTATGGTTATAGCAGGATTAATTGCAGAAGGCGTAACCGAAATATTAGAAATAGAGCATATAGATAGAGGATATCCGCATATTGAAAATAAATTTACTGCTTTAGGAGCAGATATAGTAAGAGTAGTAGAATAGTATCTACGTGAGGGATGGAAAAATGAAGTTTTGCTCATTATATAGTGGGAGCAGTGGCAATAGCATGTTTATCGCTTCAGAAAATGCTAAGATATTAATAGATGCGGGGTTACCAGGAAAAAAAATAGATGATGCCTTAAAGAGTATAGGAGAAAATCCTAATGAGATAGATGGAATATTTGTAACTCATGAGCACTCAGATCACATAAAAGGAATAGGTGTATTATCACGTAAATATGATATTCCTATATATAGCAATGCAGATACGTGGGCGGTTATGGAAGGGAATATAGGAAAAATAAAAGAACATAATATAAGGATAATGGATAGAAGATCTACCTTATCAATAAAAGATTTAGATGTAATATCATTCAATATACCTCATGATGCAGCTGCACCAGTTGGATACACTATGCATTCTAAAGGAAAAAAAATTAGTGTTACAACGGACTTTGGAATATATACAGAAGAAATAAGAGAGAATATAAGAGACTCAGAGATTATTTTGTTAGAAAGTAATCATGATGTAAATATGTTGAAATTTGGGCCATATCCATATAACTTAAAAAGAAGAATATTAAGCGAGGTTGGTCATTTATCTAATGAGGATTGTGGCAAAGCAATTGTTGATCTAGTTAGATATAAATTACATAAAAAGATAATATTAGGTCATTTAAGTGGAACTAATAATCATCCTGATTTAGCTTTACAAACAGTTAATTCAGTACTTCATGAAAATAATATAGTCCAGCAAGAAGATATTTTCTTAACTATGGCAAGCAGGCATGCTCCAAGCAACTTAATAGAAATTTAGTTATAAGGAAGAAGATGAATTATAATGGATAGTAAAAAAATATATGCATGTGAAGTTCATATTGATGATGCAATGGATGATTTAATTAATTACGAAGAAACATTTCCTATTATAGAAGAATTAAAAGGGAATAAGTGTAGTTATTGCAATGAAGAAGCATCTTATATTGTTAAGACTAATGAATAAAAATTTATTATAATTAATATAAAAACCGTTTAAGAAGGAGAATGAGATATGAGTTTATATAAACAATGGACAGATATGGTAGTTGAATATGTTAAGACAAAAGGGGAACAAGCTTTTTGGGATGAGTATATGGAAATAGAAAAAGCTTTATACAAAGAGTTATTAGCAAAGCATAAGGAGAAGTTTACTTTTACAATAGATGAACTAGCTAATAATAACAATACAACTCCAGAATTTATTATGGGATTTATTGATGGAATAAATGATAGTCTAAAAAATACACTTGATTTAGAAGCTGTAACAGCTACTGATGAAATATCATTAGAAGTAGATTTAGAAAATTTATACTTTAATATGTTAGATGCTAAGGCAGAATATCTATACACATTACCACAATGGGAAGGAATATTCTCACCAGAAAAGAGAAAAGAAATTCAAAAGAAATATAGAGATTCTGCAATGGTAAGAAATGATAACAAAATAGGAAGAAACGACCCTTGCACATGTGGAAGTGGAAAAAAATATAAGAAGTGTTGCGGAAAATAATTTTACAAGGACCTATTAAATATAGGTCTTTTTTTATTCTTTAGGAAATCATATTTCTAATTTAATTGTAGATAATTTAATCACTTTCTTTAATTAAAGCTTATGGGCCTAAAGAATAAAAAATAGAATATAGTGCGCGTGCAAGATTTTCCTCAGGCAAGCTTCGGAAATGCACATGCGCTAAAAAAAGTCGACGGCTCCACAGTTGCCTTGGCGACTTTTTTATTACAAAAATGAAAGGTTAATGTAATTGTTATAAATATGAGTTTATGAATAAAGCATATATAATTTATTTAAAGTAAATTTTAAGGAGAGTAATAATATGAAAAAAGCAATAGGAATTGTTGTTTTTATACTAATTTTAAGTGGTGTTTTATTATTGATAAATTCTAATAAGTTAATTACATTAGGCTCAACAAAGTATTATATTAAAACAGTAAATGAATATGAGGATATAACAACTGATCCAAGATACAAAACATATGAATATAAAATAAATGGGTACGATAAGAATGGCAGCGAAAAGCTAGTTACATTTACAGCAAATAAAGTTTTAAAGAGTGACAGATATCTAATGATATATGTAAAAGATGATAAAGCAAAAAGCTATGAAGAGGTGGAAACTAGCAAATTGCCAACAAAGGTAAAAGAAATATATAATGAAAAATAAAAATGAGTAATTTAATTATTCACTTTTATTAATATATTTAAAATTTATAAGAAAAAGTTTTATATTTACAAAAGCTTTTAAAGTCAAAGTTAATTTATTATAATAAGACTATTATATAATTAATGGAGGAGCTTATATGGATAGTAATCTTAATTTGGTTAATGAGCAAAAGATAATTAAAACAATAGAAGCATTAAAATCTAATAATATGAATGGTTATTTAGTGAAAACAAAGGAAGAGTTAATATCAAAAATAGAGGAATTAGTTGCGGATAAATCTACAGTATCTTGCGGAGGATCTATGTCCTTATTTGAGTATGGAGTTATAGATCACTTAAGAAGTGGAAGGTATAAATTCTTAGATAGATATGAAGGTGGATTAACTCAAGAAAAAATCACACAAATATTTAAAGAAAGCTTTTTTGCAGATGCATATTTTGCTAGCAGTAATGCGGTAACAGAGGATGGAAAATTATATAACGTTGATGGTAATGGAAATAGAGTTGCAGCTATGCTATATGGTCCAGAAAAAGTTATTCTTTTAGTTGGAGTAAATAAGATAGTTAAGAATATAGATGAAGCTATTAAAAGAATTAGAGAAGTGGCAGCACCAGCGAATGCTAAGCGATTAAATAAACATACTCCATGTGCTAAAGTCGGATATTGTATGGATTGTAAGAGCAAAGAAAAAATATGTAGAGAGTTTACTGTTATTGCAAGCCAAAGTAAAAAAGATAGGATTCATGTAATTTTTATAAACGATAATATAGGTTATTAGATTAATTAAGCTAGTAAATTTGTAGAACACTTGAATTTACTAGCTATTTTTTGTGTCAAAAATTCTTATATAAAATAATTATATTATATAAGAATTTATAAGGCAGGAGATAAAAAATGTTTGAAATGTTCCCTTTTTTAATAAATAATATGATGAGTGGGATGTTTAGTGGAAGCATGAATAATAACAATAATAATATTGATTACAATCAGAAAAGTTTTAGTAGTGGAAATGATATAATTAGTATATTTGGTGGAACATTTAATAGTGTATTTAATCAGGTTTTCACAACATTAATCACAAATGAAGAGCTAATGAATAATATAGTAGATACAGTTTTAAATAGTGATGTTGTAGGTTCTGTTCTGGATAGCATTGAAGATGAATCAAACTTAGACTTTATAGATTATGGTGATAGATATCTAATAGAAGGAAAGCTAATAGGAATAAATAAGAAGGATATAGATATAGACTATGAAGAGGATCATATAACAATTAAAGTTAAAAAAAATAAAATTTTTAGTAATGAAAATTCAATGGTTGCAGTTTTTCAAGAGGGATCAAGTTTTCAAAAGAGTTTCTATGTACCAAATATAGAATCAAATAGAATAAAGGCTGTATATAACGCTGACGTACTTAGAATATATTTAAAGAAAAGGCCTCTAGTTGAAAAAGGAACAACAATAATTGATGTAGATAACTTTACAAATGCAGATAGCTTCATAGAAGTAGGTAATTTTAATGAGATATCTGATAAGGATAAATCTACTGAATTATATAATCAAAGATATATAGAATAAAGCAATATAACCTAGAACATATGAGGAGAGAATAATATGAATATAACAATAATTTCTGTAGGAAAGCTAAAAGAAAAATATTTAAAGCAAGCAATAGATGAATACTCTAAAAGGTTAAGTAGATACTGTAAACTAGAGATAATAGAACTTCCAGACGAGAAAACTCCAGATAATGCATCAGAAAAAGAAGAACTACAAATAAAAGATAAAGAAGGAGATCTTATATTATCAAAAATAAAAGATAATATGTTTGTGGTGGCAATGGACTTAAAGGGAGAAAACTTAACATCAGAGAAGTTTGCAGGTTTCATAGAGAACTGTGGAGTGATGGGTAATTCTAATATAGCATTTATAATTGGGGGAAGTTTGGGATTATCACAAAGTGTTATTAAAAGAGCAAATTACAAGCTTTGTTTTTCAAAAATGACTTTCCCCCATCAACTATTTAGAGTTATGCTTTTAGAGCAAATTTATAGAGCATTTAGGATAATGAAGAATGAACCGTACCATAAGTAAATGCGGTTTTTACAAAAAATAGATATTATATTTGATAGGAACTATACGGATAATTTTGGTATAGTTCCTTTAAATTCAATAGAAAATATGAATAGAACAAATGTTTGAGGGAAGAATTAAAAAAGTAGTGGACCGATTTCAAAAAAAATGTTATAATTACAACGACATAATATTTCAAGAGGTGTAAAAATGAGTAGAATTGCAATTTCATTTTTTGCAGGAGCTGGCGGATTAGATATAGGGATACATGAAGCAGGCTTTGATGTAAAATTGAGTGTAGAATTAGAAGAAAAATACTGTGTAACATTAAAACAAAATAATCCTACATTTAATGTAGTAAATGGAGATATTATGGAATACTCTAAAGAAAAAATATATCATGATGCTAATTTAAAGCATGATGATGAGGTAGATTTAATCTTTGGAGGAAGCCCATGTCAAAGTTTCAGTACGGCTGGAAAAAGAAAGGCTTTTTCTGATGAAAGAGGAATGGCTATGTTAAAATTCATAGATTTAATTGAAGAGGTAGAACCTAAAGCATTCTTATTAGAGAATGTAAAAGGATTACTTTCAGCACCATTAAAACATAGACCATTAAATGAAAGAGGAAAAGATTTTCCACCATTAGAAAAAGAAGAGCAGAATGGTAGTGCATTAGAATATCTATTAAATCAAGTTAAGGACTATGATGTTAAATATAAGGTAGTAAATTCTGCTGAGTATGGTGTTCCACAGAAAAGGGAAAGAGTAATATTTGTAGGTATAAGAAAAGATTTAAATAAAGTATATACATTTCCAGAGATAACACATGGGAAGAATACAGAAAATCCATTTAATACTGTGGGTGATGTTATAAAGAGCTTAGGAAATATAGAACATAATTATGTTAGGTATTCAGAAGAAAGATTAAAGTATATGAAGTTAATACCTTTAGGTGGAGGAAATTGGAGAGATTTAGATGAGTCTATAGTAGAAAAAGCTATGGGTGGAGCATATAAGTCAGGTGGAGGAAAAACAGGTTATTTTAGAAGAGTAAAAGCTAATGAACCAAGTCCTACATTACTAACATCTCCTATACAAAAAAGTACCAATATAGGTCATCCGTATGAAGATAGACCATTAAGTATAGAAGAGTATATAGCTATTCAAGGATTTCCTAAGGGATATAAAATAAATGGAACTATAAATGACCAATATACTCAAATAGGAAATGCAGTACCAGTAAAGGTTGCAAAAATATTAGGAAGTAAATTAATAGAAATATTAGAAAAGTAGGGGATTAATCTTCTACTTTTTTTTATCTTATTAAATAGTTTTAATGTATAATATAATTATATTGAATAATAGGGATGGGATAAATATATGAACATTGAAACTAGAAATAAAATTGAAGAACACTTAAGAGGAGTAATGAAGAGAATTGTTGAAAAAAGGACAGTTCAAGAACCGTTTAATGAAGAAGAGATAAAAAATAAAAATCCATTTGGGTATAGATTAGTACCAATAGAAGTATGGAAAGGTTCTAAATTTGAACGTTCCTTTGTTACATCTTTAGGACAAGGTATCTTTGAACAGATAGCTAAAATAATAGCAGAAGGTTCGGGAGCTATTGCAGAAAATCAATATGTAAAGACAATAAGATTAAATTCATGGCAAATAGAAAAGATAGATAATATATTAGAAAATCAAAGAAAGCAAAAAAACACTTCAAAGACTAAAGCTAAAGGGAGTACTGTAAAAGTAAAAACTGTAAGTGAGGAATTAGAATTCCTAAGAGAATTAGAAACGGACAGATACCAAGATGTTAATGTATTATTTGATTTATACATTAAGCGTGAAGATAGAACAGAAGAATACTATTCTTTAAAAACTGTAAAACCTAATTTAGACCAAACAGAAACTGCTAAAAAGGACATGTTAAGATTAATGACAGCAGAACAAAATTCAGAAGCATTTTTTGCTTTACCATATAATCCTGCTGGTGAAGGTGAGATTTATAAATCGGCACATGCAATACCATATAAGTTATTTGATATGGATAATGATAATAATGTTCTAATTGGAAAAAGTTTATGGGATAAAATAGGTGCAGATAGAAATACTTATAATGAATTATTAGATATTTTCGATAAGGTTGGAGAAGAATATATAGCCAAGATTAGAAATGAGTATTTTGGAATTAAGTAAAAAATATATATGAAAAATTAGATTAGAACTCTTACTTAGAATTTAAGTAAGAGTTTATTTTGGTAGAAAATAGTTTTTATATGGACCTTTATTATTTAGTATGATAAAATTGTTATTGTAGTATAAATATTATAGGGAGTGAGAACTAATGAAGTTATGTAAACTCATTATTAAAAATTTTAGAGGATTAAAAGGAGATAAAAATATAATAGATTTTGAGAATTCTAATATTATATTTTTAATAGGACAAAATGATATAGGAAAATCCACTTTTTTAAAAGCATATGAGTTTTTTGTTAACTCTAAGCAAAAAGCTGAAAAATCAGATTTTAATAACTATAATACTAATAATCCTATAGAAATTATAGGAGAGTTTTTAAAGGAAGATTTTGATACAGACAATACAGATTTTTCAGCAGTAGAGCCAGAGTGGATTGATAAATGGGTAAATCCTAATACAAATAAAATCATAATAAAAAAAGTATGGAATGAAGTTGATAAATCATTCAAAAAATATACATATAATCCAGATAATAAAGTTAATGATTTTGTGATAAATGGATTTGGAGGGTTAGATACTTTATTTACAAAATATGCTCCAGAACCGATATTTATTAATGCTCTAGAGACACCAGAATCATTTGAAAAAAAAGTTAATGATATAATTGAGAAGGACTACTTGAAAAAAATACAGGATAAGTTTGGAGAAGAGTATAAATTAGCCTTTGAGAAAATTAGTGATTTGCAGAAGAAAATTACAGAATCAGATGATGTTTTAAACTATAATGAAAGAATAAGTAAGAGATTTAATAATATTTTTCCAGATTTAACATTAAAAATAGAGCAGAAAGATGAAAGTGGAATAGATGTTATAAAATCATTTAAAGGGAATCATTCTGTTAACGTTAAAAAGGAAGGCGTAGATAGAATTGAAAATGTAAATCAGCATGGTCACGGAATAATAAGACAAGCGTTATTTAATTTTATAGCATTTCTAAAAAATGATACTAATACAAACAAGAAGAAATATATAATATTATTTGAAGAACCAGAACTGTTTATGCATCCAAAAGCATCAAGAGCGTTAAGAAAGGAACTATATAGTTTGGTAGAAGATAGTCCTTTTCAAATAATCTGTGCTACACATTCACCTATAATGATTGATATATCTAAACCACATTCATCGTTAGTGAGAGTAGTAAAATTGAATGATGAAACAACAGAAACTTATCAAGTTGGACATGATATATTCCAAGCTAATGAAAATAAAGATTATGTTCAGATGATAAATAGATTTAATCCATACGTTTGTGAAGCCTTTTATGTAGATGAAGTAATATTGGTAGAAGGAGATACAGAAGCTATAGTTTTTAGGCATATATTAGATAAATATTACGATGATAGAACTATATATGTATTAAATACAGGTTCTAAAAATAATATGGTATTCTATCAAAAGATATTAACTCATTTTAATATAAAGCATCATGTAGTTCATGATAGAGATGATATTTTTGATAAAAATGGGAATAATAATTCAGCATGGACTTTAAATAATACTATATGGGAGCAAATACAAAGGTCTAATAGTAGTAATTATAATGGGATTGCACGAAGATATGTACATAATAAGAATTTTGAAACTGCACATCCAGCATATAAGTTGAATATATCAAAGGGAAAACCATTAAGTGCATATGAGTATGCTAAGACATTGAAAATAGATGATAATGTACCTTGTATAAATATAATAAATGATATAATAGGAGCTCAAACAATATTACATGATAATGTTTATGTAAATTCATTAGTAGCAGTTGCATCAAATGAATAGTAAATAGTATTTAAATTAAAGGATAAATATATATAATAATAATGAATAAAAAACATGGCATTAAGAAGGGTGATATATTGAGTCAAGAGATTAAAAGAATTAGAATAACTGAATTTCTACAATGGAATGATAGAAATGGATGTTATACAGATAAAAATTGTGATTTAGAAGATATACCAAGAATGAACTATGAGGATTCAGTTAAGTATTTCTTTGGAGTGATTAATGATGATTTTTACTATAGTATAACGGACAATATTTTTGAGTTATCTTATGATGAAGTAATTAAACTTGCTAAAGAGAATAACTTATATGATTCAACATATGAAAAATTAAATCTATTAACAAATAATGATAAGCCAACAATAGAATTTTATAAGAGCTTAATTTAGTAGAACTCTTACTTGTATTAAATATACAGGTAAGAGTTTTTTATATTTAGAAGGGAGAAATAAATAATGAAAAAGGTTTATAAAGAAAGTCAATTAATTGAATTTAATAATTTACGAGTAGAGGTTATTGAAAGTATAAGAGGAACAATTTCTATACTCAATGAGAATTATGGATATGAAAGAGATATTGATAATGATTTAGGTGGGTATGTACTTATAGTAGAAAATATCGTAGATATCGAAATATTGAAACAAGATAAATTGAAAGGAGTATTACCAGAATATACTGATGTAATTAAATGTAGTGAAGGAGTTAATTGGACTTCTTCCTTATTTTTGATTTCAAGTGATTATGCAATTGTAGTAGTAACAACAGAAGAACTTTCTAAGTTCCTATTAGAATAAATGGAGGTTAATTTAATGTGAATAAGAAGAATTTAAAAGAAGAGAAGATAATCAAGGAAACTAAGTATTGTAAGATAATAAATCAAGGCAAAGTTGGAGATGATGAATACACATATACAATAGAAAAGATATATATCAAGGAGCTAAAAAGAAATGAGGTAAGGTTTTGTGTATATAAAGCAACTAGAAGAGGTGATGAGACTTATATTCCAAGAAGCCTTGATGTAACGGAATTAGAATTAATAGACCTAATAAAAGAATCAATAAAGAATAAAGTATTTTCAGAGGAATTTATAACAATGTTAAAACAAGAAATAAGTAAGGTATAAAGCCTTAGTTGCTATTGATGTAGTGATTAAGGCTTTTACTATTTTAAGGAGGTAAAAGGGTAATGAAAAGAATTTTATGTGTAGGTGTAATAAGAAATGGAAAGATGACTATAAAAACTTGTAATGATAAGGAGAGAAAAGGGAATGTTTAAGAAAAATAACAGATTTATTACTAGAGGAATTAATGAGGAAGTAGATATAAGATTACAGCTAATTATGTGGAGTATGATTGATAAGTTAAGAGATGAAGGAGTTGTTGAATTAGACCACTTACAGGTTTTTAAGATAAGAAAACAAGGAAGCAAGATAATAATTGAACAGAGTCAAGAAGTTCCAGAGTATAAAGAAATATACTCAATAGAATTAGAAGATGTTGAATTAGTTAGTGAAAAGAAAATCTATGTAATAGATAGTGGAGACTATTCAACAATGATTCTTCCAGAAGAATATTAGGAGGTTTAACCAATGATTAAATTAAGTAAAGAAGCTTCAATATACATTAATTTAGAAGTTGATAAGTACGTAATAAAAGATAGTTATTCAGATATGTATACTCACTTTAAAGGAGGTAGGATAGATGGATGCTCTAACCATAATTAAAATTGTTGGTACTATACTCACAGTTGTGGCAACATCAATAGAATCAATAAATAATGATAAGAAGTCTTGATAGATGATAAAATCACTTAAAAATAAAAAAGTTAAAAAAATAAAACATATAAATAATGGAACTTGGAGATAGGAACTCGGGACTAGAACAGAGTAACGGGGGGATAGGGGGGCATAAGGACTTAGATAAAAATAAGAATTGAAATAGATAAAAAAATATATTTCAATTAAAAATAATAATAAAGATAAATTGATAAATAAGAAGTAATGAATACTAAATAACCAATTAATATAATATAACTAATCAAGGAATGTAATAAAATCATTCAATAAAATAAATAGTTGGAAATAAAGTACATCAATTAAGATAAATATATCAAAAAACAACAATAACACATCAGAAAACAGAGATTTCACAAAATGTGAATAAGAGTAGCATTAAAGTTGAAAAGTCGCGAATAAAGGCTAAATTAACTGTTTTTACTGATAAGTTCAAATATATATTATAAATTCGATTAAAGAGTTAATGTTTCTAATGAAAGAAGCATTAACTCTTTTTTTAATTAAACAAGTGATTTTCTCTTGTAAAATCACTTGTTTTTTCAATCTTATGAAAACTTTCTAAAGGAGGTAATATTTAATGGGAATAGTAAAGGAGTTGGTGGAAAAGGAATGTATGAGTAGAAAGAGTGAAAGTTACAGAGGTATCTACAAAGATATGGTTGAGGTTTTAGGGCATGATATAACTTTAAAAGTATATGAAAATTATAAGGGTCAGCAGATAACATTTCCAATGAGATTGTACTCAGATAAATATATAATTGAATATTTAAAAAAACACTATGATGGAAAGAACCTAAAGCAAATATCAAGAAAGTTAGGATACACTTGTAATTGGCTACAAAAGGTAATAAATAAAAATGGAATTAAACAAAGCTTGAAAGTAAAAGAAGTGGAGGAATAGGGATATGGGGAATTTTATATGGATAGTTATTCTTATACTAGGGACCATAGTATCCATAGGAGTATACTCAAAATTAGATATACCATATATGGGATGTAGTGGAATGATTGCTATATGGGCGGGTTCTGTATTTGTAGTAGGTTCAATAGTAACAATATTAGGTGAGTTGATGGGAGGAGTATTTTCATTAATATGGTTTTTAATAAGACTAGCTTTGATAATAGGAGTAATTGGTTCTATAGGATACTATCTATATAATAAATTTAAAGCTAATAAGGAGTAGATGAAAAATTATGAAGGGAAAGATGTCAATAATAGCATCACTAATGATGGTATTATTGTTGGTTGGATGTGGAAATAGTATTATAAAAAAATCTATTGAACAAGCTAAGGTTGCAATAGAGAATAAAGAATACGCCAAGGCTTTAATATCATTAGAATTAGCTTTAGATGAGGATAAGGATAATAAAGAAGCTAAAAATTTATATTCAATAGTAGAAGGATACCAACAAGCTAAGAAATTAGTTGATGAGAATAAGATAGATGAAGCTAAGAAAATTGTAGACGATATAGATAGTGGTTATAGTAATTATGCTATAAAAGAAGATATAGATAAATTAAAGAGTCAAATTGATAGTCATTTAAAAGAGGTAGAAAATGTCTCATTAGTATTAAGTGAAGCAGAAAGTTTATTTAATAATAAAAAATATGCTGAATGTAAAGTATATTTATATAATAATATTCTAGGATCGAAAGGAGATAGTATTGAGCCTAATAAGTATGCAACAGAAGAACAGAAAGCAAAAGCAGAGGAACTAGCTAAGAGTAGTGAGGAAGCAATAGCAGAAATAGAAGCAAATAGAATTGCAGAAGAAAGTAAAAAACAAGAAGAAGCAAGAAAAGTAGAGGAAGAGAAAAGTAAACAGAATACTAATAACTTTACTAAAGAACAAGCAATATCATATGTAGTTAAAATATATGGTAATGCAGAAGCAGGACATGAATATAGGATATCATCTAATATGAAGAATAATGGTAAAAATTATTATGAAGTATATTATGGTGTGAAAAATAGTCCTAACTCTCCAGGAGCAGATTATTATGGATATTATGTATATGAAGATGGAACTGTTAAGAAGTTTTTAGATAATTTAAATTAAAGATAAATATAGTAAGTCTTAATCTATTTTAGAATAGATTAAGGCTTTATTTTTTTTTATAAGACAGTATAAAGTAAACGAATTAATAGAAAGAATAAAATTTAGTTAATATTTAATGAAAATTAATTGTAGCTTTTAAAAAAAGCTTAACCATCTTAAAAAAGTTGAATCATAAAATGAAACGAGGGTTATAATATAACTAGAGTTGTATAGAATAACCATAAATTGAAGTCTATTAAAATTGATTTATGGAGTTGATATATATGAGTGAAGAATTAATAAAGACATTAATAAATGAGTATAGGGAAATTGAAAAAGAATTATATGTAGGTATTGATTTATTATAAAATTTTTTGTAGTAAATAGTTTATAGGGATAGTAGTTAGTTTTGTGTGAAAACAAAACTAACTACTGCCCTCTTTTTTATTAAACCTTTTAATATTCTAAATTTTTTGACTGTGTCTGATAAGGAATTATTTCCTTTCAATATATACTTTATTACTTCAAATTTAATTTTTATTGAGAATTTAGTCATAAAAAATATATATCCAAATGTTAATTCTTTATTTCAATAGATAACGGCAAACTTCTTTCTTGATATTTTCTAATCAATAATGAAAAAAATACTACAATATAATTGGAAAATCCACAAAAACAAATATGATTTAAAGGTTAAAATTATTTAAATTTGTAGGATATTATTAAAAAATCTTATATACTAGCATTATTTAGAGTTAAACAAAAAATAACACATACATAGTATTACATTTTTTGCTTAGTTTATATGATAATATTATGTAGACAAGCTTGTTTGATAAAATAAAAAAATATTTAAAGGGAGATGAGTTTTTATGAAAAAAAAGTTAATTGCAGTTGTATGTTTAGTATGTCTTTCAATACCAGTAGTTGCAAGTGCAGGTACAACAGGAGACTCTAAAAAAATAGATGATTATCACCAAATTACGGGTCAATTAAGCACTGCTTCAGGAAGTGCATCCGCAGGAACTGCTTTTGAAGGAATAAGGGGTCACAATCCTTGTAATGATGGTCTATATGTATATGCAGAAGCTGTTGATAAAAACGGTAACAAACTTACTGGTAAAGAAAATTATAACTGGAATGCAGGTATAAATCTAACCACTGCAGATACATCTGTATATCATAATAGTGCATCTTATTTCAATAGTAGACACACAACAGCTACTAATAGTTCTAGTCTGTATTTGCGATTATCAAGAGATTAAATTAATAAATAAAATAATAGGAAGGATTCTTCCTATTATTTTGAAAGGTGAAAAATGAATAATAAAAGATTAGTTTTTTATAAGGAAACTTTTAATTTATCAGTAATTTTAGGATTTACTATTTCTTTAATTTCGTTTTTATTTGCATTAACTATATTTAAGAGTAATTTTGACTTTTATAATGACTCAAAGCTATATTCTCATGCCAAGACTAGCATAAACATAAATTTAAAGTCTGAGATAGATAGCAATGTCTTTTATAATAAATTAAACAACGCTGATGTTAAGTATTTAACCCAAGATGCAATTTATGATAGAAGTATAAAGAATATAAATTATGTAAAGGGTATTCATGATACATCGACATCTAATATTTTTCCTTTACATTCAGGTAGATTTTTAAGTGAAGAAGAAATTAACTCTGAATCAAAAGTAGTTGTTGTAGGAAAAAACCTACTAAACTTCACGTATAAAGTTGATAACAAAACTTTTATAGACATATTTGATGAAGCATATGAGGTTAAAGGGATTGTAGGTAGAGAGACCGCTAGTAAATATTCTATATATATATTAATGCCCCCTAAAGTTTACAGCAAATTATTTAACAACGAACCATCAAATAATTACACAATAGATGTAGATAAAGAAAATGTCCAAGATGTTGTTAATACAATTAATAATAGTTTTTCAGATGAAATATTGAATGTAGATGTCAATTCTGGAGAGCAAAATGAATCACCTATAGTTAATGCATTTGAATTTGAAAAAGCCATACTAACTAATTTAATTGTAGCTATAATTTTTTCAATATTGTGTAGTGTTACTTTTACTTTACTTTGGTTTGAAAAAATAAACAAAAATATATCAATAAGAAAAGCACTTGGAGCTAATAAAAAGGATATATTTTTATTTATTTTTAAAAATCTAATTAAGATGTTTATTATTTCTGTAATATTATCATTAATAGCATTTTATGGATTGGTGGATATTTTTAAACATCTAACTATTTTCGATATGATTATAAATATAGAAAGTTGCTTATATTCTATTATAACTTTATTTGTATTTATAATTATACTAAGTCTTGTATCTCTTAGAAAGTTTTCAAAAATTGAAATAACAAATTTACTAAGGAGTTAAAAGAATGAAAAATAGATATAAAGTTATAAAAATAAAACCGATAGAAATGCTATTAGTAACATTACTCGAAATTTGTACTGTATTTTTAATATTTTCAACTATAGCTCAATTTAACTTTAAAAATAATATAGTAGAAAATTATGAAAAAAACTATCCACTTGAAGATGGAATTTATACAAATTTAGCTAGAATAGTTGATTCAGAGAAATTAGATATTAAAGAAGTGGAAGATTTAAAGTTAGAAAGAAATTTATATAAATTTTTGACTACTGACAATGATATAATAGATAAAATATATTTTAATAGTATGAAATACTACCAAAAGAATATTTTAGATATAGAAAAGCCTAAGGAAAAAGATTTAAAAACAAAAATTAAGGATGATATTTTGTATGAATTTTCTATTAATAAAGCATATTATGATGATTATATAAAAGATTATATAGTCGGAGATGGTTTTCAAGATGAAGATTTTATTAATAAAGGCAAAAAAGTTCCTATAATAATGGGCAACTCTTTTAGGAAAACTTATGAAGTAGGTCAAATTATTAAAAGCGAAGCATTAGAAAAAGACTTTGAAGTAGTAGGTTTCTTGAAGAAAGATAGATTTATTTTTGCTAGCAATGGGACACCAGCAACTGGAGTAGAGAATTTAAATACTGCAATACTATCTCCATATAATGAAGAAGCATTAGAAATGGCAATTAAAATGAATTTATCAATGCAGAAAGAAGAAGATAGAAGTAATGAAGATAGTTTACTAATTTATGATTTAACTAGCGTAATACCAACTATGACTTTGAAAATAAATTCTAATTATTCCTTGACTGAAGCCATAGAAAAATTAAACAATCAACTTTTAGATAAGGGTCTAGAGGTTGAATTATTAACTATAAAAAGTGATATAGATAACTTATTAGATAGCTTTAATAATGAAATTTATTTTAATATGTTAATGCTTTCAGTTTTAGGAGTACTTTCTATAATGATACTTATTACAATAATTAATTATAAAATTATTGAATTTAAATATAACATAGGGATATTATATTCCATAGGTGCCACAACAAATGATGTATTCAAAATATTTTCTTATAAATTACTACAGAGTTCTGTTCTTGCACTTTTAATGGGAAGTATAACATATATATCAGTAAAAAAGAATGTATATAAATTCTTTGTAAATAATATAAATGTTCAAGATATACTAATAGGTTCTTTAATTTATATTAGTATTATAGCTTTTTCATTTATAGTTTCTATATTTAAAATGAAAAAAGTTACACCTGTAGAGTTACTAAGGGAGGGAAGAGAATGATTCAACTAAGAAATATTACGAAAACTTATGGTAGTAAAGATTCTAGTATCAATGCATTGAATAATATTAATTTACTGATAAATGAAGGTGATTTCATTAGTATAATGGGACCATCAGGGTGTGGCAAAAGCACTCTATTAAATATATTAGGATGCCTTGATACCCAAACTTCTGGTGACTATATGTTTAAAGGTAATAATATAAAAGATAAAACAGAAAAGCAAATAGCATTTATGAGAAATAGAGAATTTTCTTTTATATTTCAGAATTTTTCCTTGATAAAGGATTTGAATGTAATTGAAAATATTTTACTGCCTTTAGAATTTAGCGGAAGAAGAAAAGTTGATTTTAAGAAAGTCAATGAATATATAGATGACTTAGGTATATCAGATTTAAAAAAACGAAAAATTTTCACACTATCCGGTGGGCAACAACAAAGAGTTGCCATTGCAAGAGCTTTAGTACAAGAATCTAATCTTATATTAGCTGATGAGCCTACTGGTGCATTAGATCAATCAAATAGTCTTGTAATTATTAATATATTAAAGATGCTAAATAGAAAGTACAATAAAACTATAATTTTAGTTACTCATGATAAGGATATAGCTAATTATGCAAATAAAATAATTGATATGAAAGATGGTAAAATATTAATTTAATCATAAATAGTGTATTTAAAAGATCCACCAACTAAGTTGGTGGATTTTTATTAGATTATTTTATGATATGTTTTAAATAGTAATGATTTTAATGGCATATATTCAGATATGTATGAACAGTTAGGTGAGGAAATTGTGAGAGAAATATATAAACATTATAGAGGGCAACAAGTTACTTTTCCAATGAGAATATATTCAAAAGAATATATTATTAGATATATTTTAGAGAATTATGATGGGAATAATTTAAAAGAAGTTGCTAGAGAATTAGGTTATTCAGAAAGGTGGGTGAAGAGATTAATTGATAATAACCTTAAAAAATAATAAATTTACAAAGGGGGAAATGAAATAATGAACATTTTTGATGTGGGAGGATTAACAACTTTTATAGCAGTAATAATTACTTTAATAATAGGTACAGTAATATTTATAGCTCTACACAAGATTTTTGATATTATACATTTTGGACTTGGAGCTATTATAACTATGTGGGTTGTATGTTGTATAGTAGGAGCTTTCATAGTTAATTTTTTAGGTGGATTGGTAGGCGGATTTTTTACAGTGATATGTGTTCTAATTAAGTTGATAGCAGGACTTGCAATATTAGGTGCTGGTGGGATGTTTATTTATAATAAACTAAGTGGTAAACCAAAAGATGAATCGAGAGTAATTAGTAAATATGAATATAAAAGGTAGAGAGATTAAATTCAATAAAAAGATTTTGATAGTAGTAGGAACAATAGCAGTAATTGCTATTGGATTTATAGGAAAAAGTAATAATGAAGAAAAGAGAATTATAGAAAATAGTGTAAAAGCAATAGAAGATGGTGACTATGAGTATGCAAGAACGGCTTTAGCTAGTGTCGTTGATGGGAGCAATAGTAAAAAGATAGACAAGCTATGGAATATAGTAACTTGTTATCAAAATGCTAGTCAACAATTATATACATATAACAATATAGATAAAGCAAAAGAATATCTTGATAAGATGAATAATGAATATAAGAAATATGATAAGCTAAAATCTGATGTTGATAAAGTTAATGAAGAAATTAAATCAAGGGAAGACTATATAAAAGAATTTGATATAGTTTTAAAAGAAGCAGAGCAGTTAGCATTATCAGGTAAAGATAGAGATACATTGAACAAAGCAAGGGATATGATTAATGTAGATAAATTGAAATATTATTCAGAGTTACCATATAGGTAACAAGAGAAAATTGAAGAAATAAAACGTATAATTAATGATGGCTTTGATGTTATAGTTAAAGAAGAAAAATCTAAGGAGGATTCCTTAAGAGAAGAGAATAATAAGAAGGCAGATAAATTTGAGGAACAACAAGGAAATGAATCAAGATATTTTGTACCACATTTAAATAAATCATTAACTATGGATGAAATGTTTGATGAATACAATAAAACATTAATGCCGTTTGACTATATTGGAGATACTGGGATGACATATATGTTCAATCCAGGAAGCACAAAGGCAACTGAACCAAGTAATTAAAATAATAAAGTCTTAGCTTACTAAATATAAAGGTAAGTTAAGGCTTTATATCTTTAGATGCAATTTTATTATAGAATAATGGAGGATTATTATAAAGGTTTTAGAAAATAATTTTAATTAGCTTGGACATAGTATGAATCAGTTGATAAAATCAGAAAATAGAGTTAAAATTAATTAAAAATTTAACAAAAATTATTGAGAAATCTAATAGATAGATTAAGGTTTATTTATGTGTAGAAGGTGAGAGAACATAGTGAAGAAATATACATTAAAAGAATTGGTTACAGAAGTAACTGGTTTTAAAGAAGATGATTATAATTGGGACTCAGAATATGATTTTGTACGTAGAGTACAAGCTCTATTAAAAATATTATTTGGAGCTGAACCTATCACAGATATAAATAAAGATAAGTATTTTAGGGTATATAAATTAATTTATAATAATCAAGATATAAAACCAATAGTTAGTAAACATTGCAACATGGTAAAAAAAGTAAAGGTTAAAGAAGATAAAATAGATATACCATATTTAAAAAAAGATTTGACTAATGAAGAGTTTATTATAATTTTAAAAGTATTATTAGAATTCTATAAGGATGAAGAAATGAGTTATCTCATAAATGGAATGATAAATGAAATGATATCAGAGAGATATAATGAAATTTTAAATGAATTTGGATTAGAGGTTGAAAGAATAAAAATGTCCATACAAGGATATCCATATGAAGAAAAAGTAGAAAAAATGAATGAGATAAAAGAGTATTTAAAAAATCAAAGATTGGAAATTGATAAAAATATAAATGACAATCTTATTTTACCTTATTAATAAGGGGGGGGTAATTATATCATAATGACTTAGAAAAGTAAATGGTAACTTTTCTAGCATTATGATTTTTTTTTTGCCATATATAATATTGAATTAGCATAGTAACATAAATACATAGCCAGTAAATAATAAAGCTAAATTTTATAAGGAGTGAATGAGAAAGAAGTAAAAATACGCAAGGATAAGCAAACGATTACAAAACATTACCTTACTTAATTTAATTATAAGTAAGGAGGCGATTGCATGACTGAACAAGAACAATGGCAAGAAATTTTTAATATGGGATTTATCATTAATGAAAAGACAGGTAAAGTACTTGGGTTGAATGCGAATATTTTTGCATTCTATATATCTGAAAGGTTCAAATTCATTTATAACAAAAATGATTTTTACAATTATAAAGAAGACTTAGGAAAGTGGACTAAAGTTGAAGATATGAAAATGAAATCTAACCTAAGAAATATTCTTCTTGTGCATTGTGATTATATTTGGACAAGAAAGCTAGAGGATGAATACATTGAAGCACTAAAAAGAACTGTATTCTATGAAGGTGAGCTAAATAGTAATCATAGATACATCAATATGGTAAATGGCATGTACGATTTAGAAAAACATACTCTAGTGAAGCATAAGCCTGAATTCTATAGTACTATTCAAATCCCAATTGTGTATGACTCTAATGCAAAATGTCCTAATTTCGAAAAGTTCCTAGATGAATCTTTCTTAGGAGATGATGAATCAAAGATTCTAGCTCAAGAATGGGCTGGTTACTCAATGACAGCAGAAACAAAAGCACAGAAATTTTTACTATTATATGGTACTGGTGCTAATGGGAAGGGTGTTTATACTGATTTATTAAGTGAATGTATAGGGGAGGAGAATATATCAAATGTTTCTCTTACGGAACTTAACAAACCATTCATGAGAGTATGTTTACATAATAAACTTGCTAATATATGTTCTGAAAATGAAAGTAATGGAGCAAGTATAAATACTCAATACTTAAAAATGCTAACTGGTGAAGATAGAGTTAATGCTGAAGAAAAGTACAAGCCATCTTTCACATTTAAATCTACAGCAAAAATTATTCTCTCTACTAATAACCTTCCACACACAAAAGATGCAAGTAATGGTTATAGAAGAAGAATTAGTATTCTTCATTTCAGAAATACTGTTGATGAAAGTAAAAGAGATAGGAATTTGAAAGATAAATTAAAAAAAGAATTATCAGGAATTTTTAATTTTGCTATGGAAGGGTTGAAGAGATTAAGAGAAAATAATTTTCAATTCTCTGACTGTAGCGTTTCAAATGAAGTACTTAAAGAGTATGAAAAAGACATTAATCCTATGATATCTTTCTTTGAAGATTGTATTAGAAAAGATGATGAATCAAGCAGAGTTGATAAGAAGATAATCTATAATACTTTCAAGGTATGGGCAGAAGCTCATGGGATGAAGGGATATGCAGACATAAGTAGTAGAAGATTCTGGGCAAAGTTCGAAGAACAATGCAAGGCTTTAGGATATGAAGGTAAAGCTGGTAGGAGTAATACATTTAGATATTATACTGGAGTAAAAGTTGTTGGAGAATATAGGGTAAATGTAGATAATCCAGTTTTTACTGGTACATATGTATTAAAAGCTCCATTGGGTCGATAGGGGTTGCAATTAGGTCTAGATGAAGTTGAATAAAACCCAATAAAATCAATAGGTTGGTCATATGGTCATGTTGCTTTTCTAAAAAATAGATAGAAATAAAAAATAGATAAAAGTAAATAAAAAAATATATGTGCAAAAAAGCTACAATACGACCAAGAGCAATAAAATCAATAGTTTCAGGATAACTAAATCAATCCAAAATAGAACCACAATAAGACCAAAACAAAAAGTAAGGTAATGAATAAAGTAATCAAATAATAAATAAAAAGGAGAATGATAGAAATGGCAGTAGTAAGAAGAGGACCAGTACCATCAACTAAAGATAATAAGGAAGCTAAAACTAAACCAAAAGAAATAGAAAGAAAGCTTAGAAAAACAGCAATGCAAGTAATGAAAGAGGCGAGAGAAAAGATGGAACAAGAAAGACTAGAAAAAGAAAAATATAATCAAGAAGTGGAAGAAGAGCTAATGGAAGAAACGGAAGAAGAAAAATGTGAACCAGTAGCTCAAGAGGTTGAAATGGTGGAAGTAGGTGAGAGATTCAGTGAAATCAACATGGAAGATTTCAAAGCATCAGAAAGTGTAGTTATAAATAAAAAGATTACAGGAAAGGGTTGCTTAACAGTTATCAATTCTACCTGTGGAAGAAGAGTTGTAATTGCAAAAGATGTAATGAACAAGCTAAAACATCCTACTCAAATAGCAATGTCATTTTCAAATGATAGCATAGCCATAGGTGAGAAATTACCAAATAACAATAATCTTTTAACAGTAAAAGATTATAGGGGTAAGACAATTATATATTCAGCTTCACTAGTAAATGAGATCACAAATAACTACAACTTAGATTTTTCAGATAAGACCTCAATAACATTTTCAGAGGTTAAATATATAGAAAAGAACGGTTATCCAATAGCTCTTATAAGAGTTGCTTAAGGTGGTGATTACATGAAAGATAAAACCAATGTTGAGGAAATAATGAATCTGATATCTCAAGTAATAATAGAATACATATCCAAACAAAAAGTAAGTAAATAAAATAATCATTTTAGATTAGTATCAAGTTAATAAAATAAAGAATAAAAAGGGAGAGATTACAATGGCAACAGTAACTAAGAATAATAAATACAAGGAATTAGAACCAGGATTTTTGAAGGGAAAATTTTCGAATTTCAAATCAAGAGTTAAGAAGGTCACTCAGAGAGGTGATGTTTTTAATTGTGGAGATATTTTCATTGAATTATCTGATGGAACAATAATTAAGCAGTATATATTATTAACACCTTGGAAGAACTTCATGTTTTATAAATTGCTTAAAGCAACTAAGAAGAAATTTAATATAAATAATGAATGTAAGAACTTTTCATATATGGATATTTTAAATAAGGAATTAGTAATAGAAGTAGAATATGATTTTGATGGATTTAGTACATACTTAAATATAGTAAATATATATGGGATAGAGGAAGGAAGAAAAATAATAGAACATATAAAGCAATCAGAGAATGAAGCGTTAGATGAGGAAATAGAAGATGAAGATAGCATTGTTTCAAATAAGGAAGTTACATCAAGTACATTTGATATAGATTTTGGTGATATAGAAAATGATGAGATTAACTTCTAAGTAATAAAATACAGTACACTTGGTATTGTCAGATATCAGATGTAATGATAAAAATTTTAGATATATATTATAAATCTGATTAATTAAGAGTAATTATGCAAAAATGGAGGAAGAAGATATGTATAGTAATTATATAACAATGGATAGTTCAATACAGGAGTTAATAAAAGGAATCAACAGGGTTCCAAAAGTTGGGATATACTGTAGGGTAAGTACGTCAGAGCAGGCAGAAACTGGATATAGCATTGATGAGCAAGAAAGATTGCTCATCGATTGGTGTAACAAGAATAGATTAGAAGTTTTTAATTGTTATTCTGATAGAGGAATAAGTGGTAAAAGCATTAAGAATAGACCAGAATTAAAAGCATTATTAAAAGATGTAGAAGATAAGAAGGTAGATGTTGTAATTTCATGGAAGTTAAACCGTATCAGTAGAAAGCTTGAAGATATCCTTAAAATAATGAATTTACTAGAGAAAAATAATGTTACATTTAAGTCTTATTCAGAACCATTTCAGACTACTACACATGTAGGAAGAATGCAAATGCAGATGATGGCAATGATTGGGGAATTTGAGAGAGGGACAATCTCTCAAAATGTAAAGATTTCCATGTGTGCTAAGGCTAGAGCTGGAGAATGGTGTGGTAATCGTGTGTTAGGTTATGACTTAGTACCAATGGAAGGTACAGAAAATAATAAGAGAAGAAAGTCGAGACTAGAAATAAATAAGGAGGAAGCTGAAATAGTAAAGTTAATTTTTAATGAGTATGCTAGTGGTAAAGGATATAAATCAATTACTAATAAATTAAATAAGTTAGGATGTAAGACCAAGAAAGGCAATAATTTTTCAGTAGCTTCAATTAAAGATATTTTAATGAATCCAGTATATATAGGGAAAGTAAGGTACAATGTTAGACAAAATTGGAGTGAAAAGCATAGAAGGGCAATCAATCCACAACCAATAATATCAGATGGAATTCATAAGGCTATAATTGAGAAAGATACTTGGGATAAGGTTCAAGTAATGCTACAATCTAAAGATGGTAAGCCTTCAAGAATATATGATGGCTTTTATCCGTTAACAGGAATCCTAAGATGCCCAAAGTGTGGAGCTGGCATGGTGATTTCAAGAACTACTAATAAACTAGCAGATGGAACTAAGAAGAGAATAGTTTATTATTGTTGTGGAGCTTGGAAAAATCAAGGTACAAGTGTCTGCAATTCAAATTTAATAAGAGTTGAAAAGGCTAATGAGTATGTTTTTAATAAACTTTCAAGTGTATTATCTAATGATGATATGATTAGAGCAATAACTAATAATATTAATAAGGAAAGAGTAAAAAGAGTAGACCCAAATAAGAGTGAGTTAGAAAGAATAGATAGGGAGTTAAAAAACATAGATAGGAAAAAGAGAAAGATTTTTGATGCATATGAAGATGATATAATAACAAGAGAAGAATTTCTAACTAGAAAGGATGAGTTAAATCAAAGGGCTCAACTGTTGCAGAAATCAAAAGAGCCTTTATTAGTTATATTGGCAGATGATGCGAGTGAAGAAATATCTTATGAGTTTATTAAAAGTGTACTAGATAATTTCAGTAAGTTGTTAAATAGTAAAGAGTCAAGAGAGCAAAAGAAGAAATTGTTACATATGATAATATCAGAAATAACAATTAATGAGTTAAGAGAGATTGATTCAATAAAACTTAAAATAAATGATAGTCTAGTTGATTATCTAAGTAATGAAGAAGGAGTATCCATCAAGGGTACTCCTTCTTCTTTTATGTTAAGAAATATTGGAATAAAGACATTGAATTTAGATATTGCTATATAGAATATATTTAAATCTAATATAAAAGATAGTAAAAAGTGAAGATTAAATATAAAATATGGAAAATTTGAGGTGAATATTATAAAATAGTGATGAAAATAAAATAAATAACAATGGAGGATAATTATGAGAAGAAAATTAATACCAATGATTATTATGATAATAGCATTTACTTTAGGGCTTGTTGGATGTGGGAATAGTATTGTAAAGAATTCTATTGAACAAGCTAAGACTGAAATAGAAAGTAAAGAGTATGATAAAGCTTTAGCTTCATTACAACTAGCCCTTGATGAAGATAAAGATCATGAAGAAGCTAATAAATTATATTCAATAGTTGATGAATATCAAAAAGCTAAAAAGTTAGTTGATGAGAATAAGATTTATGAATCGAAAAAAGTATTAGATGAAATAGATACTGAATATGTGAATTATGGAATTAAAGAGGATATTGATTCATTAAAACAACAAATTGAAGATAAGATTAAAGAGATTGAATTAATTAATAGTAATTTAGCTAAACTATTAAATTTAGTTGATGAAAAAAATTATGATGAAGCGAATGCTTTATTTGAAGAGATAAATAAAAGTTCATTAAATGAAGAACAAAAAAGCAAAGCAAATGAATTAAAGGCGAGAATTGACTCTGAATTAGCTGAAGTTGAAGCTAAGAAAAGAGCAGAGGAAGAAAGAGTAAAATTAGAAGAGAGTCAAAAGTCAATTACAGAAGAGAAAGCAATAGAACTAGTTAGGAGTTATTTAATTAACAAGGGCTCATATGTTCCGGGAAGATTTATGATAGAGTCAGACACTGATACTGAGTATAATATACGAGTTTATGATGATATGGGAAACCATACTGCTACATCAGGATGGTATATAGTTAATAAAAGTACAGGAAATGTTAAGTCGATGTTTTAAATTGATAAAAAGTATATATTAGAAATTATATAAATTAATAAATTTTATTTAATATTAATACTTAAAGCTAATGGAGAGGATTAAAGTTTAGAAGCAGAGAAAGCTCCATTATTAGTAACACTTTTCGGATGGCGTTAATGAGGAATTACCATATGAATTTATTAAAAGTATCTTAGAGAACTTTAGTAAGATTTTGACTGAACGCTCAACTAGAGAGCAACAGAAGAAGTTATTACATATGATAATTTCTGAAATAAATATTAATTAACTAAGAAAGATTGATTCAATTAAGATTAAATTAGATGATAATTTAATAAATTATTTAAGTAATGAAGAAGGAGTATCTATGAAGGGTACTCCTTCTTCTTCTTGTGTTAAGAAATGTTGGGATAAAGACACTGAATTTAGACATTGCTATATAGAAGTTGTAATTATTACGGAAAAAAATATAAAAATGGAAAAATAATCAAAGGTAATATAAAATAATAGATAGGTGGTAAAGGAAGGTGATAAAAAGATGAAAAAGAAGAAAAATAAGAAAAGTAATAAGGATAAAAATGTAAACGCCAGAAAAGATAAAGCATTTGATTTAGACCCTATAAGTTCATTATTTTTAGTAATAAAAAAGAATAAACTAAAATTAATAGGGATGTCTATGAGTATATTTTTAGCTGTTTTCTTTGCGATTAGAATTATTACATTAAATTTATGGGGAGTAAAATCTGAGTTCATATTTACGATGATTCCTAACAGTTTTTTAGAGTGTTTTTCTGAAATGATAGCTTTAATATGTGTAACTATATTTACTATTTGTTTAGAATTTATTGCAAGAAAAAAAATAAGGAAAAATATAAAAATAATTAGTTATTTAATTTATATAATTATATGGTCTATTATTATGAACTTATTATTAATTAATAATTTATTTATCTTTTTTATGTTAATACTTTGGTTACTTACATATTCTTTATTATATTTAATATTAATTCGACCTTTTTATTTAATCAAAGATAGAAAGTTAGCACAAGGTGCTTTAAATTACCAGAATAAAAAATATAAAGTGACTGTAATAGTTATTGAATATTTAGGAGCTATACTACATTTTGGTGTTGTAATTGCGGTTGTAGGAAATATTTACAGCATGATTCCTTCAAATCACCTTATTGATAAGACTGGCGAATATATAGTTATTTCAAGTATTCAAGATAAGGCATTAATTAGCAAGTTTTCAATTGAAACTACTAAAAGTGGGACAAGTTATATTATGCTAGATAAAGAAACAATGCAAATATCAAGCCTTAGCAAAATTGAGTGTATATCTCAAAATAGAAAGCTTACAATATTTAAGGAATAGACAAAGTATATAATAAAAACCTCACTTACTACTGATACGGAGAGCCATATCATAAGTAAATGAAAAAATTAGCCTTAACCACTGAAACTAATTGGTTAAGGCTGTTTTTACAAGTTGAAACAATATATCATAAGTGAAAATATAATGTCAGTAAATGTTGTAGAATATAATGCCGGAATAGAATCATTAAATTCTTCAATTTAACTTATAGATTTAGCACATAGTTTGACTAATATAAAAAGCTTTCACAAAAATATGGGAGAATAATTTCTCTAAGAAAAAGTGCTAATCTTGCAAGGATGGAGCACTTTTTTTGTTTACTTTTAACCCTTATATCAATACCAATAAATTTTTCATTCTATATAATTTAATACAATATCTGTATAAAAACATACCACTCACAAAGAATAACTAACCACTTACTGTTGTTATATTTACAAGGGGAAAAACAGTTAATATAATAGAAAATGTGGGGAGTGGAAATATGAAAATACGAATTGAAGTAGATAATAAAATTAAAGAAAATGAAGTTATTATTAGATGCAGTGAACTAAGTGAAGATGTTAAAAATATTCAAATTATGCTTGACGATATGTTGTCATACAAAAAACAGATAACTTTTTACAGAGATGATACTGAGTATTACCTTTCCTTGGAAGAAGTCTTGTTTTTTGAAACTGAGGAAAATGGAATTTGTGCACATACCATTGAGAATATATATAATGTGAAGTATAAGCTTTATGAGCTTGAAGAATTTTTACCAGGGTACTTTATGAGAGTTTCAAAATCAACAATTCTAAATACAAATCATATTTACTCCATAACACGTAGCATATCATCATCAAGTAAGGTTGAATTTCAAAATACTCATAAACAGGTGTATGTTTCAAGATATTATTATAAACCATTAAAAATTAAATTATTAGAAAAGAGGAAATGAGATGAAAAAAGAGAGAATTTTTTGGGGACTCGCACTTATATTAGTAGGGGTTTTCTTGATTATAAGTAAGCTTGGATACTTTCCTGATGTAAATGTATTTAGTTTATTGTTAACAGTTTTTTTAGTAGTAGTTATTGTGAAAAGTTTTATTCGTATTAACTTTGCAGGTATTTTGTTCCCTATTGCATTTCTTTGTATAATATATGATAAACAGTTAGGGATTACAAATATTACACCTTGGACTGTATTGATTGCAGCACTACTTGGTAGTATTGGTCTTTCTATGATTTTTCATAAGCCTACTAAATGGATTAACACAAAATATAATTGTGAAGATTATAAATTTGAGAAGATTGATGTAGAAGACGAAAGTCATGTTAGATTTAAAAATTCATTTGGTGCTACTGTAAAATATATAAATACAGATAATTTTGAGCAAGCAGATTTTAATTGTTCTTTTGGAGGTATGAAATTGTATTTTGATAATGCAATTATGCGTAAGGGTAATGCTATAGTTAGAATTAATGCTTCTTTTTCAGGAATAGAATTATATGTACCAAAAGCTTGGAATATTGATGATAGAACTAATGTGTTTTTAGGAGGTATTAGTAAAAAAAATAAAAATGATAAAATAACAACCAATACTTTAACATTAGTTGGTGATATTAATTTTTCAGGAGTAGAAATAATTTATATATAATTAAAAATAAAGAAAAGAGAAAAATATCACTAGCAAGTGATATGGAGAATAGTATCATAAATAAATTAGAAAAGTAGCCTTAACCATTGATATTATTTGGTTAAGGCTATTTCTTATTATGAGGAACAAGGATTAATAAATTCTAAAAAGAATAGCGATGAATATAGGGGATAGAATTTATAATTAATTATGCAAATCATAGAATAAACTTAATAACAACATATCCTTTTAATTTATTGGAAGTTTAATTTTTAATTATTAACATAACTTTCTTCTTAATACTTAAATTAGAAATTTTAATATAATTCTATCCAATTAAAATACTAAATGTTGACAAGGAACCTGTTGTAAACGTATAATATTAATATAGAAGATTATAAACCGGTTTACTAAACTTAATTTCTTTAAATATTATAAGATAAGGTAGGTATTTTATGAAAAAGAGTAAAGAGTCAACAAAAAGATTAATTGCATTAGCTTTAGCAGGAATTGTAATTATTACTACAGCTTTAGGTACAACGGTAAATGCAGTAACGAATCCAATTAATACAAATAGTATAGTTTTTAATGCAAATGAAAATACGGACAAGTTAATAGAATCTCTTAGATTAAAATGGAAAGAAGATTTAACTGGAGGTGCATCAATTGATGTAAATAATCCAACTATAGCAAAGAAAATAGAAGGATATGTAAACCAAGCTAAAAAATATTCAGAATCTATGAATTTAGACGAAACTAAAGATTATCTATGGGCAGACTTACAAGATTATAAAGCTAACCCTGCAAGAATAACATCAATGTTTAATAACATTGTATCTATGACTATGGCTTATAGCTTACCTAATAATACTTACTACAAAAATGAAGACTTAAAAAACAAAATAATTTATGCATTAGAGTGGATAAATAAGAATGCTTATAATGAGAGTATAGAGCAATATGGTAACTGGTGGGATTGGATGATTGGAATACCAGCTAGATTAAACAATGTTGTTATATTAATGTATGATGACTTAACTCAAGAACAATTAACAAAATATATGAATGCAATACAAAAATTCTTACCAAGTATTGAGCCAGGAAGTAAATATCATACAGGAGCTAATTTAGCAGATGTATGTGTAAATAAACTACTTCAAGGTGTTAACTTAAAGGATGCAGATAAAATAAAAGAAGCATCAGAAGATATAGGGGATGTCTTTAAGTATGTAACTAGTGGAGATGGTTTCTATCCAGATGGATCTTATGTTCAACATGGAATAGTTGCTTATACTGGATCATACGGAAATGTGCTTATAGATAAAATTTCTAATATAATGTTCTTATTAGAAGGAACTCCATGGGAGCTTAGTTCAGATTACAAAAATAATGCATACAATTGGATATTTGAAAGCTTTGATCCTGTAATATATAAAGGATATGTTATGGATATGGTTAGAGGAAGATCTATATCTAGATTCGATGGAACCGGATACATGCAAGCGGCGGGTATAATAGAGGGAATGCTTAAAATATCTCTGATTTCAGATGAAGCTACAGCTAGTAAAATACAAGCGTTAGTAAAGCAATGGTCTACAGAAGCAAGTAGTGTACTAGACTTTGGAACAAAGTTTAAATCAATAAATGTAACAAACAAGTTCTATGCAATTATGAAAGACCCAACTATTGCTACAGCGGAGCAAGGAGATGCACATTATGCCTTAAATATGATGGATAAAACTATTCATCAAAGACAAGATTATGGACTAGCTATTGCAAGAAGCTCAAATAGAATAAGTAAATATGAATTCATGAATAAAGAAAACTTAAAGCCTTGGTTCCAAGGAGATGGTATGCTTTATCTTCATAATAGTGATTTAACTCAATTCTCAGATGATTTCTGGCCAACAATAGATCCATATAGAATGCCAGGAACAACTATAGATAAGAGATTAAGAAGCGATAAAGATATTCTTCCAGGAGTAGATCCAGGTTCTCCACTACAAGATGAAGTTTACTATGAATTAGGAAACAGCAACTGGTCTGGTGGAACTAAGCTAGGGGTATATGGTGCTGCAGGAATGCAAATAGACAACAAGTATGACTCTTTAAAGGCAAATAAATCATGGTTTATGTTTGATAATGAAATTATTGCTTTAGGTTCAGGCATCACTAATCCAGAAGATTTTAACACAGAAACAATAATTGAAAATAGAAAGATAAGAAAAGATGGTTCAAATAAATTTATTGTTGATGGAGCTGAAAAGGTACAAGCTTTAGGAGATAAAGATAGTGCTAATGAAGCTAAGTGGGCTTATTTAGAAGGAAATGTAGAGGGATCAAATATAGGATACTATTTTCCAAATGGAGCTAACATTAATCTATTAAGAGAAAATAGAGAAGGAAACTGGTTTGATATAAATGCTTCTAAACCAGCAGGAAATAAAATTATTACAAACAACTATTTAACTATGTATATAGATCATGGAAAAAATATAAAGGATCAATCATATAGCTATGTATTATTACCAAATAAATCTTCACAACAAGTAGCAGAATATGCTAATAATCCAAATATTGAAATTGTAAGAAATGATGAAATAGCTCATGGAGTTAAACACATAACCTTAAATATTGAGGGAGCTAACTTCTGGGTAGATGGAAAAAATACATCAGGAAGTATAACATCATCAGGAAAAGCATCAGTTATGATAAAGGAAAATGCTGATAATACATTAACAATATCTGTTTCTGATCCTACTTTCCAAGGAAAAAATATGTCAATAGAAGTTGCGAAATCAGCAACTAAATTAGTAAAAGCAGATAATCAAATTTCAAATGTGAACTTAAAAGATGGAAAGATAGCCTTTGATGTAAATACTGAAAATTCTATGGGAGCAAGCTTTGAATTAGTAGTTGAGTTAGGCAATGTAGAAGTTAAAAATGAAGCTCCAGTAATTAATGGAGAAGATGTAAAACTATATGTTGGTGATAAGTGGGATAAAGATATTCATAGATTAGTTGCATCAGATAAAGAAGATGGAGATTTAACTAACAATATAAATATAAAATCTAGCAATATTAAATTAGATTCTAATTCTGTTGTTGCTGAAAAGGGAGAATACAGTGTAATATTTGAAGTTTCTGATAGTAAGGGTGTTAAAACAGAGAAAGAGTTTAAGGTAGTAGTAGAAGAGAAAGCAACAGCTTCTAATGATAAAAATTCTAATGACAAAGAATCTATCAGTAAAGATAAGTTACCTAATACAGGAGCTGTAGTAGGAGGCACTGCTTTAGCTGGAATAGGTGGAGCATTAAGCTTATTAGGATTAAAAATGTTTAGAAGAAAGAAAAATTAATTATTAGTTTTATAGAAAAGTACAAACTAAGTATTTTATACTATACTTAGTTTGCTTTTTTATTTAATAATATATTGTTTTTATATATTGACATTAACGCAACGTAATCCTTTATTATAAAATTGTCAGGAGGTAATGCTATGGAATATACAATTAAAAAGCTAGCTGAATTGGCAGGAACAAGTTTAAGAACACTTAGATATTATGATGAAATAGGGTTATTAAAGCCTTGTAGAATTAACTCTTCTGGATATCGTATTTATGGAGAAAAAGAAGTAGATTTATTACAACAAATATTACTTTATAGATCAATGGATATGAAATTAGAAGATATACAAAATATAATATCTAAGCCTAATTTTGATATCTGCCAATCTTTAATTGAGCATCATCAAAGACTTATTTCTAGGAGAAATCAACTTGATCAATTGATTTTAACTGTTGAAAAAACATTGGAGCATAATAAAGGAGAGAGGGAAATGTCAAATAAAGAGAAGTTTGAAGGATTTAAAAAAGAAAAAATATCAGAAAATGAAGCTAAATACGGAAAAGAGATTAGAGAAAAGTATGGTAATGAAACAGTTGAAAAATCTAATAAAAAGTTTATGAGTATGAGTGAAGATGACTTTAATAAAATGCAAAATACTGAAAATGAAATGTTTGAAGCTTTAGCAGAAGTTATAAGAACAGGGGATTTAGAATCAGAAAGAGCAAAAAGTGTTTATGAAAAGCATAAAGCTTGGTTAAGTTTCTCGTGGCCAAGTTACTCAGCAGAAGCTCATATAGGATTAGCAGAAATGTATGTTGCAGATGAAAGATTTGCTAAGTATTACAATGATAGATTAGGACTAGAAACAGCTACAACACTAAGAGATATTGTTGTTAAATATGCAAAATAAAATATAAATTTATGTTAGTATATATAAAGAACTTAAAGCCGTAACTCTAGTAAGAGATATGGCTTTAAGTTCTTTATAGTTATTTTTAAACATAACGGTATCTTTTCAAGCCTAATATGTTTAGCGTTGTAAAAATAACTGAAAATATTAATAAAATGAATAAGTCAAATTGTATTTGACCAAAGGTATTACCCATAATTATAACCTTTTTTAATGCATCGCTTGCATAGTATAGAGGCATTAATTTAGCGATACCTTGAATCCAATTAGCCATTGATTCTAATGGAATAATACCTGAAAATAATATTTGAGGTAATACTATAATTGGAATGAACTGTATCATCTGAAATTCTGAATTTGCAAATGTTGAAAGAAATATTCCTAAGGATAAGGCAACGAAGGCCAACATAATGTTAGTTAATAATAAAAGGGATATGCTTCCGACTATTTCGATTTTTAATACATAAATTGAAAATAAAACTACTATAAAGGTTTGAATAACAGCAAATATTCCATATCCAATTAGATAACCAAATACTAAATGACTTCTTTTAATTGGTGTAGCTAATAACTTGTTTAATGTTCCGCTAGTCCTCTCTTTTAGTAATGATATTCCTGAAATCAAAAATACAAAGAAAAAAACAAAGAAGCCAATGAGTATTGGTGTTATACTATCAAATATATTAGTATCCTCATTCCCATATATATAATCACGTTCTATTTCATTTGGAATAGTACTAAGTGACTCATTTGGGATCATGTTATTGTTTATATTTTGATTAATAAATTGACTTTGAAAATTAATAATTTCTTGTTGCTTTTTAGTAATATCAAGGAGATTTTTAAGTTGAATTTTAGTGATAGATGATTGAATAATAGCACCTATTTGTTTAGTTTTATTTGGATCGCTATTTTCGTAAGTAATATATAGCTTATCATTATTTATAGAAATAAATGCATTTAACTTATTTTCTTTTATTTTATTAGATATATCATTATTATCACTAAATTCATATATATCTATATCACTTTCTTTAAGATTATCTATGATGTTAGTATTTATATTATAAGCACCAATTTTTATGTTGGATGCACTAGTTGTATTAAATAGTAATTTCATTAAAGTTAAAATTATTAAAGGCGCTATCATCATTAAGGCTAAGGTACGTTTATCATGAACCATTTGCAAAAGAATCCTTTTAACTAAGGCTATTATTCTCATAAATTTCACCTCCTGATAGCAGAAATACTTCTTCAATTGTTGAAACCTTAAATTCTTCTTTTAAGCTTAAGGGAGAACCACTTGCAATTATCTTTCCATCTCTAATTAATTTAAGATGATCGCATTTTTCGGCTTCATCCATTACATGGGTAGTAACAATTATTGATTTTCCTTCATTTTTTAGATTAACGAGCTCTTTCCATATACTTATACGTAGTACAGGATCTATACCTACAGTGGGTTCATCTAAAATTAATAAATTGGGGTTTTGAATCAAAGCTAGTGCTAGAGAAAGACGTCTCTTCATGCCTCCAGAATAATTTTTAACTTTTTTATTAAGTTCATTTTCTAAGCCAACTAATTTTGATAAGTAGGTTATCCTATCAATTATTTCATTTTTACTAAGAGAAAATAAATTAGCAAAGAAAATAAGGTTATCCCTTGCAGATAAATCTTCATATAATGCATCGCTTTGAGCCATGTATCCTATGGTTTGTAGAATTTTTCTATTAGGCATTTCAGTGTTAAAAACAGTTACAGTGCCTTTATCAGGCTTTTCCATTCCTATAATAGTTTTTACTAATGTAGTTTTTCCAGAGCCAGATGGACCAATAAAACCGATTATTTGTCCTTTTTCTATATTTAAGCTAATATCAGTTAAAACTTTATGTTTTCCAAAGGACTTTGATATATTTTTTAATTCAAGAATGGGCATTCTATTACACCTCTTTATCTTTTATAAGTTACTAATATAATTATATCACCTTATATTAAACTTTAAGAGGGGATATATTTTCTTTAATTAATTTCATAAAAGTATCTGGAGTAACAATTTTTACTTTAGGATTATCATTTAATTTATTAACTACATATTCAACGTTGTCCATAGTTTTACTCCATACATGAACATAAACAAAAGTATATGAATTTGGATTTGTAATATCTGTATAACCTGATTCAACTCTAGAATTAATATTTTTAATTAAATCTTCTTCATTTTCTAGGCCATTCCAGAGTAAATCACGACAAGATACTATAGGTTTATTATTGGACCAAATTATTTCACCATCATATTCATTGTTCTTTTTATAGTTAAGGTAGAATAGACCATCTATATTGGAGTGATCAGTATATCTATCCCATAAATCTTTTTTATAAAAACCATCATCATCAAGGATTAGAACATAGTTTTGATCTACTTTTTTCATATATTCATTCAGTCTTTTTGTGTAATTATCTAGTTTATTTATAGGAAATTTACTAGGATATATATAACCATTTCCAGAGGGGGAAACTAAATAGTTATCAGCATATTGAGAAGAACTAGCACTTTTATAGTAGTAATTAAAAACTGTAGGAGCTAAATAGTATAGAGATGGGCTTATAGACCAACCTAAATTAAAGGTTCCTCTATAAGGAGAACCATACCAATTTTTTGAACTATAGTTACTTCCTAATAGCCATTGCTGATTATCACCATCAGACATAATAAAGGTTACATAATGAAGATTATCATCATTAGTAAATTCATTATTAGAATTTTGGGTTTGTACAATAGTTGGATATGAACTTAATACAGATAAATTATAAGACCAATCAGCAGCAATCATATCTACTCCACACCTAGAAGCTATACTTACATTAGTATGCTCATCAGGTCCCCAACCTAAACAACGAGAAGTATCATCCATGGAATTAAAAATTTTTTCTCTTAGAGAGGTATCATTTATATCATCTTCATAAAAGATTAGTGACTTTGACATGATGGCATAATCTCTTAAAGCCATGGTTTTTTCAGGTGATAATTCTATAACAGTAGAATGATTTAATCCTGAATTCCAAAGGTTATTATATGCCCAATATTTATCTGTATTTCTACAGTCTTCAATTAAATTAGTTATTCCATAACTTTTAACCTTAGATTCTAAAGATTCATCAATAACTATTGAATCTTTTAATGAAGCAAGAGAGCAAGCGTTATTTATAGATGACAAATTAGAGTTACTATATAATATATATCCATTTATATAAGATTTGAATTTACTTAATAATACCCAAGGATCTTTTACAGTTTTATATTTAACATTGTAATTACTATTTAAATCTTGGAGCCAGACTTTATAGTCTGGCTCCATTGAAGTAAGAATATAAATTTGTTGATCTGATTTATTTGAAACAATTCCTTGAAGAGCAGAAATCATAGTCTGCTCTTCTTTACTCATGTAATTTTCTGATATTACATATAGACACTTAGGAATTATAGAGTTTTTGATATATAAATCATTAGAAGTGGAGATATCATTTTTAAAACTTTGAGAAGAGGTTTCATAGCCTCCACTTTTATATTTATTATAAAAATCATTTAAAAATCTAAAGTGCTCTCCATTATAAAAGTCTTGTGCAGATTTCTCACTCATGTTTGATAAAAGCACTTGACGTGTAATAATATCATTTAAGCTTACTTCATTATAGTTTTTCATAATGTCATACATTATCATAAATGTAGTAGTTCTGCCTATACCAGCTTTGCAATGAAAATGAAGCCAGCTATTAGCAGGCTGATTCTTAACAATATCTATAAAGTAATCTACCATGTCATCTGTAGGTAACTGACCATCTGTTACAGGAATACGAATATAGGATAAGCCATTATTTTTAGCAAGAGTCTCTTCATTTTCAACTACTTTAGGGATTATTGATTTATTAGTATTATATAAAGTTATAGGTTCATTAAGTGGTATAGAATCTAATTTTTTGTTTTCATCAAGGATAACTTCGTCTTTACTTAAACCGGCATTTGCATTATTTTTTGAATTCTTCCAACTAACTGGTATACCATTTATAAAACCATGAGATTCTTGCCTTAAATCAATATCTATTATAGAAAAACCATTAGGTATAGATTCTTTTATTAAAGAAAGTCCAGTTTCAGAAAATTGATTGCTACCTGAAATATTTAGCTTATCTAGACCCTGCAAATTTACCTTTTGATTTTTACTAAGGGTTATTTTATCAGTAGTTTTACGAAAATGAGATGATAACTTGTTAACTTTACCAGAATCTTGTACAAGATTTACATCTGAAATAGCCTTTGGGCAAGATACTATGAGAATACAGGAGAAAAAAATAGTTAAAAATATAAGAGAATAAAATTTAGCTGGTTTTTTCATAATTTATACCTCACAGAGAATTATTTAAATTTCTCGGGAAATTGTTTGATTATACCATTGGAAATAACATCAGCAAACTTAATCATATGCTCTTGTCCTTTATCATATGCTTCTATGTCAGCTTTCCAATCTTTATTTAATCTAGCAACAGCTTGAGCTGTAACAAATTCTAGGTGTTTGTGTAACATATCCTTTAGCATTTTATTAGAGTACTTAGGATTAGCAGAACTTAAAAAATCAGCCATTTTATCAGCATTTTCATACCACAATTTATTATATTTTTCTAGGTCTTCTTTATTTCCACTTTTAGCTGCATCAACAACTTGACCTGCAAGTGATATATGTTCTCTTAATAACTTAGCAAGGTTATTCCCAGCTTCTTCTCCATAATAAGGTTTAATTGAGTTTCCAATGTCATCTTGATTTTTTAGAAGTCTTTGTAATACAGCATCCTTATCTTCAAGAGAAGCTATATCACTTACAATAAAGTTTCTCGTCCATAAAACATGTTCAATCCAAAGCTGTCTTTCTTTCATAATTAAATCACAGGCAGATTTATTAGCAGCATCTCCTTTGCAACAATTATCACCAATAGCTTGAACCTTAATAGGCATTAAAACTAAAGTAAATAAAAATAATGTTAATAAAGAATTTTTTAAAATTTTATTCATTAGTATATACTCCTTTTACAATTAGAATTTCATTTTATTTTGTTCAAATAGATAGATATATATACTAAAAATTAAACATTTATGCTTTATTTTGCTTATGGTAATTTATGCATTATAAAGATATAAATATTGATTAAGTAAAGCAATAATATAAGCAATTGAAGTTGAGGTTAATTATGTAATTTGATAAGATTATAGTATAAAGCTTAAAGGAGAGAAGAGTATTATGAGATTAATTATAAATGCTGATGATTTTGGGTTAAGTAGAGGAGTAAATTATGGTATAATTGATGCCCACAAAAATGGAGTAATTAAAAGTACTTCTATTATGGCTGGAATGCCAGGTTTTGACCATGCAGTTGAGCTTTTAAAAGACTGTCCGGAACTTGGGTGTGGAGTACATTTAACATTATCTGCATATAAGCCAGTTTTAAAAACACATAAAACTATTGTAGATGAGAATGGGTATTTTTACAAAAGAATATATAATAAAAAAGTAGAGGATTTCGATCTTAATGAGATATATAATGAGTTTTGTGCGCAAATTGAAAAAGTTAAAGCATGTGGTATTAAAATAACTCATTTAGATTCACATCATCATATACATATGTCAGAAATTTTAAAGCCTGTAATAGAAAAAATATTAGAAAAGTATAATTTCCCTATAAGAGGTGGATTAAGATATGATTTAAATTACAATAAAATAGTACCTTACGAAGGTATATTTTATGATAATACAGTTTCTGTTGATGCCTTTAAAAGTTTAAAAGATAAGGTAGGGGAATATGAAATCTTAGAAACAATGAGTCATCCAGCTTATATTGATAGCTTTATAATGGAGACAAGTTCCTATAATTTAAAACGCGTAGAGGAGTTAAAAATACTTACATCTAAAGAACTTAAAAATTTTTTTGAGGAAAATAAAATAGAAATCTGTAATTATAGAGATATATTTTAAGAATAAAATAATTAATAATAAAGCCGTATCATTTATTTTGATGCGGTTTTTTGTATTAAAAAATAGATTATATTTTTATATAAAGTAGATACTATATTTAAATTAAAGAATAGAATAATATAGGATATAAAAATATGAAAAAAATTTTATAAAAAACAGTTGAATAAAAATTATTTTCATGATAGTATGTAAATGTATTCAGGTAAAAATTTTTTTATCAAAGAGAAGTTGTAAAAATTATTTTCAAATTAAGGGGGTACTAAAATGTTTAAACAACTACAAAAAATTGGTAAATCCTTTATGTTACCAATTGCTATATTACCAGCAGCTGGGTTACTGCTTGGTATAGGAGGAGCTCTATCAAATCCTAATACTGTACAAGCTTATCCATTTTTAAATATTTCTTGGTTACAAGGAATTTTTTCAATTATGTCATCTGCAGGAGAAGTAGTATTTGCAAATTTAGCACTTATTATGTGTATAGGACTTTCTGTAGGACTTGCTAAAAAAGATAAGGGTACTGCAGGTTTGGCTGGTGCAGTATCATTCTTAGTTATGAATGCTTCAATAAAAGGCATGATAACTGCATTTAATCCAGCAGTTAAGTCAATAGATACTGGTGTTGTTGGAGCTATAGTAATTGGATTAACGGTATCATATCTTCATAATAAATATGGAAATATTCAATTACCAGCTGTTTTAGGATTCTTTGGTGGATCAAGATTTGTTCCAATAGTTTCTTCATTCTCAGCAATTTTTATTGGAGCTATATTCTTTTTAATATGGCCAACATTCCAAGGATGGTTAGTGTCAGCAGGTAATGCAATAGCTGGACTAGGAGCAATAGGAACTTTCTTATATGGATTCTTATTAAGATTAACTGGAGCAGTGGGATTACATCATATGATTTATCCATTATTCTGGTACACAGAGCTAGGTGGAGTTGCAACTGTCGCTGGTCAAACTGTTACAGGAGCTCAAAATATATTCTTTGCAGAATTAGCTGATCCAAATCATGTTGGATTATTTACAGAGGGTACAAGATTCTTTGCAGGACGTTTTGCTACAATGATGTTTGGATTACCAGCAGCATGTTTAGCTATGTATCATTGTGTACCTAAAGAAAAGAGAAAATTAGTTGGTGGATTATTCTTAGGAGCAGCAATAACATCATTTATTACTGGTATTACTGAGCCAATTGAATTTATGTTCTTATTTGTTGCACCTTGGTTATATGTAGTTCATGCTGTATTTGATGGATTATCATTCTTTATAGCAGATATATTAAATATATCAATAGGTAATACTTTTTCAGGCGGATTAATAGACTTTACTTTATTTGGTGTACTTCAAGGAAATGCTAAAACAAATTGGATATTAGTATTAGCAGTAGGAGCAATTTGGGCAGCTTTATATTACTTTACATTTAGATTCTTAATAACTAAATTTAATGTTATGACTCCTGGTAGAGAACCGGAAGGTGAAGAAGTTAAAGTTGTTACAAAAGATAGCATGAATGAAACTGCAGTTCAAGTTTTAGAAGCCTTAGGTGGAAAAGATAATCTAGATGATGTAGATGCATGCATAACAAGATTAAGAGTTGCTGTTAAAGATGTAAGCAAAGTTGATAAGGTTAAAATTAAAGCTTTAGGTGCTACAGCTGTATTAGAAGTTAAAGGCGGCGTGCAAGCCATATTTGGAGCAAAAGCTGATCCATTAAAACAAAAAATAAATGAAATTATAGGGAGAGAGTAATAAGGGTGAAAATAATAAACAGAGGATTAATCGTATCATGTCAAGCACTAGAAAATGAACCACTACACAGCTCTTATATAATGAGTAGAATGGCTGTAGCAGCTAAAGAAGGTGGAGCTATAGGAATAAGAGCTAATAGTGTTGATGATATTATTGCAATAAAAAAAGAAGTTGATTTACCTATAATAGGAATAGTAAAAATAGACTATCCAAATATGAAGTCATATATAACCCCAACTATGAAGGAAGTAGATGAACTTGTTGAAGCAGGAGCAGATATAATAGCTTTAGATGCCACAATAGATCAAGATGAGGAATTTTTAAAGAGTATATTTAAAAAATATCCTACACAAAAGTTTATGGCAGATATATCTACAATAGAAGAGGGGTTAAGAGCTGATAAATTAGGGTTCCATTATGTTGGAACAACTTTAATAGGATATACAGAGCATTCTAAGGGAATGAATAATTTTGAGGTTTTGGAAGCTTTAATAAAGAATTGCAAAGCAGAAGTAATTGCTGAAGGAAACTTTGATACTCCAGAAAAGGCTAGAATGGCTTTAGAAAAAGGAGCGTATGCTGTTGTTGTTGGAAGTGCAATAACTAGGCCTCAATTGATAACTAAAAAATTTAATGATGAGGTTCTAAAAGTATTATAACACTTTTAAGAGGTAGGGATTTAAATCCCTACCTCTTTTATTTCAATGAGTTTAATGCTATTCTATTATATGTAAATTAATAGTTATATTAAATTTATAGAGCATATATGGAGGATATTAAGTGGATATTTTATGTGAAATACAAAGAAAATATAATGACTTTTCTGATAAAGAGAAATCTATAGCAGATTATATTATGCAATATGGAGATGAAATAAAAAATATAAATATTACTGATTTAGCAAAGGAAATAGGTACATCAGGAGCCACAATAACAAGATTTGCTAAAAAAATTGGTTGCGATAGCTTTGTAGATATGAAAATAAAACTCGGATCAAATAAAGTAGAAGTTCATGTAAATGATGAAGATGGTATATTTTCATATGCTTATCAATATTATAATGAAGTTATAGAAAGAACTAAAATGTTAATTGATAAAGAGGCTATATTCAAAATTGTTAATGAAATAAAAAAAGCAAGAAATATATACATATATGGTGTTGGAAGCTCTGGATTAACTGGAGAAGAAATGATGCAAAGGCTATTAAGAATGGGGTTTAATGTTCATTGCATTTCAGATTCCCATATGATGATAATTAATAGTTCAATTGTATCAGAGCATGATTTAGTTATAGGGATTTCTATATCAGGAGAAACTGAAGAAGTTATACACGCATTAAAAATATCAAGGGAAAATGGAGCTAAAATAGTTTCAATAACAAGTTTTGAAGGAAGCTCTATAAGCAAATATTCAGATATAAAGTTTATAGTATATAATCCTAATTTTGTTGATAGAAGAAGGTTTATAAATACTCAATTTTCAGCAATGTATCTTCTTGATTTAATATCTATGGTTTTATTAAATGATGCTAATTTAAGTAATAAAATGCAAACAACTATTAATGCTATTATTAATAATAATTAATAGATATCATTATAATAATATGTTAAGAATATTTTCTTGTAGAAATAGAATTAGTACATAATTTACTGTAAAAGTTTCATATGTATATTTAAGATAATAAACTTGATATTGATGGGCTTTTAATAGATATTACACATAAATAAGTATGGTATATGATATAATTATAGATGTATTCTAATAAATTATGAAATGAGGAATATATCTATGATTGAAGCTTCTCAGCTAGACTTTTCTAATATAAGTAAGGAACTTTTAGAGATTACTTTCGATGGGGTTGTCATGGTTGACAAGAAAGGTATTATAATTTATATAAGCAAAAGATATTGTGAGTTTTTATCTATAGATTTAAAAAACGCGTTAGGTAAACATGTTTCAGATGTAATAGAGAACACAAGGATGCATATAGTAGTTAACAATGGGAAAGCGGAACTGGCTAAGCTTCAAAGGATAAAAGAAAATTACATGGTAGCAAATAGAATTCCTATTATCGAGAGTGGAGAGGTAATTGGAGCAATAGGAACTGTTATGTTTAAAAATATAGAGGATATTAATACTCTTCATAAAAAATTGAACAGTATGAAAAGAGAGCTAGATAAATATAAAGGAAGATTAAGGCAAGAAAATAGTACAAAATACTCTTTCGATGACATAAAGGGAAAAAGCAAATCCATAGAGATGTGTAAGGTATTTGCCAATAAAGCAGCATGCGCAGATTCAAGTGTATTATTAATAGGGGAAAGTGGTACTGGGAAGGAACTTTTTGCACATGCAATTCATAGAAGTTCTAATAGATGTCATGCTCCTTTTGTAAAGGTTAACTGTGCAGCTATTCCAAGTGAGTTATTAGAATCAGAGCTTTTTGGATATGAGGGAGGAGCTTTTACCGGAGCAAAAAGAGAAGGGAAAATGGGGAAGTTTGAGTTGGCAAATGGAGGTACTATATTTTTAGATGAAATTGGGGATATGCCTCTTTATATGCAAGCAAAACTTCTTAGAGTAATTCAAGAGAAAGAAGTTGAACGTATAGGAGCAAATAAATTTATAAAATTAGATTTAAGAATAGTTGCTGCTACAAATAAAGAGTTAGAGTCAATGGTCAAAAACAGAAGCTTCAGAGGTGATTTATACTATCGATTAAATGTTATGAAGATAGAGATACCTCCTTTAAGAGATAGGAATGGAGATGTAGAACTTCTTTCAAAATATTTTATTGATAAGTTATCTAAGCAATGTGGGAAGAATGTAAGAGGAGTTTCAACAAGCGCAATAATGTCATTGAATCAATATGAATGGCATGGAAATATAAGAGAACTTAGAAATGTAATCGAAAGGGCTATAAACCTAGTAGATTATGGAGAAATAATAGAAAAACAACATTTACCAAATGAAATAGAAGAGTGCTCTTATAAAGAAGAAATTAAGCCTCTTTTAAAAACAATAGAAGAAGCAGAAGTATATGCCTTAAAAGATGCTTTAATTTTTAGTAAAGGAAATAAATCTAAAGCGGCAAAACTACTAGGAATAAGTAGAGTTACTTTATATGAAAAACTTGAAAAATATAGTATTTTAATAAAATAATAATTTAGATAAGGTATGTATATATATAACAAAAAGTGTAGATAAATTCTACACTTTTTATTATATAAAAACTTAATGTAAGGTTTTATATACAATATTAATAAAGTTATAGGTAAACTTGTAAAGATAGGCTTACAAAAAAATATAGAAACTGTTGATGCTGTAAGTAAATGTTTACAAAATTGGATAAATCTTTTTGTGTGAGGTTATTTATAATAAAATATCATTTAAAAAATAATAGCTTTATAGTAAATCTGCAAGTATGTATTATTAAAACATTGTGTTGTCATGAAGGTATATTTTTAAATTAACTTATGGCACAATAATTGCTTTTTAGTTATTAAGAAAGAGCTAAAGGGGGATTTAGAATGTGTAAAGTTATAAATGTAGAACAGTTGGGGGGATTGATCCCTAATAATGCAACCATGGCTATTGGAGGATTCATAGGTAGTGGTCATCCAGAAGAAATTAGTTCTTATATAGAAAAATATTACTTAGAGAAGGGAGAACCAAGAAATCTTACTTTAGTTTATGCAGCAGGACAAGGAGATTCTAAGAATAAGGGGTTAAATCATTTCGGACACGAAGGATTAGTGAAAAGGGTAATAGGAGGTCATTGGGGACTAGCACCGAAGCTTCAAAAGCTTGCTATTGACAATAAGATTGAGGCATATAACCTTCCTCAAGGGGTAGTAAGCCATCTATACAGAGACATTGCTGCAGGAAAGCCAGGAACAATAACAACTGTGGGGTTAAAGACTTTTGTAGACCCTAGAGTTGATGGTGGAAAATTAAATGAGTTAACTAAGGAGGATATAGTATCTTTAATAAATATAGAGGGAAAGGAGTATTTGTTTTACAAAGCTTTTCCTATAAATATTAGTATCCTTAGAGGAACATATTCAGACGAAGATGGAAATATTTCTTTAGAAAAGGAAGCTGTGGTTTTAGATTCATTAGCTATGGCACAAGCTACAAAAAACTCTGGTGGAAAGGTAATAGTTCAAGTAAAAAAGGTTGTAAAGAAGGGATCGATACATCCGCATAAAGTTAAAATACCAGGAATATTAGTAGATTATATTATAGTAACAGAAAATCCAGAAAACCATATGCAAACTTTTGGAGAGGTATATAACGAGAGCTATACTGGAGAAGCTAGAATTCCTTTAGAAAAAATATCAAGTATGGAGTTAGATGAAAGAAAGATAATAGCTAGAAGAGCTGCTATGGAGCTTATACCAAATGCTGTAACTAATTTAGGAATAGGAATGCCAGAAGGGGTTTCAGTAGTGGCAAATGAAGAAGGCATGGGAGATATGATGAAGCTTACTGTTGAATCAGGACCTATAGGGGGAGTTCCAGTAGGAGGACTTAGCTTTGGAGCATCTATAAATCCAGAATGCATAGTAGAGCAAAGTGCTCAGTTTGATTTTTATGATGGTGGAGGATTAGATATAGCATTTTTAGGACTTGCTCAATGTGATGAGAAAGGAAATATAAATGTTAGTAAATTCGGACCTAAAATTGCTGGGTGTGGTGGATTTATAAATATAACTCAAAATGCTAAGAAGGTGGTTTATTGTGGAACCTTTACTGCGGGAGGATTGAAGTTAGCTGTAGAGGATGGAAGACTAAATATATTAAGGGAAGGGAAAAATAAGAAATTTATAAAAAATGTTGAGCAAATAACATTTAGTGGAGAATATGCTTTAGAAAAAAATCAGCCAGTACTATATATAACAGAAAGAGCTGTGTTTGAGTTAAGAAAAGAGGGAGTAGTTATTACAGAAATAGCACCAGGTGTTGACTTGAAAAGAGATATTTTATCTCTTATGGATTTTTCGCCTATAGTAGCTAAAGAAATAAAGATTATGGATGAGAGAATTTTTAAAGAAGAAAATATGGGAATTAGAATTTAAAAGGGGGAAAGTTATATGTTAGGGGTTATAGGTATTATATTATCATTAGCACTTCTTATGTATCTTGCTTATAAAGGAGTAAGCGTAATTATATTAACACCAATACTTGCACTTCTTGCTGTACTTTTAAGTGGAAGCTTTGGTTTATTACCTGTTTATACAGAAACTTATATGATGAGTTTAGCTAATTATGTTAAGCAGTATTTTCCTATATTCTTACTTGGAGCCATATTTGGTAAGGTTATGGACAACACTGGTGCTGCCAACTCAATATCTAATTCTGTAGCAAAATGGCTTGGAAAGGAGAAGGCGATTTTAGCTGTAGTGGTATCTTGTGCAATACTTACTTATGGTGGAGTATCACTATTTGTAGTAGCCTTTGCTGTTTATCCAATCGCAGTTTCTTTATATAGAGCAGCTGGTATTCCAAAGAGATTAATACCTGGGTCAATAGCACTTGGGTCATTTACTTTTACAATGACAGCACTTCCAGGTACCCCTCAAATACAAAATGCTATACCAATGCCGTTCTTTGGCACTAATACCTGGGCAGCTCCTATAATGGGAATAGTGGCATCTCTTGTAATGTTTGGTTGTGGAAGTTTATGGCTTATGTATAGAGCTAGAAAAGGAATGCAAAGTGGAGAAGGCTTCGGTAGTACTAAAGAAAAGGATGTTAAAATGCAAACTGAGAACTTACCTTCATTTGGAGTCTCTATATTACCAATAATATTAGTACTAGTTTTAAACTTTGTTCTCTCAAATTATGTTTTTGTAGAAGGAAGATTCGATTGGGCATGGCTAGAAGGCTTTAATACTACAATTGCTAAATCAGGCGGATCTTGGTCTTTAATAGTAGCGTTACTTATAGCTATTATTACGACATTGATTTTAAACTATAAACGAATAAATGATAAGCTTAAGATAGTGAACGAGGGTGCAGCAGGTTCACTACCAGCTATATTAAATACTGCTACTGCTGTTGGGTATGGAAATGTAATTTCTTCTCTTGCAGGCTTTGCAATAATAAAGAATGGACTTCTTGGAATATCATCTAATCCATTAATCACTGAAGGGATATCTGTATCAGTTTTAGCTGGTATTACAGGATCAGCCTCTGGAGGAATGAGTATTGCTTTAGGAGCTTTAGGGGATACTTTAACTAATATGGCAATGACATATGGTATAAGTCCTGAAGCACTTCATAGAGTTGCTACCGTAGCTTGCGGGGGACTAGATACTTTACCACATAATGGCGCAGTAATAACACTACTTACAGTTTGTGGACTTACACATAAAGATTCTTATCTAGATATATTTATGGTGTCAGTTGCTATACCAACCTTGGCATTAATAGTAAGTATAATATTAGGAACTATAGGTATAGTATAAAAGCACAAATTCTTAATTTTATGGAGCCATAGCGAATATTATAAAAGTATATAAAAGTATATAAAAGGTTGCCTTAATAAGGGCAGCCTTTTTATAATAATTTATATTAATATAGTAATTTTTTTTAATTAAAATTATAAGGCACAGTATTAGCTAAGTTGTAAATTGATTAGTCTTACCCATAATATATGCAAGCTTTATTATAGCTTTTTCTTCATCAGACATTTTTCTATTATACATTTTTTCAAATTGTTCAATTAATGCTTTATTATCAACTTGACTGTTAGAAGTAATATTTCTTCTCTCGGAGGTGAAATTACAAATTTTAGGTGGTGTGCTATATTTATAAATACTTTTATAGACCTCTAAAGTATAGTAAGCATCATAATAGGCATCATGAAAATTATCTTCAAATTTTATATTTAGAAGTTCCACAGAAGTTTTCAATCCTATCTTTGATCCCTTTGGAATTTTAAAATAACTTGAGGAGTACATTTGCACATCAATATATCTTTTAGGTATTGACGATATAGGTAAATTATGAAATTTTGCATTTCTAATAAGTTCTTTTATATCAGTTTTTCCCCACACACAAAGTATTATTTCACTATCACTAATAAATTCTATAAAGTCATGATATACCTTAGGAAATGTCTCGCACAAAGCTAGTCTATCAGTAGTTATGTTAGTTAGGCTTTCTACGTAAGGGTGAACTGTATTGTGTACTGTAGGTTTTATCAACCTATTAAAATTATCTATTATATCAAAGTTTTCATCAAATTTTAGTGCTCCAATTTGAATTATTTCAAATGGTAGTTTTAATATATCTTTATTATTAGAACTATTTAAAGATTTTTGATTAAATTCTAAATCATATACTATATAGTTAATTATTTTCACCCACTTTTTTATAATATATAAAATTAGTATAACCTATTTATTTAATATGTATATAAAATAAAAGGACTTTAATAATACTTTAGTATATTTTTATATAAAATAAATAAAATTTAATGAAAATTTAGTATAAAATTAGCAAAATTTAGAATGAAAGTATAAGTGTATATAATAGTGTGTAATTTCTTATAATAAAAAATTTAGAAAATAATAATATAATATACAAAATTATGAAAAAATACATATAAATATAGTTTAATTCAGAAAAAGTGATAAAATTTGAAATTTTATTTCAAAAACATAGACTTGTTAACGATATCAATGTATTATATAAGTGTATAATAGATGTATTAATTTAGAAATTCTTACAAAATTATTGAAAATAAATGTGAAATAGGGTGATAAAAATGCTAAAAAGCTTATTAAGTTTAGGACTATATTTAATTTTATCTATAGGAATTGTAATCGTTCCAGTTAAATTAACACATTACTTTTGTAAAGTAAAAAAAATAAAAATAAATCGTTGGGTAATAGGGTGCGTAGGACCATTAATACTAATAATACCTAAACTACTATTTGCACAAATGCCTGATTTCATTTGGAAGATATTAATATTTATTTTTATTACTTCTGTAATTATGTTTTTTGAATTATCAAGGATGATGATAGAAAATAAAGAGATGAAGGGCTTAATAGATTACTCTAAATATATAAAACCTAATAAACGTAAAGTTAAATAGTAAAGTATGTAGACAAGGCGGTAAAAATGTTAAAGCATGAATTAGTTTATGAAGTTATAAAAGATGAATGTAGAAAACAATATGTTTTAGGAGAAATAAAAGGAATTGATGCTAAAACTGTAGCTACACAATTAAATATGCATAGATCAAATGTTGTGAAGCATTTTAAGAAGCTTATGGATATGAAGTTAATATATAAAAGAGAAGGAAGACCAGTATTATATTATGTAGACTTAAGCACTATAGAATACGAAGTTAGTAGTTTAAAAGATAAGGAAAGTATATACAATAATATAGATAAATTTCTTGAAATTAAAGCTGAAAACTTAATAACTAAGGGATTTGATGGAGAAGAAATACAAAATAAAGTAACAAATGAATTAAAAACCTATATAAAAAATTATTTTAAGGTAATAGAAAGTAGAAATAGAATGAGAAAAATAGTAGACGAGTTAGTCAACGTTGAATATGTTATTGGAGTTGATGGAGGAGGAAGTAAAACAGAAGCAATAGCGTATGATCTTAGAGGAAATAAGATTGCAGAAGGAATAGCTGGTTTTGGAAACATTGTAGTTAATAAGGAAGAAGGACTTAAAAATATTGAAATATCGATACTTAAATGCTTAAAAAATTTAGATGAAAGCAAGTGTATTCATATTTATGCTGGTCTTGCAGGGGCTGATACTGGGAATAATAAGGAAGTAATAAAATCTTATATTGAAGAAAGATTTCCTATAAGTGTTACAGTTGTCAGTGATGCTGATCTTGCAATAAATGCTATGTTAAAGGGTAAAGATGGGATTTTAACTATATCGGGAACAGGATCAATAAGTTATGCAAAAAGAGGAAATGAAAACTTAAGAGTTGGAGGATGGGGAAATATACTTGGTGATGAAGGCAGTGGATATTTTATTGCAGTAGAAGCCTTAAAGAAAATAGTAAATGATAAGGATGATGGAAAAGAATTCAGTTATTTATCAAAAAAAATTTTAGAAGATATTAATGTAAAAGACATACCAAGCTTAGTAAAATTTGTTTACTCATCTAATAAAGGTGATATAGCAGCCTTAGTGCCAAACATAGTTAAAGCAGCTAAATTAGGAGATGAAGATGGGATTGATATTCTAAAAAAGGCAGGATTTCATTTAGCTAGAAATACATATAAAGCGTATAAACTTCTTAACTTAGATAAAAAAGTTGATATAGCAATAAAGGGAAGTATTATTACAAAAATAGATTTTGTTAAAGAAAGCTTTATAAATGAACTTAATAATTTAATAAAGGGTTATAACTTAGTTGATGAGGATGTTTCTTCGGCTAAAGGGGCATATTATATGTACCTTAAAAGGCAATAAACAATGTTAAATAGCCCATTATATTATGAGGGTTAAGTAAATATATATTATTTAAATTTTATAAAGCTAGATTAGGAGTGATTTAAAATGATTAGACAAAAACTTATTGTAACAGGAAATATAGCTGATGGAGGAATAAGGTATTTTGCACAAATGAGTGCTTCTTCATTAAAGCTTACTGGACTATCTAAAAGGGGAGAAGCTGGAGCAATTCATATAGAAGTACAAGGAAGAGAAGATAGCGTAGAAAAATTTATAGAAAAACTTAAAGTAGGAAATGGATTCTTTAAAGTTGAAAATATAGAAAGAGAAACACTAGATGTAATTTCAGATGAAAAAACGTTTTTAATTAGGTAAGTAATAAAAGTTTAATTATAAACTTAAATATAAATTTTAAGAAGAAAGGAGATAAATTAACATTCTAATGGTTTTGTTAATTTGAAAATTTTCATACCATTAGGATCTGTAAGATTATTAAACATATTTAAACTAAATGAAAATTATTATTTTAGGGGGAAAGCTATTTTATGGAAAAACTTATGAAGTTTATGGAAGAAAAAATGATGCCGCCAATGGCAAGGATGTCTGAGCAAAAGCACTTAAGAGCAATTAGAGATGGAATTATATCAACACTTTCTTTAATACTTGTTGGATGTTTCTTTTTATTAATTATCAATATACCAATACCAGCATGGAAAGAATTTATAGCACCACATGCTGGAAATATAGTTTTACCATTTAGAATTACAATGGGATTAATGTCTTTATATGCAAGTTATGGAATGGGATATGCACTTGCAAAATCCTATAAATTAGATGGTATATCAGGTGGAGTTCTTTCAATGGCAGCTTTATTAAGCTTAAATATTCCACTAAATGTTACAGATAAAGCTACAGACACTGCTTTGGGTTGGGTTCTTAAAATGGAATACCTAGGTGGAGCAGGAATGTTCACTGCAATTTTAAGTATGATTGTGGCAGTAGAAATATTAAGATTCTGTAAGACTAAAAATGTTACAATTAAAATGCCAGATCAAGTTCCACCATCTGTTGCAAGAAGCTTTGAAGCTTTAATTCCAGCAGCCATAGTAATAACTTCACTATGGTTTGTAAGAGTAATGCTTGGATTTGATATAAATGTTTTATTAGCTAAATTATTTAGTCCATTAGTAAATGTTGCAGGTAACAGTTATTTAGGAGTATTACTACCAACATTATTTATATGTTTATTATGGGCATCAGGAGTTCACGGAGTATCAGTTATAGGATCACTTTTAAGACCAATATGGTTAGTTTTACTTGATGAAAATATGGCTGCAGCAGCAGCAGGAAATGTTGCACAAAACATAGGTACAGAAGGATTCTTTGATTTATTTGTATGGATAGGTGGATCAGGTGGTACATTAGCACTTTGTATATTATTCATTTTCTCTAAGTCAGCTTATTTAAAGCAAGTTGGTAAGTTCTCAATTATACCGGGAATATTTAATATAAATGAGCCAATTATGTTTGGTGCTCCAATAGTTCTTAACCCAATATTAGCAATACCATTTGTAGTAGGACCAGTTATAAACTGTACAATAACTTATATAGCTATGAGTTTAAATCTTGTAAGTAAAGTTTCAGTAATGGCACCATGGGTATTACCGTCACCAATTAAAGCTGCTATGGCTACAAATGACTGGAGAGCAGCCGTTCTTGTTATAATTAACTTTACTATATCATTAGTTATATTCTATCCATTCTTTAAAATGTATGAAAAGAACTTATTAAAAGAAGAAGCAGAACAATTAGCAGAATCACAAGCACATTCAATGTAATTTATTAAAAATTTATATAAAAATTAAAAACTATAGGGTGACTCTAAGAGTCGCCCTTGATTTTTAGTATCATATCTAAATTTAAAAGGAGTGATTTTATATGAAACATAAAATTTTTAATGGAATAGATAATTTAGAAGAAATTAAAAATATTGTAGGAAATAATAAGGTTGGACTTATAACATCTCCTAGTGGAATAAATAAAAACTTTCAATATACAATAGATGTATTTAATGAAAATTTTAATTTAGTATCTCTATTTTCTCCAGAGCATGGAATAAGAGGAAACCTTCAAGCAGGAGAAGAGGTAAGTAGTTATGTAGATGAAAAAACAGGAGTAAAAGTCTATAGCCTTTATGGTGATAATAAAAAACCTTCAAAAGAGATGTTAGAAAATATAGATGTACTAGTATTTGATATAGGTGATGTTGGATCAAGATTCTATACTTATATATACACAATGGCTTATTGTTTAGAAGCCTGCAAGGAGAATAATAAAAAGTTTGTAGTATTAGATAGAGTAAATATATTAGGAGGAGAAAAAGTTGAGGGTAATATATTAGAAGAAAGTTTTAAGACATTTGTTGGTATGTATCCAATTCCTATAAGATATGGTTTAACTATAGGCGAACTTGCATATTATTTCAATAATGAGCTTAACATAGGTTGTGATTTAGAGGTTATTAAAATAGAAGGATGGGAAAGATGGATGCTTCATAGTGATACAGATTTACCATGGATAAGTCCTTCTCCTAATATGCCAAGCCTTTCTACAGCAATATTATATAATGGAACTTGTCTTTTAGAGGGTACTAATATATCTGAAGGGAGAGGAACGACGAAGCCTTTTGAAATAGTTGGTGCACCATGGATAGATGGTTATGAATTAGCAAAGAGGATGGAAGAAAAAAATATTAATGGTGTTAAATTTAGGCCATTATACTATACACCTACCTTTTCAAAGCATGAAGGTAAGATGTGTGGGGGAGTTCAAATACATTTAACAGACATAAGAGAAGTAAATGCAGTAGAGGTTGGAGTGCATCTACTTGAAACTATAATAAAAATGGATAAAGGAAATCTTGAGTTTATATATACTGAAGGATATGGAATGTTTTTAGATGCTCTTTCAGGTACTAAAGATTTAAGAGAAAAGCTAGGAAAAGAATTAAATGCTAATTATTTATTAAAGAAGTGGGAAGAAGAAGCTGAAGGTTTTAAAAATAAAGCATCTAAATACTATTTGTACAATTAAAAATTTAAATTAATATATTATTAATAAGAGGCTGTAGATAATTTATTATATGTTATCTACAGCCTACATTTTATTTTTGCATGATATAATATACATAAGTTTATACTAAAGGTTAGAGTTGTAGTATAGGGGGATATAGATATGGATAAAAATGTTGAATGGTATATTGAAAAACGAGTTGAAAGAACTATAAAAAATTTAAATAGCCACAATATGGAAGGGTATTATGTTAAAAGTAGAGAAGAGCTAATTAAAAAGTTAGAAGAGCTTATAGAAGAAGGATCTATTATTGGAGTTGGAGATTCTATGACTCTTTCTGAAACTGGTGTAATAGACTTTATAAGAAGTGGAAAATTTAACTTTTTAGACAAATATGAAGAGAACATAAATAGAGATGAAAAAAGAGAGATATATATTAAGAATTTTTCAACAGATACTTTTCTTTGTAGTACAAATGCATTAACTGAGAGTGGAGAATTATATAACATAGATGGGAACGGAAGCAGAGTCGCTCCAATGATATATGGACCAGAGCAGGTTATTATTATAGCTGGAACAAATAAAATTGTTAAAGATATAGAAGAAGCCGAGAGGCGAGTGAGGAATTATTCAGCTCCTATTGATGCAAAAAGATTAAATAAAGATACACCATGTACAAAACTTGGAAGCTGTGTTGATTGTAAAAGCCCAAATAGGATTTGTAATGACTTTGTAGTAATTAGAGGTCAATTTATTAAAGGAAGAATTAAAGTATTAATTTTAAATGAGAATTTAGGATATTAAAATTATATTAGTATATCAAAAATGCTTAAGTAAAATATTATAAATTATAAGTAAGCATTAAAGGATTAAAAATGTACACAAAGGGAGATTTTCATATTCACTCAACAAAATCAGATGGGGAGTTAAAACCAGGTGAAATAGTTTTATTAGCTAAAGAAAGAAATTTAGACATAATTTCTTTAACAGATCATAATACTATAAGTGGTAATAAAGAGGCTATCAAAGTAGGAAAAATTCATGGAGTTAAAGTTATACCAGGAATAGAGCTTTCAACAAGGTTCAAGGGGAAGAGGGTTCATATATTAGGATATTTTACTGATGATAAATATGAAGGTGATGAATTTAAGATGATTTTAAATAATATATGTATTGGTAAATTTAAGGCTTGTCAAATTTATTTTAAAGGAAAATTGAGTTTTAAATCTCAAGGCGGTAAAATATTAACTTCAGCAGGAATAGAGTTTTTGCGTAATTATAACGCTAAAGTAGTTTTAGCTCATCCAACGTTACTTAGTAGGGATATATTTGAAGATATAATCAACTTAAATTTTGATGGAATAGAAGCAAAATACTATAGAAATAAGGATGAAGATACAGATTACTTTATAAATGTAGCCAAGGAAAAAGGCATAATATATACAGCTGGATCCGATTTTCATTCTTTAAAAAAGGTAGATTTAAAACATGGAACCTTAGGTCAAATATACTTAGAAAAAGAGGAAATAGATGATTTTATAAGTATATTAGGTTTAAATGGTTTATAAAGTGTAAAGAATAGCTTCATAATAAAAAACTCCCTATATAATGGGAGTTTTTTATTATTATATATCAATTACATTTCTAGGTTTGGTTGCATATTATATTGTATCTTAAAATCAATTATTCAAACTTTAGAGGAGAGGATGATATGCAATCAATAAACACTGGAAAATACAAAGGAATAGATATATCAAGTTGGCAAGGAGAAGTTGACTTTAGAAAGATTAGTGAAAGTGGAGTTCAAATTGTATATATAAAAGCGACGGAAGGTAATTATTATGTAAATCCAAGGTTAAGGGAATATTATTTAGGTTCAAAGAACAATAATATGTTGATAGGATTCTACCATTTCTTTAGAGCAAGAGTAGATGCAAAAGCACAAGCCCATTATTTTGCAAGTTATGTAAATGGAAAAGATTCAAACTGTAGGTTGGCTTTAGATATTGAATTAACAGATTGGTATGAAGCAGAGGAGTTATCTAATATGTGTATAACTTTCTTAGAAGAAGTAAAAAGACTTACAGGAAAGGAGGTTGTAGTATACACATATACAAACTTTGCAAAAACAAGTCTTACAAAGGACTTATCAAAGTATCCACTATGGGTAGCTGATTATGATGTGACTACACCTGAAGACAATCCTATATGGAATAGCTGGATAGGATTTCAATATTTAGAAGCTGGAAATGTTTCAGGAATAAGTGGATATTGTCCTTTAGATGTATTTACAGAGGAAATATTGTTAGATAAAATATAAGATTAATAAATTTAGTTTTACTTGATTAAAAAGAGTTTAAATATAAAGTACATTGGTTTCAATAGATGAACAAGCAGCTTCAATGAATCAACTTGCAGAGCTATCGAATAATTTAGATAAATTAATAGCTAAATTTAAAGTATAATTAATAAAAGGGATCATCTTTAACTATAAAAAGTAAAGATGTCCCTTTTTATGTTATTTATATAAATATATAAAGCATCTATTGAAGATTTTGAATATAGTAATATATCATAGCCTAAATTAGGAAAATAAAAATAATTATTAAAGTAATATATAAATTTTATAGATCTTTAATTAACAACTAAAAGCTTTATAAAAGTAAAAGTTAAGATATTGTTAATTAATATAGTAATAAATTTAAAGATTGTTAATTGGGATAGGGATAAGTTATAGTGTATAATTAAATTATGAAAAAATATTTTTTAAGGAGGTAATATGATTGAATTAATGATTATATGTGGATTAATATTATTAATTTGCATAACATCTAGTAAAATTTTATACAAGTTTGGAGTTCCTATGCTTTTAATTTTTATAGTATTAGGAATGTTATTTGGTTCTGATGGCATTGTAGGAATATATTTTGACAATTATGATTTAACCAGTAAAATATGTTCATTAGGATTAGTATTTATAATGTTCTATGGTGGTTTTGGAACAAATTGGAAGACTGCTAGAAAGTCAGCTGTTCCATCTATATTAATGTCTACCTTAGGGGTTATAATTACAGCTGGATTAACGGGATTATTTTGTTACTTTGTACTAGGTACTAGTTTGTTAGAGGGGCTACTTATTGGGTCTGTAGTAGGATCAACTGATGCTGCATCTGTGTTTTCAATATTACGTTCCCAAAAACTTAACTTAAAAGGCTCTTTAGCACCATTATTAGAAATAGAAAGTGGTAGTAATGATCCTATTGCGTATATGTTAACACTTATAGTTTTAACTCTTATGTCTAATTCAGGTGTAGAATCAATAGTTCCAATGATAATAAAACAAATATTGTTTGGAATATTAGTAGGAAGTGTATTAGCAAAAGCAACTGTTTATATAATAAGGCGTGCTAATTTTGAAGTAGAAGGATTTTATACTATATTTATAACAGCTATTGCTATATTGTCATATGCAGTTACTGAATGGCTTGGTGGAAATGGGTATCTAAGCGTATATATGGCAGGTATAATAATAGGTAATAGTAAAATACCACATAAGAAGAGTTTATTCCATTTCTTTGATGGAGTATCATGGATAATGCAAATAGGTTTATTCTTTATGTTAGGCTTATTATCATTCCCATCTGAATTACCAAGTGTAATTGGTATATCTATAGCAATATCGATATTTATGATAGTAATAGCAAGACCTCTTGCTACATTTATTATATTAAGCAAATTTGATTATTCTGTAAAAGAAAAAATATTTATTTCATGGGTAGGATTAAGAGGGGCAGCCTCAATAGTTTTTGCAATATACGCAGTAACCTATGGAGTAAATATACAAAATGATATATTTCATATAATGTTCTTTATAGCTTTATTCTCTGTTGCAATTCAAGGAACATTAATACCAAAGGTTGCTCAAAAGCTAGATTTAGTAGATGATAGTACTCCTGTTTTAAGAACCTTTAATGACTATAAAGAAGATAAAAGCACAAAACTTATGGAAGTTAATATATTAGAAGATAGTAAATGGGCTGATAAGAGTATTATGGACTCAGATATTCCTGAAGATATATTAATAGTAATGATAAAACGTAATGATGAAGTTATAGTACCTAAGGGATCTACAATTGTAAAAAGCGGAGATGTATTAGTGTTAAGTGCTAATAGCTTTGATAATTTAGTTTATTAATTTAGTGTATACTTGTAATATAATATTATATATTGAAAATTGGAGATAATGCTTATGGGTAGAAAAGAAAAAGTAATAAAAGAAAATATAATAGATGAAACATATATAGATAAAAGAAAAATAGGATATTATTCAACTCCAAATTTTATAAGTAATTATATTGCAAGACGAGTATTAGGAATAAATAGTAGTGGTAAAAGTGTACTTGATCCTTGTTGTGGAAGAGAGGAAATGCTTAAACCATTTAAGAGTTTTAATATAGATACTTATGGTATAGATATTATTAATTATAAACAAGAATATAACTGTAAATTTAAAAATACAGATTTTATAAAATATTATTATAAGAATATTGATGAAAATAAAAAAATTAAAGAGTTAAATCATGATTACTATGTATTAAATCCACCGTATAATTGTCATGAAGTAGAATATATAAGGGAAAATAAAAAGGAGCTAAAAAGATATTTTGGGGATGTAGGAACTCATAATATGTATGGGATATTTATATCAGCAATAATAGATTTAGCAAAGGATGGAGCGGCGATAGGAATAATAACTCATGATTCCTTCTTAACATCTAAAAGCTATGAGGGACTTAGGAAAAAAATCTTAAAGACCTGTTCTATACATGAAATAACAATGTGTCCAACAGACTTGTTTTCTGAGCAAGGTGCGGATGTTAGAACAAGCATAGTTATATTACAAAAGGGGCTAGATTTCCAAGGAAATATAATTATAAATAATAGATGTACAAATAAAAATGAATTAATAAAAACATTAAACTCTAATAAAAATAAATATAAAGTAAATTCTTTAAAAAACATTATATTGAACAATAAATATGATAATAGTGAATTCTTAATAGAATGTCCTGAAGATATTAAGATATTATTTAATAATGATAGATTAAAAGATAAGTTTAATTGTATAACTGGAATTTCAACTGGAAATGATAAGCTATATTTATCAACGGAAAAAGTAGAACCATATACAGTTCCATTTTATAAAAATCCAGGAAAAGATAAATTCTATACAGATAAGGTCATATATATTAATAAGGATTTTATTAATATTTCAAGAGGAATTTCTAACTTTATAGTAAGGAACAAGGAGTTTTTATATAAATCAGGAATAATTTGTTCATCTATGGGGGTTCAATTTACTGCTTGCAAGCTACCTAAAGAAAGTACCTTTGGTGTAAACACATGCATTATATGTACTGATGAAGACAGCTTTTGGCTTTTAGCTTATTTAAATTCTACTTTAGTAACTTATATTGTAAGAGGAATTTTAAATAGAAGTAACATGATAACTTCTGGATATGTCTCTAGAATACCCTTAATTAATTTTAATGATAATATAAAAAGTGATTTATGTAATTTAGGAAAGTTAGCATATGAAAAGTCTAAAAATAAAAAAGATATTAAAGATATATTAATTGATATTGATAATATTATTAATAAAGAAGCTAATTTATGCAGTGAAACAATTTCATATATAAACGATTTTAAAATTAACTTAGTTAAAAGAACCTAAAAAACAGTCTTTATGACTGTTTTTTAGGTTAAGTTACTCGTCTAATGGATCAAATTCATCTTTTGAAGCCCCGCAAACTGGGCAAACCCAATCATCTGGTAGATCTCCGAACGCTGTATCAGGATCTATTCCATTTTCGGGATCTCCATATTCTGGATCATAGATATAGGTACAAGGTACGCAAATATATTGCTGCATTAATATAAACCTCCTAAAATTCCTTTATATTTTAAAATGTATTGGGTATAGTATTAAAATATGATATAAATTATTATAAATAATAAAATATAGTATGATAATATTAGAGTAGAGGTGATAGCATGGGAAGAAAAAATAGTAAAAATAATGACTTACTAAGTAGTGTAAGAAAAGATACATCTCCTAAAATATATTCTTTATTAGTAGATTTAGTTAATGATAATAGAGAGGATTTAGCAGAAGTAGTATTGAAGATAGATTATCTATTAGAATATACAAGTACATGTATAAATCATAAAGATTTTGAAGAAGCTAAAGAAACTATAAAAAGGGTAGAAGATAGAATAAAGATATTAGAAACTGAAGAGAAAGATATTGAATATTTAAAGTATCTTTATGAAGGAATAAAAAAGAAGTGTAAATAATAAAAAACATAATATAAAAGGCTATTTAATGCTTACCTTAAGCTTAAAATAGCCTTGTTTAATTTAATTATTTTCTTTTTCTATTAGCGACTTCGATGTTTACTTTTCTCTTATTAAGCTTAACACCGATACATTTATCAAGAACTTTATCTTTAATATCAGGAGATATATTAACAAATGAGAAGTTTTCTAATATGTCTATATCACCTATAGAAGAAGCCTTTACTCTAGCAGTATCCTTAATAAAGTTAACTAGAGTCTTAGGATTTATACCATCTCTTCTTCCAATAGATAAGAATAAGCGTATATCCTCTGACTTAGGAGCTTCTAAAGCATTAGATGTATAAGTTTCAAGTAACTCATCATTAAATTTATTCTTTATTAAAGCTGCAATAATCTCTACAGAATCATACTTTTCAGTTAATTCTTTTGCTACTGGAATAAACTTTGAGTAATCTGAGTCATTTATAGTATTAGTAACATCCTCTAATATAGATGTAGATTTACTATTAAATATATCACTAACTGTTGGGATATTTTTTCTAACAATATCACTTTTAGTTACTGATTTTATTTGCTTTAGCATTGAGAATTCCTTAGGAGAAACTAATGAGTAAGCAGTACCTTCTCTATTTGCTCTTCCAGTTCTACCTATTCTATGAACATAGCTTTCAACGTCTTGCGGTAAGTCATAGTTTATAACGTGTGTTATACCTTCAACATCTATTCCTCTTGCAGCTACATCAGTTGCAACTAAATAATTTAAAGAACCTTCTTTAAACTTCTTTAAAGTTCTTAATCTATGTGCTTGAGACATATCTCCGTGCATACCCTCAACAACATATCCTCTTGATTGCATACCTTCAACTAATTCATCTACACCCTTCTTAGTTCTACAGAAGATAATAGCAGATGATGGAGTATCAAAATCTAAAACTCTACAAAGTGCTTCAAATCTTGTTTTATGAGATACTTCAAAAAAGTTTTGACTTATCTTAGATACAGTCATGGAAGTCTTCTTTATAGATATATGCTTAGCATCTGGTTTCATATATCTCTTAGCTAATTTTCTTATTGGATCAGGCATAGTTGCTGAGAATAATAAAGTTTGTCTTTCAGATGGTAATTGTTTTATTATATCTTCTAAGTCATCTATGAATCCCATATTTAACATTTCATCAGCTTCATCTAAAACTAGGAATTTAATCTTATCTAATTTTATAGTTCCTCTTTTTATATGATCTAAAACTCTACCTGGAGTACCAACCACTATATTTACATTTCTCTTTAATGCTCTTATTTGGTTTGTTATTGGATCTCCACCATAAACAGGTAATATTGTTAAATCATCATATTTTGATAATCTTTTTAGCTCATCATTAACTTGGATAGCTAATTCTCTTGTTGGGGCTAGTATTATAGCACTAAGACCACTTTTACTAGAAATATGATTAATAATTCCACATCCAAAAGCAGCAGTTTTACCAGTACCAGTTTGAGCTTGACCGATAAGGTCATATCCTTGTATAGCTACAGGTATTGCTTCAGCTTGTATTTGTGATGGTTTTTCAAAACCTAAATCATTAATAGATTTCAAAAGGGTATCCTTAAGCCCTAAGTTACTAAATTTTATTTCGTTCATTCAAAATCCTCTTTCTTTTAGTATTTAAAATAATTTATAATTAAATATAATATATATTTTTTTCATTTTTATATAAGTTGTTTTAATATTAGCTTTACTTATATCGTATCAAATTATAATATGATTTAATTAAATATTTATTATAACTTATATATTATTTTTTCTTAACTAGCTTAGTATACACTAAAATTGAAAAATATGCTCGTATTATTTACTAGTAAAATAAGTTATTTTGTAATAAATATTAAAAAAACAACAAGTAAAGGTTTACCAGGAGGAACCATATGGAAAATAAAGAAGGAAATTTGTATTTTTGTAAAATAAATATCATCATTGGATCAATATATATAGTAAAAAGTGATGAAGGATTAAGGAAAATAGAATTAATAGAAGAAGAGTGGATTAAATTTAAAGAAAATAATATTAATTTAATTGAAGATGAATATAAATGTAAGGATGTAGTAGATCAAATAAATGAATATTTAGATGGAAAGAGAGAAAAATTTGATTTAAAGCTAGATATAAAAGGAACAGAGTTTAGAAAGCTAGTATGGAAGGAACTTAATAATATACCTTATGGAGAGTTAAAAAGTTATAGTTATATAGCTAATAAAATAGGAAAGGATAAAGCTGTAAGATCAATTGGTCAGGCTAATAGATCTAATCCTGTTCCTATAATAATTCCATGCCATAGAGTTGTGGGGAAAAGTGGAAAATTACTAGGTTATGCTGGAAATCATACAGATATACAAAGAAAATTAATAGATTTTGAAAAAAATACTCTAAAAAATAATAAAAAGTAATTTTTTGTTGTTGTAAATTTCATACAAATAATATTTTACAAAAAAAGGAAGGGTAATTTTATCTCCCTTTTTTTATTAGTAAATTTTTATTTTAATATTGTAAATTATTTATAAGTAATTTAGTATATATTTAAATAGTATTTTAAAAGTATTTTAATTATAATTATTAATAGTAATTAATTAGTATTTAAATAGTATCTTATTATTAATTAAATAGTAGTTTTTTTAGTAATATAAAAGTAAAATAATATTTTTGAAATAAATTAAAAAGTATTTAATTAGTAAAGTTATTATAGAGGGGTTATGGATAATCAACTTATTCAAGATTTTAATAAGTTATATTTTAGTAAGAAACAAATCTCAAGAAGAGTTTTTGATAAAGAAGAATTGGAAGAAATTTGGGAAAGCATTGAGTTAGAAAGAAAGAAATCATCTGATGAAAAAAAACTTAATTTTAAAGATTATACTGAATATTGGTACAATAATACTGATGATATAGTAAGTGATAGTATATTTATAAATGAGGCAAACAGCTTAGAGATATTTGATTATTTATCATTAAATACAAGGGATAATATAAAGAAATCAGCAGAGGAACTAGAAATATTAGAGTTATTTAGACTAGAAAATGTAGAATTACCAGAAGATATTAAAATAAAAATACTTTCAATTATTAATGAGAATGAAAATATAGATAGCAATTTTTTGTGTAGTTTATATAATGTAATTGAAAATAAAAGCACACTAAATAATGAAAAAAATCTAGAAGAGTATTTTAATTATATGTGTAGAGACATGAATGATTTATATAATTTTGAAAATTTATTAAAATTCATAAATAATGAAGAGGAAAAAAGTAAGATTATAAAATCAGCTACCATATACTTTTATATATTAGTGAATAAGCCATTTTTATCTTATAATAATTTAATTGCAGAAATAGTTTCATACAAGTATTTGTTAAGCAGTGGATATGAAATTTTTAAGTATTGTACTTTATCAAATTTAATAAAGGATAAATTAAAAAAATATAATAGTGCAATAGAGAATAGCATATCTTCAAATGGAGATATAACATATTTTATAAGATTTTATCTAGGTATATTAAGAAATGCCGTTGAAGAATTAAATAGCAATTTAAGCTATAAATTTGGTAAAAAAATAATAAAAGAACTAATTGAAAAAAATAATGTAAAACTTGAAGATAGACAAGTTAAATTTATTAATAGTGCTTTAATATCTAGAACTAATGTAGTAACCATTGATAACTACAAAAAGAAACTAAATTTATCCTATGAAACGTCTAGAAGTGACTTAAATTATTTAGTAACATTAGGAGTTTTTAAAATAGCAAAAATGGGAAAGAGATATGAGTATTATATGAATGACATATCTACAATAATAGATAATTTTGAAGAATAAGGTTGACAAATTTGAATAATTGTTAGAAAATAACTAAGGAAAAAAAGTTAGTATTAATGAGCAGATGGGCGGCGAGACTACCCATGTGCTCTTTTTTTATGCATTTTATTAAACAAAAGAGGGGGAAACAATATGAAGAATCTACTAAAGGATAAAGCTTTTATGAAAACAATGCTTACATTAGCTTTACCAATAACACTTCAAAACTTTATAACATCATCATTAAATCTTGTTGATAATTTAATGGTTGGTAGGCTAGGAGAAGAAGCTATTGCTGCTGTAGGCTTAGCTAATCAATATTTCTTTATTTTTATGTTATGTATTTCTGGTATAAATGCAGGTGCTAGTGTATTTATGTCTCAATATTGGGGAAAAAAAGATGTATCTAATATCAAAAAGGTACTTGGATTAGATATTACTATTGGATTAATAGCATCATTAATATTTGGGGGAGCTGCATTTGTTTTAGCAGAACCAATAATGAGTATTTTATCAAGAGATCCTCAAGTTATAGAATTAGGTGGGCAATATTTAAGAATTATTGCAATAAGCTTTATATTTACTGGTTTTACTCAAGCATTTTCTTCAGCATTAAGAAGTTCAGAACAGCCAAAGGTGCCTATGTATGCAAGCTTAATAGGAGTATTATGTAATGCATTTTTAAACTGGGTATTTATTTTTGGTAACTTAGGTGTAAAGCCAATGGGGGTAGCTGGAGCTGCTTTAGCAACAACAATAGCACGTACTATAGAAATGATTTATATAATTACAATGATATATGTCAAAAATAATGTTATAGCTTCAAAAGTTAAAGAGCTAGTATCATTCGATATGAACTTTATAAAAATCTATTTTAATACATCTACAGCTGTTATAGCAAATGAATTATTATGGTCATTAGGAATGACTGCATATTCAGTTGCTTATGCACAAATAGGCACAAGTGCTGTTGCTACTATGCAAATTGCAACAACTTTAAATAATATGTTTATGGTATTATGTATAGGATTAGCTTCTGCAGCTGCTATTATGGTTGGCAATAAAATAGGTTCAAATGAAGAAGATGTCGCAGTTGATTATTCACATAAAATAGGAAAAGTGGCACCGATACTTGGATTAGTAATAGGAGTATTAGTTTGGATTTTAGCACCACAAATAGTTAGGCCTTTTAACGTAGAAGCAGAAACCTTTAAGAATACTGTAACAGTATTAAGAATAATGGCATTAATAAGCCCTATAAGATCTTACAATGTAGTTATGATTGTAGGTATATTTAGAGGTGGTGGAGATACTCTTTATTCAACATTAGTACAATTAGGAACAGTTTGGTTTTATGCAGTGCCAATGGCATTTTTATCAGCTACAATATTTAGTTTACCAATAACCATTGTGTATTTATTAATATGTACAGAAGAGTTTATTAAAATATTTTTTGAAAGAAGCAGATTAAAATCAGGAAAATGGATCAAAAATGTAATAGAAGAATATGAGATAACAGCATAATGCAATAAATAATAAAAGGAGAAGAATTTTAAATAAAATATATTTTAAAAGTTTTTAGACCTTAAATTTAAAATTATGCATATTAAATTTCTCTCTCTATATATAAACAAAAAAGACCTGAAGACTTATATAAAATTTCAGGTCTTTTTTATTAGTTATTTTAAAAATACTTCTAGTGTTAATAAAGACTAATTTGGTAACTTACTTTTGATTATTTCATAAACTTTTTTAGGTAAAGCATCTTGTTCTTCTTTAGTTAAATTAGCTGTTTCTATAGCAGGATGAATATATAAATCAACATTAGCTGGCTTTATAATCCACTTACGGCTATTTGATTCCATTATCTTATAAGAGCCGCTCATTGTAACAGGAACTATTGGTACCTTAGATTTTGTTGCTAACTTAAAGCTACCAGCTTTAAAATCTCCCATTTTGTCACCTTTACTTCTTGTACCTTCTGGGAATATAACTAAGGAATGTCCATCTTTTAGAACTTTAACACCCTGTATTATAGCCTCAGCAGCTTTTCTTATATTACTTCTATCCATAAAAATACAATGCATATACTCCATCCATGTACTAACCCCAGGAATTTTTTTTACTTCTATTTTTGATACAAATCCTTTTAGACCAGGAATTTTACTAATGTATATTGGAATATCAAAATTACCTTGGTGATTTCCTATAAATAAAGCATTTTTATCTTTGGGAAGGTTTTCTAACCCATGAACTGTAACCTTAACTCCTGCAACTTTTAGAAGACCATTAGCCCAGGAAGTAGTGGATTTATAAATAACTCTTTCCTTTTCTTTTTCTAGTCCCTTCTTATCAAGACTTTTTGTTTTTATCATACGAGGCATACTGATTAATAAAGCAATAAAAAAGTATATATACCAAACAATAGATCTAAGCATGAAAATCAAATCCTTTCAATAATTTAATAAAATTACATAAATAAAGTATACAACAAAGTGAGACTATATAAAAGTATATAAATTTCTTTAATAAACAGACAAGCCTTATATGCAAGTAACTATATAAAGAATATGCACATATAGTAAACAATAAAGCGTATTTTTGAGGTGAAAATTTTGGAAAGGTTAGTTCCATGGAAAGTTATTATAGACTTTAAAGATGGTGTGTCTCAATTGGGGCCAGTAACTCCGAGAAATTATATAGTTACTTATTCTAATAATACTGAAGAGATAATGGTATCTATAGGTGGTGGTTATGACCAAATAAAAGTGAGTGTGAATGATGATGAAATGCATGGAGAATGGCATGAAAAGAACGGAAAAAATATTCTGTATCTTTATGTAAATGTAGATGGAGAAGAGAATGATATAGATAAAATAAAAAAGAAAGATAAAATATATAGAAGAAGACTTCCGTTGATAATTAATTCAATAATACTGAGTGATAGGCAATTAATAGAAAAATACCCTCATTTAGATAACTCAGATGTATTTATAAAGTTTAATTCAAAGTATGAAGACTTCTATAAAGTAGAGAATTGGGGAAAATTAAAGGATTATAAATATATTCAAGAAACTTATGATAATTCCTATCATTATAACTTAGTAGAGAAATTTCAATTAGTAGAAGGTGAAACTAGAAAAAAGAAAAATAAAGCCAATAATGAGGAAGAAGTTATATTAAACCTTTTAAATCCATATATACAAACACAACTATGCGTATTATATGGAACAGGAATAATTTACTGTGTAGATAAAAGTGAAATTATTAACATTAATAAAATAAAATCAATAGATGGTTGTGATAAAATATATGAAGTATCTGCAGCTATTAATATAAAATTAAACTCAAAAGTTAAAAAGCTTAAAGTAGATTTAATTGTAAAATCTAATGGGGTAATTATAAAAAGTATCAAGGAATAAATTAAACATATGGAGATAACATATGGTTAGGATAATATTGACATGTGCATAATGTTATTATACAATTTACTTGTAATTGTGTCTCCATAGTTCAATGGATAGAACAGTCCCCTCCTAAGGGACAGATACAGGTTCGATCCCTGTTGGGGATACCATAAAAAGCCGTAAGCCTAGTTATATAAAGGGTTTACGGCTTTTATTTTATGCCAGTGATGCCTAAAAGGTGCCTTTTGTATTTTGGTTCATCTTGTGGTGTCATCAAATTACAAATTATTTTTAAATATATTTAGATGATAAAGTGAATTTTGAAAGAATATATGGTAATAACTCTTATGATAAATTTTATGATGTGTTTGGAATGCTTAGAAATGAGAAAATGCTAGAGAATATAAAGAATCAATATGAAGTAGCTAAAGAGCGAAAACGTAGTTATTATGAAAACTTTAAAAGTAACTACAATAATTATAATTTATATGGTGGTTATCAGAGTCATAAACATAGTAACCACAATGAGGGAGATAAAAGTAAATATAAGAAACTATATAAAACTTTAGCAAAGGGATATCACTCAAATATAGTAAAAGATGATGGAGAAATGATGAAAATAGGTAATCAGCTAAACAGGGATTGGGGTATATAGTAGTTACCTAATAAATTTATTTAGTAACTACACTTAAATCGTTGATATAACTAGCTTTTAAAGATGCTTTATGCTAAAACAAGCATAAGCATAATAATTAAATAGAATTAGCACCTCACTATTTTAGTGGAAGGTTTCATATAATAGACTATGGGAATTATATCAGTTTAGACTGAGGAATATCCTGTGGTCTTTTTATTTTTATTTCGCAATTCTAATAAATGAGTGGACTACATAAGTAATCCACTCTATAGGAGGGAAAAGGTATGAGTATTTATGCTATGTCAGATTTGCATGGTTGCTATAATAAGTTTATAAATATGATTAACTTAATAGATTTTAATGAAACTGATGAACTTTATATTCTTGGAGATATATTTGATAGAGGACCTAATCCATTAGGAATATTAGACTATGTATTAGGCCATAAAAATATAACGTTAATAAAAGGCAATCATGAAAAAATGCTTGAAGAGTACTTTGAGAGTGGAAACCCTATATTATGGTTTTACAATGGTGGGCAATCAACTCATATACAGATAATGGAGAAGGACTATATATATCAAGAAACTTTATATAAATATATTAAAGAGTTACCTATAATTAAGGTTGTTGATAAGTTCATATTAGTTCATGCTGGATTACATTTTGATAAAAACTGTGATGATCTAGAGTTAGAGGAATTTTTAAAACAAGAAGAAGATATATGTTTATGGGATAGAAGTAATATAGGCAATGAGAAGAAATATAGAGATTATACAGTGGTCTGTGGACATACACCAGTACAAACAATTAACAATGATGATGATGATGATGTGAAAATCAAAATAGTAGATAAAACAATATATATTGATTGTGGGTGTGTATTTGAAGAGGCAAATGGAAAACTAGCCTGTTTAAGATTAGATGATATGAAAGAGTTTTATATTTAAGGATGGAGTGAATGGATAAAGAAGTATGCTAATATTTAGCATTGGCCAATATATTTCATAGAAACCTATGAGAATGTAGATTGTTGTGGTGTGAGACCATATGACTCCAAAAAAATGCTTTTGAAATGGGGATACATTTAAAAGATCAGTATTAGGAAAAATGATTTGCACAAGAAGCATTTTAGGCTTATGGGTAATAATCATTAGAGAACCTAATGATATTAGATAACCTATATTTGTAGTTATCATATAAATTAATAAAGTAACTACACAGAAATATCAGTAAAATTGACTTTCTCATTTTAAAAGGAAAAGTCTATAGTATTAATTTTATATTGTATAGTTATAATTGAAACAATGAATGTAATTATAGTAGGGTATATGGCAAAGATACAAATTAGATATGAGAATGAAATAGAAGGGTTAAAGATAATTAAAGCATTAAAAGGAATTAATATTAAAAAGATAAGTAAGCCATTAAAGACACGTAAGTTTTATAGGTTTTACTTAGATATAGAGTATGTACTAAGAAATGTATTAAAGTAACTACAAGGAAGTGATATAGAGGCAGCAAGTGTAGTATTTCACATGTTTAAGGTAAGTGGAGTAACTTTTAATTTTCAAATAATGGATGAAACCGCTAAAAATAACAAAATTGGCGTAGCATAACGCCACGCCAAATTACACATAAATATTTTCTTAATTCAGAGTAGGTAATCTCTTCTTTTTTTAAAATTTCTAGTTTTTCCATAGTATGAAGATCACTTTATAATTGATTTTTTTGTTTTTAAAGGACCTCACGAAACGTTAGCCCTTTGTAAACCCTTGATTTTACTAGGTTTATCAAGAAATTCAGTAGATAAAAAATATCTATATAATATTTAAATATGCAGAAAACTATAACTTTTAAAAATTTTTAACAAATAAAATTGTTAAACTTACATATGCCCACTTTCTTATTTTATAAGCTTATCATTTCTGTAAGAAAGAGGAGAAACACCTTGTTTTTCCTTAAACTTTTTAGAAAAATGGCTAGAATCACAATAACCTAGCAATTGAGATATTTCTAAAATATTTTTAGAAGTAGTCTTAAGTAGTATTTTAGCTCTATTAATCTTTAGATCGTGAATATAGTCAACAATAGAAATCCCCATAGTTTTACTAAATAAGGAACTAAGATAAGATGGTGAATTATTAAGTTCGCCTGCCATTTCATTTAATGAGAAATAATTTTCAACATGCATATGAAGATAATGTAAAATACGATTAACAGCAAAGTTAGAAGTAATCTCCATATTATTAATGATTTGTACTGTATATTTTTCAAACATTTTTATTTCAAGTTCTTGAAGTTCAACAAGTGAATTGCATTTAATAATATTTAAATAAAAGAAATTGTAAACATCATGTAAAGCAATTTTTATAATCTTATCTTTAATAATCTCTTTAGATAAAAAAGCATTCCAGATTATTAAGTCATATTTCTTTTCATCAATATCCTTTTCGATAGAAATTTCATAAATATGTTTTTTCTTAAGATGATCTAATATTTGAGTAAAGTCATTCGTTTTTATAAAGGTTTGAAAATCAGTATAAAAAAATTGATCATCTCCTATAAACTTATCAGTATCTAAATGATTATTCATTAGTATTCCCCTTAATAATTTTATATAAAAATTATACAATAAATCGAAAAAATATAAAAGAAATAAAATAATATGATGCTATAATTCAAATTAAAGAAGTAGCTTAATACGTTATGCAAACGATTTAAAATAAAATAAGTTAATAGCTAGGAGGAAATAAGTAATGATAAAAAGTATAACAAGGGAAGCAATACATCATATCCCTAAAAGCAACTATTCTTATGGGTACGATAAAGATACACTACATATAAGAATTAAAACTAAAAAGGGTGAAGTTAAAAAAGCTTATCTTAGAATTGGAGATCCTTATATTTGGGATGAAGGCGGCTGTGATGGCGGAAATATGAATGCAGGGGGAAGCAGATGGACTGGTGGAGTCAGTATTGAAATGAGAAAAGAAGTAGAAACTGAATACTTTGATCATTGGATAGCAGAACATAAGCCAGAGAAAAAACGTTCAAGATATGCATTTATATTAGAGGGAGAAGATGAAAAAATATTATTTACAGAAAAAAGAATTCATCTTTTAGATGGAAGCTCAGATGAAAGTAAGTTATGTAGAATAGGAGATTTTTATTGTTTTCCATATCTAAACAACATGGATGTAGCAAAGGTTCCAGAATGGGCAAAAAGTACAATTTGGTATCAAATATTCCCGGACAGATTTTGTAATGGAGATAAATCCATAGATCCTGAAAATGTAGAACCATGGGGAACAGAGCCAACAGGTAAAAACTTCATGGGGGGAGATTTGCAGGGAGTAATAGATAAGCTAGATTATCTATATGACTTAGGAATAACAGGACTATATTTCTGTCCAATATTTAAGGCTACAACTAATCACAGATATGACACAATAGATTACTTAGAAGTCGATCCAACCTTAGGAGATAAGAAAACTTTTAAAAAGTTAGTTGATGAGGCTCATAAAAGGGGCATGAAAATAATGTTAGATGCAGTATTTAATCATCTAGGATACTTTTCTCCACAATGGCAAGATGTTGTTGCTAATAATGAAAATTCTAAGTACAAAGATTGGTTTTATATAAATAAGTTTCCGGCTGTAGATAAACCATTAAGGGAATTAGATGGAAGAGATTTAAATTATGAAACTTTTGGACGTACAGCTATGATGCCTAAGATAAATACAGAAAATCCTGAAGTTATTGAGTATTTATTAAAGGTAGCTGAATACTGGAGTGGAGAAATGAATATAGATGCATGGAGACTGGATGTATGTAATGAGGTCGATCATGTTTTCTGGAGAAAGTTTAGAGAAAAAGTCCTAAGTGTAAATCCAGATACTTATATTCTAGGAGAAGTATGGCATGATGGATTACCGTGGTTAATGGGAGATCAATTTGATTCAGTAATGAATTATCCATTATCAGAAGCAATAAAAGAATATTTTTGTACAAATGAAATAAACGCAGAGCAGTTTAAATATTTAGTAAATCAAATAAGTGTAAGTTATCCAAATCAAATAAATGAAGTTACTTTTAATTTATTAGATAGCCATGACACGCCAAGAATACTAACAGTAGCAAATGGAAGCAAAGATAAAGTGAAGTTATCATTGTTATTTATGTTCACTCAAGTTGGGTCACCATGTATATATTATGGAACTGAGTACAGCATGGAAGGTAATCAGGGAATGGGGCAAGAATTTCATAGAAGGTGTATGGTATGGGATGAAGAAAAGCAAGATAAAGAAATGTTTGAATTTACTAAAAAGCTAATTAAGCTTAAAAAGGAGCATTTAGAATTTAAATCAATCGAAAATGAATGGGTGCTAACAGAAAAAGAAAATCCAGTGCTAATATATAAAAGAGGAGATATAACAGTAATAATAAATAATTCAGAAGAAGAAGCAGAAATAGAGCTATTAGAAGAATTAAAAAATAAAAATAAAATAGATATATTTAACGGAAAAGAAATAAATTTTCAAGATAAATTAAGGTTAAAAGCTTATGAATTTGTTGTAATTAAATAAAAAAACAAAAAATACTGAAAATTTATTAGAAAAATGTTGAATATTAAAAAAAATAGTGCTACTATAAAATAAATCGGTTTCATAAATCGAACAGAATATTGGAAACAATTCCAAAGAGCTTTGGAAACAATTCCAATCAGTTTTAAAATAAATTAAAGTGGAAAATATTGATAAATTAGGGCTAGACTATTCAATAAATTCTACAATGAAGATTTTGTAGATATAAATAAAGAATGTAATTTAAGCATAGGTTGTAATATGAAATTAGATATAGAAAGACCTTAGCAGATATGTTTATTACAAACTTTATTGAAAATCTACAAATCAATTTTATTTTTGGAAACGCTTCCAAAAATAAGGACAAACTAATACAAATAACAAATTTTTAACTGATATAAAGATTAATCTTTATATAAATAATTTTATGGAGGGACAATAATGTTTAAGAAAAAATTTATAGCATTAGTTATGGCTACTTTAGTGGCAGGATCAGCATTAACAGGTTGCGGAAGCTCAGGAAAGACTTCAAAGGGTGAAACATTAACAATTTGGAGTAAGGTTACTGATAAGGAAAGAGAAGTAATACAAACTCATGCTAATAATTGGGGAAAAGAAAATGGATATGAAGTACAGGTGTTAAATGATGATGGTGGAGCTCAAGATTTCTTGCAAGTAGCTAACTCAAGTAAGGCACCTGATATGTATATAGGTGTAGGTCATGATAACTTATCAACATACCAAGTTGCAGGGGTTGTAGATGAAGTTCCAAGTTCTTTTGATAGAACAGGTTATGTAAATGAATCAGTTTGGAATGCTACAGCAATAGGTGGAAAGAATTATGCAGTTCCATTTGCACAAGAAACTGTTGCGTTATTATATAACAAAGATAAGGTGAAAGAAGTACCAAAAACAATGGAAGAATTAATTGAAGTGGCAAAAGCACACGGACCAAATGGATTCCAAATTGATTTAGGAAACTTCTACATTACTGGAGGTATTATTCAAACAACTGGAGGATATATATTTGGAGGAGAAGAAGGTAACTTAAATGGAAAAGATATTGGATTAGCAAGTCCAGGTTCAATAGCAGGTTTCCAATTCCTTCAAGACTTAGTTCAAAAACATAAATTAATGCCAGTTGATGTTACAGGAGATATTGCATCTGCAAACTTTAAGTCTGGAGAATCAATATTCTATATATCAGGATCATGGGATATAGCTCAAATGGTTGATGCAGGAATTAACTTAGGTGTTGCAGAAGTTCCATCAATAGGTGGAAAGCCATATAAATCATTCTTAGGTGTACAAACAGGTTTTGTAACAGCTAAATCAAGTAAAAAAGAAGCTGCTTGGAAATTAATGGAGTACTTAAGCAAAAACATGGCAGAAGATTACTTTAAAGCAGGTAAGAGAATACCAGTTAGACAAAGTGTTATTGATTCAGGTTTAACAGCAGAAGATCCATACTTCCAAGGATTCTTAGATCAATCAAAGAACGCAGTTCCAATGCCAAACATTATTGAAATGCAAGCTGTATGGGGTTCAACAGGAAGTATATCAAGAGTTATTAAGGGTGAAGATCCATCAGTAGTGGCACCTGATATCGTTGATGGAATTAAAAAAGGAATACAAACTCAACAATAAAATAAATTGATAAAAGGGATGAATAACATCCCTTTTATTCCTAAGGAGAGAATTGAGATGAAGCAGAAAAAGAAAATTACAGCGAAAGAAAACTTAAGAGCTTTAAAATTTCTATCACCATCAATGATTAGTATGTTTATACTATCAATTTTGCCAATAGGATATACAATTTATATTGCATTCACAAATTATAATTTAAAAACAATGAATGGCGATTGGGGATTTGTAGGCTTAAAGAATTTTAAAGATGTTTTAACAGGACCACTTAAGGAAGTGTTTTTACCAGTATTTGCATGGACATTTATTTGTGCAACATTAATTACCTTAGGATGTTTTGCCGTTGGATTAATATTTGCATTGGTACTTTCAAATAAAAATATGAAAGAAGCTTCATTATATAAAGCTTTCTTAGTAGTTCCTTGGGCTTTACCAGGAGCTATAGTTATAGTATCATTCAGTGGATTATTAAATAGCCAATATGGTGCTGTAAATCAAATATTAATGCAATTACACATTATAAATGAACCAATAATGTGGCTAACACAAGTTGGGCCAGCGAGATTGGCTGTAGTATTAATTAGTATATGGCTTGGATTCCCATATATGATGAATGTTTGTATAGGAGCTTTATCAGCTATACCAGAAACATATTACGAAGCAGCGGACATAGATGGAGCAAATGGATTCCAAAAGTTCTTTAAAATAACATTACCAAGCTTAGCTACAACAGCATTTCCGTTATTAATTGGATCATGGTCATTCAACTTTGGTGGATTCTCAGCAGCATTCCTACTATTATCTGGTGGACCAGTAAGACCGGATACACCTTTTGCAGGTTATACAGATATGTTAGGATCAGCAGCTTATAAAATGACAACACAATTTGGAAGATTTGACTTAGGTGCGGCATTATCAATAATAATGTTCTTTATTGTAGGAACAATAGCATTCATACAAATGAGGGCATCAGGCCAGTTTAAAGAGGTGGATTAGTATGTTGAATATAAAGAAAGAGAAAAAATATAAGCACAAGAAGAAAATGAATAAACGAGAAAAAACTACATTGTGGTTAGGTAGAATATTTATTTGGATAAGTATAGCAATTGTTTTATTCCCAGTAGCTGCAATAGTTACTGCATCATTATCAACAGGATCAAGTTTTATACAAAAAGAGCTAATACCTTCAGAAATAACTTTTGATAATTATATAAAAGTATTAACTCAAACAAATTTCTTAACTTGGATGTTTAATACAGGTAAAGTTGCATTATGTGTAGCATTAGTACAAGTACTATTAACTTTACCAGCTGCATATGCATTCTCAAGGTTAAGATTTTCAGGAAAAAAATATGGGTTAATGGCATTACTTATACTTCAAATGTTCCCAGCATCAATGGCATTACCAGCAATTCTAGGTGTAGCATATGAGTTACCATGGGGAATGGACAATCACGCATTCTTAATAATAGTAATGTGTGGAGCAAGTGCATATAACATATGGTTAATGAAGGGATTTATTCAAGGATTACCAAAGGAGTTAGATGAGTCAGCATATGTTGATGGAGCAACTCATGGACAAGTATTTAAAAAAATAATATTACCTTTAACTAAACCAATGCTAGTAGTTATTTTCTTCTTTTCATTTATAGGTACCTTTGGAGAGTTCGTATTATCAGCAGCATTATTGAAGGATCCATCAATGAAACTTTTAGTAATGGGACTAAAATCATTCATGGATAAAGGGGTTTCAACAAACTGGACACTTTATGCAGCAGCATCAGTTATGGCTACAATACCTTTAGCAATATTATTTGTATCAATACAAAAATTTGTTGCAACAGGATTAGTTGCAGGAGCTGTTAAGGAATAAAAATAGCTAATATGTACAAAACTATAAAATTATGACTGATAGTATTAAAAAATGTCAGTAATACGTATATAATGGTGATATACAATTATAGTTAAGTAGTAAGGAGAAAAGATAATATGAATATAAGTGATATTGCACGTTTAGCTGGAGTAGGGGTAGGTACTGTATCTAGAGTATTAAATAACCACCCTGATGTAAAAGATAGTACTAGGGAAAAGGTATTAGAAATAATAAAAACAAGTAATTATATACCCAATAATAGTGCTAGAAACCTAAAAAAAAGCAATACAAATAGTATAGGAGTATTAGTAAGAGGGGTGTTCAATCCTTTTTTCTCTGAAATGATTGATGTTATAAGTAAACATGTTACTAAAAATGGATATACAATGACTCTTCAACATAATGATTATAGTGATAGAGGAGAGTTATTTAATATAATTAGTTTTATTAAGGAAAGAAAGTTACAAGGATTAATATATTTAGGATGTAACTTAACAGAATTAGATGAAACAACATTTGAGGGAATAAATATTCCTGTAGTATTAGCATCTGTAAATACAGTGTATGATGATAGAATTAGTAATTTTTCATCAATAGGTATTGAAAATAGTAAGGCAGCATTTAATGCAACTAAACATTTAATAAGTTTAGGTCATTCTAACATCGGTATAGTACTTGGTGTTAGTGATGATATAGGAATTGGAAAAGAAAGATTTGTAGGATATGTAGAGGCATTATCAGAGGCTAATATTAAAATAGATAAAAATAAAGTTGTTTATGGAAACTATAGTTCTAGAGATGCATATAATTCAACAATAGAATTATTAGAAAAGAATAGTGATATTACAGCGATATTTGCAATATCAGATGTTATGGCAGTTGGTTGTGCTAAGGCTATTTATGATAAAGGCTTAAAATTAGGAGAAGACATATCATTAATAGGCTTTGACGGAATGGATATAACAGAATTTAATACTCCTGCAATAACTACTATAGTACAACCAAGAACCCAAATGGCGGAAACGAGCGTAGAGCTATTAGTAGAACTTATTGAAAAGAGAACGGATAATAGACATATAGTTCTAGATACTGAATTAGTAGAAAGGGACTCATGTAAGAATTTTAAGAAATAAGCTATAGGTATTTATGTTAGCACATTGATGATCCAAATAATGCATAATATAAAGAGCATTATATGGATCTCTAACTTCAATGTGATCAGCAAAGGCATTTAGAATTATTTATATGATTACTAAGTATCTTGTTTATTGAAATAGATTATAAAAATTTTTCTATAAATAATGAATCGTTTCCAGTTTTTAAAAACTAGCAAAATATTTATTAAATATTAATATAAAAGAAATTAAAGCAGTAAAAATATCAAATAATGAATAAGTTAAAAACAACAAAATATATTTTGATGTTTAAGGGGAGACAACTATGGAAAGAAGTAGTGGAATATTAATGCACATATCTTCTTTACCAGGGGAATTTGGAATCGGTTCCTTGGGAAAAGAAGCATATGAGTTTGTAGATTTTTTAAAAAGTTCAGGTCAAAAGAACTGGCAAATATTACCGATTGGGCAAACTAGTTACGGAGATTCACCATATCAATGTTTTTCAGCATTTGCTGGAAATCCTCACTTTATAGACTTAGATTTATTAAGAGAAGATGGATTATTAGATTTAAGTGACTATGAAAATGTAAACTTTGGAGATAATCCAAGTAAGGTAGATTACAATAGAATTTATAAAGCTAGACAACCAATTTTAAGAACATCATATGAAAACTTTAAAAAGAATAAACCAGAAGGTTTTGAAGAATTTAAGGAAGAAAATAAGTTTTGGCTAGAAGATTACAGTCTTTATATGGCAGTAAAAGAGCATTTTAATCTTGTATCATGGCAACAATGGGATAACGATATAAGAGTTAGAGAACCACAAGCAATTAATAAATATAAAGAAATGTTACCAGATGAGATAGAATACTGGAATTATATACAATTTAAATTTTTTGAGCAATGGAACAAGTTAAAAAAATATGCAAATGATAATAGCGTAAAAATAATAGGGGATATGCCTATATATGTAGCTGAAGATGGAAGTGATATATGGTCAAATCCAAAACTATTTAAAATAGATGAAAATATGACTCCGGTATCAGTTGCAGGATGCCCACCAGATGCTTTTTCAGTAACTGGTCAGTTATGGGGAAATCCAATATATGATTGGGACGCTATGGAGAAAGATGGTTATAATTGGTGGATACTAAGAGTAAGAGAAAGCTTCAAGTTATTTGATGTAGTAAGAATAGACCACTTTAGAGGATTTGAATCATATTGGGAAATACCATATGGTGATCCAACTGCTGAGTTTGGTAAGTGGGTAAAGGGTCCAGGAAACAAATTATTTGATGCTATAAAAGCTGAATTAGGAGATCTAGATATTATAGCAGAAGATTTAGGTTTTATGACTCAAGAAGTAATAGATATGAAAAATGCAACTGGATATCCAGGAATGAAAATTCTTCAATTTGCATTTGGTGGTGGAGATAGCGAATACCATCCACATAACTATACTGAAAACTGCGTAGTATATACAGGAACACATGACAATGACACAATTAGAGGCTGGATAGATTCAGATTTTAATGAAGAACCTTTAGAGCATGCTAAAAAATATTTAAGATTAACAGAAGAAGAAGGTTATAACTGGGGATTCATAAGAGGTATATGGTCTTCTGTAAGTTATTTATCAATAGCACAAATGCAAGACTTCTTAGATTTAGGAAGTGAAACAAGAACAAATATACCATCAACACTAGGTGGAAATTGGGAGTGGAGAGCTACAAGCGATCAAATTACAGAAGGTCTATCAGAGAAAATTCTAGAATTAACAAAGCTTTATGGAAGAGCATAGATAAAAAACTAAAACTATATAATTAATTAAATAAAGAAAATTATCAATATTGCTTATTATATAAAACCTTGTAGAAATATAAAGTAATCATATTAAAGGAGTAAAACTATGAGATACGGTAAAAATGATTTTTCTAATTATAAAAGGGGTATTGAAAAAGAATGGTTAATAGCAAATGGTAGAAGTGGATTTGCAGGAACAACAATAATAGGTGCTAATTCAAGAAAATATCATTCTTTATTAAATGCATGTTTAAAATCTCCTGATGAGAGATACAATATATTACCAAAGTTAGAGGAAACAATAGTTGTTAAAGGAGATACATATCCACTTACAACAACTAGATTTGAAAGTCATATAGTAGAAGGATATAAAAATCTTCAAAGTTTTAAGTACGATGGGATTCCAAGCTATAAATACTTTGTAAAAGGTGCATTTATAGAAAAAAGGGTAACTATGGAATATGGCAAAAACACTACCGTTGTCGAATACATAGTTAGAGCCTCTGATAATGATGTAACTTTAAATTATAATCCATATCTATCTTTCAAAAACCCTGGTCAAGCTGGAAAAAAAGAAAGCTTAAAATTTGATAGAGAAGTTACTAATAATGGATTTAAGTTAGTTCCTCAAATAAAAAAAGATGTTGAAATAAACATATTTGCTACGGAAGGAACAGTTTCAAGTAAAGAAGAAAGAATAACAGAAAATGTACATTATGATGTTGATGAAAGAACGGGAGATGTTTATTTAGAAGCTTTCTATGTACCAGGAACAATTAGCGTAACTATTCCAAAGAATACTATAAGAAAATTTTATATAATAGCTACAATAGAAAAGGAATTAAATATATGTCCAGAAGAAGTATTTAGAAGCTCAAGAGCTAGAATAGAAGAGTTACAAGCTCCATTTAAAAATGATAATAGAATAATAGCTAAATACTTACCTATTTCAGCAGATCATTTTATAGTTGATAGAGACTCAACAAATTGTAAAACTGTGTTAGCAGGTTATCCTTGGTTTTTAGACTGGGGAAGAGATACTATGATTGCATTACCAGGATTAGTTTTAGCAACGGGTAGACTTAAGGAAGCCAAAGAAATACTAAGAAGTTTCACTAAATATGAAAAAAATGGATTAATACCGAATATGTTCCCAGATAATGGAGCAGAACCATTATATAATACTGTTGATGCATCATTATGGTATATACATTGCATATATATGTATCTTTTATATAGCAATGATGAAAAATCATTTGAATTCGTAAAAGAAGAATTATATAGTACAGCTAAAAATATAATAGAAGCATATAAGAATGGAACAGATTTTTCTATTAAAATGCAAGACAACCATCTTATAAGTGCAGGGTCAGGGCTAGACCAAGTAACTTGGATGGATGTTAGAGTTAATGGAATAGTTGTAACACCAAGACATGGCTGTCCTGTAGAAATTAATGCTTTATGGTACAATGCATTAAAGATAATGAGTATTTTAGGGAATAAGCTTGGAGATCTAAACTTTAATGAATATGAAGAGCTATCAGAAAAAGTTAAAGAGTCTTTCGCTAAGGAATTCTGGTATGAAGAAGGTCAATATCTTTATGATACAGTAAATGGTAAAGAAAAAGATCCTTCATTAAGACCTAATCAAGTATGGGCAATTTCACTTCCATTTACAATGTTAGATATAGAAAAAGAAAAAAGCGTAATAAATAAGATTCTTGAAGAACTATATACTCCATACGGATTAAGAAGTTTAAATCAAGATCATAAAGATTATAATCCAATATATATTGGAGAGTTATTAGACAGGGATATGGCATATCATCAAGGAACAACATGGTCATTCCCATTAGGCGCATTTATGTCAGCATATTGTAAAGTTAATAATTATTCAGAGGATTCTGTAGAATTTGTAGATGAGTTATTAAAGGATATGGAAAATCATATAAATGATGATTGTATAGGTGGAATAGCTGAAATACTAGATGGAGATTCACCACACACGCCAAGAGGATGTTATTCACAGGCTTGGGGAGTAGGAGAAATGCTAAGAGTTTATTATGAGTGCATTTTAGGAAAACAAAAAGAATTAGACAAGGCTCATAATAACTTATTTAAATAATTAATAAAGGCTATCTCAAAATTTGGTGATAGCCTTTTTATAAAAAGGAGGGTATTTATATGAATAGTATAGAGTTAAATAAACTAGAATATAATGGGGATTTAGGAGCTAAATATAGTGCACAATCAACAAAGTTTACATTATGGGCACCTATAGCAAATGAAGTATCTGTTTACTTATATGAAGATGAAAAAAATATACCAATGGTAAAAGGTGATAAGGGACAGTGGGAAGTAGTTATAGATGGAGACTTAAAAAATAAATTTTATAACTACAAAGTAAAAATAAATGATGCAGTAAATACGGTAGTAGATCCATATGCATATGCTGTAGGGGTTAATGGAGAAAAGTCAATGGTAGTAGATTTAGAGTCTACAAATCCAAAGGGCTGGGAAAATGATATTAAACCAGAGTTTAAAAATGCAACAGATGCAATAATTTATGAAATGCATGTTAGAGATTTTACAATTGATGAAGATTCGGAAGTAGAAAAAGAATTTAGAGGAAAATTTAAAGGAATATCACAAAAAAATCCTATAAGCCACTTAAAGGAACTAGGGGTTACACATGTTCAGTTAATGCCAATTTCAGATTACAAATCTGTTGATGAATCAAAGTTAGACGAACCACAATATAATTGGGGATATGATCCACAAAACTACAATGTTCCAGAGGGGTCATATTCAACAAATCCTAATGATGGGAACGTTAGAATAAAGGAATTTAAAGAATTAGTTAAATCATTGCATGAAGAAGGTATTAGAGTAGTAATGGATGTTGTTTATAATCATACTTATGATACAGAAACATCATTATTTAATTTAGCAGTACCAAATTACTATTATAGAACAGATGAAGAAGGAAATTTTACAAATGGTTCAGGATGCGGAAATGAAGTTGCATCAGAAAAGCCTATGATTAGAAGATATATCAAGGATTCTGTAGTAAACTGGGCTAAAGAGTATCATATAGATGGCTTTAGATTTGATTTAATGGGGTTACATGATATAGAAACGATAATTCAAATTAGAGAAGAGTTAGATAAGCTAGATAAGTCAATCTTAGTATATGGAGAAGGATGGGCAGGTGGAGCAACACCATTAAAAGAGGAAGAGGCAGCTTTAAAATTAAATGCGCCTAAATTTGGCAAAAAGCAAATAGGTTGCTTTAGTGATGATATTAGAGATGGAGTAAAAGGTGATGTATTTATAGCTAAAAGTACTGGTTTTGTAAATGGTGGAGAAAACTTTGAAGAAACTATAAAGTTTGGTATAGTAGCATCTACAAAGCATAGTCAAGTGGATTATAGTAAGGTAATTTACTCAAATAAGCCTTGGGCTAATGAACCATATCAAACAATAACATATGCTTCAGCGCATGATAACTATACTTTATGGGATAAGCTTCAATTAACAGTAGATGATAATAGTTTAAGTAAAAAAGAAAAGTTAATAAAAATGAATAAATTAGTAGCATCAATAATATTAACATCTCAAGGAATTAGCCTTATACATGCAGGTGAAGAAATTTTAAGAACTAAGGTTAATGAAGACGGATCACTAGTAGAAAATAGTTATAAATCTCCAGATTCAGTAAATAAATTTGATTGGAATAGAAAAGATAAATATAAAGATGTATTTAATTACTATTCAGGTTTGATAAAATTAAGAAAAGCGTATAAAGAATTTAGATTAGAAAGCAATGAAGATATAGAAAGAGAAATAAGATTCTTAGAAAACAATGAATCAAAAGTAGTATCATTTACTATTAGTAATAAAATAGTAGTAATACACAATGCTAATGAAAAAGATATTACAGCTACAATACCAGAAGGAAATTGGAGTGTACTAGCTAATGAATATAAAGCTGGAGTAGAAGAGTTATCATGTATTAGTGGTAATGAAGTTAAAGTGCCAGCATTAGCATCTTATGTGTTAGTACGAAAATAAAAATAGCTATAGTTAGAGTAGTATTAAATCTCCACAAGACTAATAAAATTAGGTTTTGTGGGGATTAATTTTTTTACTAGTATATAATCCTAATATAAACAAAATATATTTGATTATATTTTTAATAAGAAGTGAATACTTATTAAGTGATTAAAAATAGTTTATAAATTTTTAAAATTTAGCTTAACTATCAGCTTTTTACATATGATATAATATAAAAATAAGAAAATTTATTTAATTTAGGAGTGTGAATTAATTTGGAGAGTTATACGTGGCAGATAATATTATTAGTAATATTATTAGTAATGTCAGGATTTTTCTCTATGTCAGAAACAGCCTTAATGGCACTAAGTAAAATTAGAATAAGACATATGGTAGAAGAGGGAGTTAAGGGAGCAAAGCTAATTGAAAAATTAACTGAAGATCCAAGTAGGTTATTAGGGGCAATATTAATAGGAAATAACATTGCTAATATAGGAGCATCTGCGTTAGCAACTTCAATAGCTTTAAAGGCTTTTGGGGAAAGAGGAGTAGGAATAGTTACTATTATAATGACTATATTAGTTCTTATATTTGGGGAAATAACTCCAAAATCTATAGCAAAGCAAAATTCAGAAAAAGTTGCTTTAAGGGTTAGTAACCCTATAAATATTATAGTTAGATTATTTAAGCCACTCGTATCAATTTTTACTTTAATATCAAGTTTATTTATAAGACTTTTGGGGGGAGATCCAAAGGCAACAGAACCGTTTATAACTGAGGAAGAGTTAAAAACCATGGTAGGTGTTAGTGAAGAAGAGGGTGTACTTGAAGATGTAGAAAAAGAAATGATCTTTAATGTTTTCGAATTTGCTGATGCCCAAGTAAAAGATGTTATGGTTCAAAGAGTTGATGTAATAGCAGTAGATGTAAATGCTGCTTATGATGAAGTTATAAATATTATTAAAACGGAGCAATTTTCTAGAATACCGGTTTATAATCAAAATATAGATGATGTAATAGGAATATTAAATGTTAAGGACTTAATAATTGCTTCACAAAGTAAGGAAAATTTTAATGTTTCAGATTACATGAGAGAGCCTTACTATACATTTGAGTTTAAGAAAATTACAGAATTATTTAGTGAAATGAAAAATACAAGAAACCATATGGCTGTTGTATTAGATGAGTATGGTGGAAATGTTGGTATAGTCACTATAGAAGATTTAATAGAAGAAATCGTTGGAGAAATCGAGGACGAGTATGATGATGAGGAAGACAGCGATATAATAGTAGTAAAAGAAGATGAGTATATCGTGGATGGTAGCGCAAGGTTAGACCACATTGGTGATTTAATAGGAGTTACTATGGAATCAGAAGAGTTTGATTCTGTTGGAGGCTTAGTAATTGGTGAATTAGGGAGATTTCCTGAACAGTCTGAAGAAGTTAGACTTAATAATATTAGATTTGTAGTTGAAGAAGTAGACAAAAATAGAATTAAGAAGGTTAGAATATACACTTAATTTTAATAATAAGATGGAGAACTATATGAAGATTAAGTTCTCCATTTTTGTTAAAATGGAGAAATATTAAGGGGAGTATTTTATGGACTATATGGCTTTAGCAATAGAAGAAGCTCAAAAGGCATATGACAAGGGAGAGATTCCAGTTGGAGTAGTCATAGTTAAAGACGGAAAAATAATAGCTAAAAAGCATAATTTAAAAGAAAGTTTAAACTTACCAACTGCTCATGCTGAGATATTAGCAATAGAAGAAGCTTGCAAAAAAATTAATAACTGGAGGTTATCTGGCTGTGAAATGTATGTAACATTAGAGCCTTGTCCTATGTGTGCTTCAGCAATTGCTCAAAGTAGAATACCTAAGTTGTTTATAGGAACCTTTAATAAGGATATGGGGGCTTGTGGCTCTGCAATAAATTTAATTGATTATAATGTTTTTAATTGGCATGTAGACGTAAATTGGTGTTATAATCAAAAATGTAGTGATTTATTGACTTCATTTTTTTTGAAAACTAGAAGTATAAAAAATGAATAGCTTCACAATTATTACATATTTAATTGGTATAATTATTTATAAAGATTTATAATTAAAGAAAATATTTTAAATAGGAGGAGATAAGATGGATTCGGTGGCATTTCAATTATTTGGTATAGATATAGCATGGTATGGTGTAATAATTTCTTCTGGTGTAGTAGCAGCTATGATATTAATATATTTTTTATCTAAGAGAGAAAATTTAGATTATGATATTATAATAGATGCATTTTTAGTAACCTTTCCAATATCAATAATAGGAGCGAGGTTATACTACGTAGCTTTTGAATATCAAAATTACCATTCATTTATGGATGTAATCAACATAAGAAATGGTGGAATGGCGATTCATGGAGGGGTAATAGCTGCTTTATTATCAGGTTACATATTTGCAAGATATAGAAAGATAAATTTCTTAAGATATGTAGATGTTATAATGCCAGGAGTTATATTAGCACAGGCAATAGGTAGATGGGGCAACTTTATGAATCAAGAAGCTCATGGAGGACCCGTATCTAAGGAGTTTATAAGTAAGTTCCCAGAGTTTATTCAAAAAGGAATGTACATTAATGGAGTATATTATCACCCTACGTTTTTATATGAGTCAATATGGAATGTTTTAGTTTGTGCAATTTTAGTTTATATACTTTATAAAAAGAAAGAGAAACAAGATGGTATAGTACTTGCTGGATATATGATTTTATATTCAATAGGAAGATTTTTTATAGAAGGATTAAGAACAGATAGCTTAATGTTTTTGGGATTAAGAATAGCTCAAATAGTAAGCTTGTTAGGTGTAATATTAGGAATAATTTTAATTATTTGGATTAAGAAGAAAAAAAGCTCTAATTACGTAATATAAATACAGATAAGTTTTACATATTGCAATATGTATTACTATATGATAATATATAGCAGTAGTTAAAATTTAATAGCTATATATTACATGGAGAGATGTCCGAGTGGTCGAAGGAGCACGCCTGGAAAGCGTGTATAGGGGCAACTCTATCAGGGGTTCAAATCCCCTTCTCTCCGCCATAGCCGTGCTAGATGGGGAGTTAGCGGTGCCCTGTAACCCGCAATCCGCTATAGCGGGATTGAATTCCTAGCCTAGGCTTTAGTCTGTAGGGTCTGCCTATGTAAGTGGTGTTGATGGTCAGGTCCCATACGACGTAAGTGCATGAACCTCGTCAGGTCCGGAAGGAAGCAGCGATAAGTGATTACTGCGTGTGATATGGATAAATCTTACCAGAGCTAACTGCATAGTAACGCCTATAGATTACTGTCAAAGCTAGGTGCACGGTTTTAATTTTACACCTTTCTAGCGAAAAGAAGGGTTTTTTTAATGCTTAGAATACAAATCAAATGAATACTTAATTTTTATAAATTAAAGTATTCGATTAATTAAAGGTTACTCTTCAATAGGATTAACATACAATAGGACAAAGAAAGCGAGGGAATTCCTTATGGAATGCCCTCGTTTTCTTTATTTTCTAATCATGTTAACAAAATCATATTTAATATTATTAGTTTCATTTACATATACTTCTGATTGAAATTCTATAAACCATTCAGATGAATCTATAGGTGAGAATTTAGTATCACCATTGAAATCTTTATGTAATCTAGTTAAATATAACTTTTTTGCATGAGGTAGAAGTGATTTATATATTTCTCCACCACCAATTACAAAAACTTCTTCAGAAGAATTTTTATATTTAGATATAATATCTTCTATATCCTTTACTACTTCAACCATAGGTGAATCTACTTTAAAATTTTTATCTCTAGTAATGATTATATGATGTCTATTAGGTAAAATCTTCGGTAAAGATTCAAATGTTTTTCTACCCATTATTATTGTGTTGCCAGATGTAATTTCTTTAAATCTTTTAAGGTCTTCGGAGATATGCCACAAAAGTTTATTATCTCCACCTATGACATCATTATTCGCTTTAGCAACTATAATTGATAGCATTAAACAGACACCTCCATTTTTATTGGATCATGGTGTTTATAATCAACAAGCTTTATATCATCTGCAGTAAAATCATAGAAGTTGTTAATTTCTGGATTTATCCAAAGCTTTGGCGCTGAATAATCATCATTAGCTCTAGTAAGTTGAAGTTTCATTCCTTCAATTTGATTTTCATAAATATGTGCATTATTTATAACATGAGTAAATAGTCCAGGTTTAAGCCCAGTTACTTGAGCTATTAGGTGAACTAAAACAGCATATTGACTGGTGTTAAATGGAACTCCTAGTGGTATGTCTCCACTACGCTGTATAAGCATACAATTAAGGTATCCATCCGTTACATCCCATAATGTTTGATAGCAGCAAGGTTGCAATGTCATTTCTGGTAAATCTTCTATATTCCACATAGACATAATCATTCTTCTGTCTTGAGGATTATTCTTTAGTGATTCAATAAGCTTATCTACTTGATTAAATTTAGCTATCTGATATCCATAGGCTTTTCCTATAGTATTATTTTCGTCTACCCATTCATCCCAAATATGAACATTTTGTTCTTGAAGTTTTGTAACATCGTTTGACTGATCCCTATATATCCACAGCATTTCCTTTACAGCAGTTTTAAATGCTACTTTTTTTGTTGTTAGTATGGGGAATTCATTTTGCAAATTAAATTGCATTATTTGATGAGGTAATTTGTATGTAGGCATTCCAGTTCTATTATTATCGTAATACCCATTTTCTAAAATATCTTCAACGATGGCTAAGTATTTTTTGTCGTATAAACTCATTTTAAGCCCTCCTTTTTATAATACATAACTAATTTTACTATAAAAGCTATTTATTATATACAGGAAATTAAATTTAGATTCATTAGTAAATAGAAAATAGATATAAAATACATTAATATGTAGGAGATACAATTTCCTTGGAAATATCATTTAAGCTAATTGTGGTATTATGAGAATAATTATAACTTCGGTAGAATTTATAATTATTAAAAGAAAACAATAAAGAATAATCAAGTATAGGTGTACTAAATTTAATTTATAGTACACCTTGTTTTAAAGATAATAAAAAGTAAAATATTACTTATATTTAAAATAGTGTTTATATAGGCTATAATATAAATATAATAAAAGAAACTAAGATTAAGGGAAGGTAAGCCATGGGATATACAGCTTTATATAGAGAATGGAGACCTAAGACATTTTATGATGTGGTTGGTCAGGAACATATAACAACAACGTTAAAAAACCAAATATTAAATGATAGAATTGCTCATGCCTATCTTTTTTGTGGAACTAGAGGAACAGGTAAAACATCAACAGCTAAAGTTTTTTCTAAGGCACTAAATTGTTTAAATCTACATGATGGAGAACCATGTAATGAATGTGAAATGTGTAGAAAAATAAATGATGGTTTAGCAATAGATGTAACTGAACTAGATGCAGCTTCTAATAATGGAGTTGATAAAATTAGAGATATTATAGATGATGTAAAATATCCTCCACAAGAAGCGAGATTCAAGGTTTATATAATGGATGAGGTTCATATGCTATCTACGGGTGCAGTTAATGCCTTTTTAAAAACCTTAGAAGAACCTCCAGCTAATGTAATATTTATATTAGCAACTACAGATCCTCAAAAACTTCCAATTACTATTCTTTCTAGGTGTCAAAGGTTTGATTTTAAAAGAATAAATAACAATGAAATAACAAAAAGACTTAGAAAAATAGTAGATGATCAAAATGCTCTTGCAGATGATAAAAGTCTAAATTTAATATCTAAAGTATCAGATGGGGCTATGAGAGATGCTTTAAGTATATTAGATCAAGCTATATCAATGGGAAATGGCTCAGTTAATTATGATGTGCTTATAAATATGCTTGGGCTTGTAACAAATGACCATTTATTTAATTTAACTAATGCAGTAATTCAAAGAAATATAGAAAAATCAATTAATATAATAGACGAAGTAGTTTATGCTGGAAAAGATATTTATTTATTTATAAAGGATTTAATAGCACATTATAGAAATATCTTAATGGCAAAGGTAACTAATAACCCAGAAGAAGTATTAGATATGTCTGAAGAAAACATATCTTTAGTTAAAGAGCAGTCTAGTAAGGTTAGAGCTGAAGAAGTGATGAGATATATTAGAATACTTCAAGAAGCAGAAGGAAATGCAAAGATAAGTAAGCAAGCAAGGCTTTATTTAGAATTAGCTATAATCAAAATGTGCAAAATAGAATATGATACATCTAATGAAGTTATATTAACAAGATTAAATAAACTTGAAGAAGGTTTGAAAAATGGAAGTCTTAAAGTTGTAAGTGTAGCAACAGAGAATGTTAGTAAAACTGTAGATAACAAACCTAAAATTCAAAAACAAGCTAAGATTGAACCACAGTTAGGTAATGACTCTAAGGTTTCTTTGAATGAAAATTCTAAAGTTACTTTAAATGATATTCAAAGGGCTTGGAAGGATATATTAGAAAGATTTAAAGCTAAAAGAGCAATGATAGTATATGCTTCAATACTAACTGGAAAGCCAGTAGAATGTAAAAATGGTGTATTAACTATTGAGTACGAAGATCAATTCAAATTTAATAAAGATAGATTAGAAAAGTCAGAGTATAGGTCAGTTATACACGAAGTGTTAGCTGAAATTTTTAGAGAAGACATAAAAGTTGTTTTTGAAGTTGAGGAAAATTCAAAAGATGAAAAATCAACAGAAGACATGCTTTTGGAATCTTTGGGATCTGATATGGTGGATATTTTAGATGAATAAAACTAATAACAAGAGATACACATAAATATAATAAAAATTAATAATAATAAGAATGAAAATTAATATAAATAAGTATCTTAATGTAGTAAAATAAAGCAAAATGCTATATAATAAAGAATAGATTTTTATAAAAGGAGGATATGTTTTTATGGCAAAAGGAGGATTTCCAGGCGGATTTGGTGGAGGAAATATGAACAACCTAATGAAGCAGGCTCAAAAACTTCAAAAAGAAATGGAACAAATGCAAAAGGATCTTGAAACTAAGGAGTTTGAAGCTTCAGTAGGTGGAGGCGCTGTAGTTGTAAAGACTAATGGTAAAAAAGAAGTAGTTTCAATTAACATAAAGCCAGAAGTAGTGGACGCAGATGATGTTGAAATGCTAGAAGATTTAGTTCTTAGTGCTGTAAATGAGGCTCTAAGAAAGGCAGAAGAAGAAACTTCAAGCAAGATGGGTAAATTAACTGGCGGAATGAACATACCAGGATTATTTTAATAGTGATGAGTAGTCTTATATAGTTTAATAAGACATAAAAGGCGAATTTATTTCGCCTTTTTATATATTCAAATTACAGATAACTAAATAATATTTAGAGTCTTTCATATATATGTTCTAATTAATATTCTACATTATTTATATTTGAATTTATAATATTTTTATACTAATAAATTATAGAAAGGATGATTTTATGGATTTTTATCCAGTTGCTATAGAAAAACTTATTGAAGAATTTGCCAAGCTACCTAGTGTAGGACAAAAGACAGCTCAAAGATTAGCATTGCATGTTTTAAATCTTCCAGAAGATGAGGTAAGAGAATTTGCAGATGCTTTAGTTAAAGCAAGAGGAACAGTAAAATATTGTTCAATATGTGGTAACTTTACAGATAAAGATCCTTGTGCAATATGCTCTAATCCTAGTAGAGATAAAGATATAATTTGTGTTGTAGAGCAACCAAAAGATATAATGACTATGGAAAAGGTTAAAGAGTATAATGGAGCTTATCATGTATTACATGGCAATTTGTCTCCTATGCAAGGAAGAGGACCACAAGATATAAAAATAAGAGAATTAGTTGCAAGAATGAGCGCTGATGTTAAAGAAGTAATAATAGCTACTAACCCTAATATTGAAGGTGAAGCAACAGCGATGTACATATCAAGAATACTAAAGCCATTAGATATAAAGGTAACGAGAATTGCATCAGGAATACCAGTAGGAGGAGATTTAGAGTATGCTGATGAAGTAACACTTTCAAAAGCATTAGAAGGTAGAAAAGAGATATAATTTAAGGGTGAATATATGAGTAATTTATTAAAATTTTTATTTAGCAGAATGGTTATAGTTGGTGTTTTGATTTTACTTCAACTAGGGATTCTCACCTTTACTGTATGGAAGATTACAGAATCATTTGTTTATGTGTATGTCTTACTTTCTGTAATAAGTATATTAGCAGTAGTTTATATTGTTAGTACAAAAGATAATCCATCTTATAAATTAGCATGGACAATACCTGTTTTATTAGTGCCTGTATTTGGTGGATTATTTTATTTACTATTTGGGTTAAAGAAAACAACTAAGAAATTTAGAGGTAAAATATTAGATATACATAATGAAACTTCTCATTTATTACTTCAAGATAAAGATATACTAGATGAAATAGAAAGAGAAGATAAAGGTGTTGCGAATCAAGTAAGGTATTTAAATAAATATGCAGCAAGTCCAATATATAAAAATACTACTACACAATACTTATCCCCAGGTGAAAAATTTTTTGAAAAGCTTAAAGAGGAATTAAAGAAGGCAAAGCATTATATATTTATGGAATATTTTATAATTCAAGAAGGTATAATGTGGGATAGTATTTTAGAAATATTAGAAGATAAGGTTAAAGAAGGTGTAGATGTAAGACTTATATATGATGATATGGGTTGTTTACAGACTCTTCCCTATAAATATGATGAAAAGCTAAGACAAAAGGGTATTAAGTGTGTAGTATTTAATCCTTTTGTTCCATTTTTATCAGTAGTAATGAATAATAGAGATCATAGAAAAATCACAATAATAGATGGACATACTGCATTTACAGGTGGTATAAATTTAGCAGATGAGTATATAAATGAGATAGTTAGATTTGGACATTGGAAAGACGCCTCTCTTATGGTAAAAGGAGAAGCAGTTTGGAACTTAACTATGATGTTTCTTCAATCTTGGCAGTTTAATTATGGACAAAGAGATGACTATGAAAAATATAAGCCTTATGTAAATTATGATGGGATATTTGAAAGTGATGGATATGTTCAACCCTATGGGGATAGTCCATTAGACGATGAGACAGTAGGTGAAAATGTATATTTAAATATTATAAATAAGGCTAAAGACTATGTGTATATAAACACCCCATATTTAATAGTAGATAATGAACTAGTAACAGCATTAACATTATCAGCTAAAAGTGGAGTTGAAATCATAATAGTAACTCCGCATATAGAGGATAAATGGTATGCTCATATGGTTACAAGAGCATACTATTCACAACTTATAGAAGCAGGAGTTAAAATATATGAATACACTCCAGGATTCATACACTCTAAAACATTTGTATCAGATGATGAAATTGGAGTTGTAGGAACTATAAATATGGATTATAGAAGCCTTTATTTGCATTTTGAATGTGGAGTTTTACTTTATAAAACAAAATCACTAATGGAAATAAAAAAAGATTTTATTGAAACCTTAGATATTTGTAAATTAATTACTATAGAAGATTGTCATAGAGTAAAATGGGCTAATAGGTTTATAACAGCTATTTTAAGAGTATTTGCGCCACTTATGTAAAAAAAATTAAAACTTCCGAATATTTATGTTAAAAAATGGATATAAATTTAATATGAAGTATTTGGGAGGAATTAAAAAGTGGATAAGAGGACAATTTTAGACCTGTTAATGCAAAATGCAGAGAAGAATAAAATTAAATATAGTGAGGATGACTTAGATCTATTAAGAGCTATTAACGAAAGTGTAACAGAAATGGAGGTAGCTAGATCTTTATTTAACTCTGTAAGCGATCCCCAATTAATTGAATTAGCTATCCATGCAGAAGATGTAGCAAAAGCTAGATATAATTATTTAATAGCTATGGCTAAAAAAAGAGATTTAAGAAAAATAAACTAATAATATTACTAACTAGTGAATTATATAAAATGGAGGAAATTATATGGATTTAAATATTATATTATATGGATTAATAGGACTAGTCTTATTATACCTAGTTATAAAATTCCTAAAATGGCCATTAAAGATTTTATTAAATGGAATAATAGGTATAGTATTATTATACTTAGCTAATATTTTAGGATCTTATTTAGGTTTTTACATAGGAATAAATGCTGTAACAGCATTAATTGCAGGGTTTCTAGGAGTTCCAGGAGTTATATTTTTAGTTTTATTTCAACTATTTTTATAAAACAAAAGAGATTCAAGTATAATACATTAAAAAAGAGCTGATTAGCTGAATGCTGATTTCTGTATTTTACAGAAGTCAGTTTTTTTCATATCATAATCTGTAAATAAAATTTTATCAAATAATTAACTCTAGTTATTTATTTAATTATATAAAAAATACCTATAGACTTAAGCACTTTTTATAAGTGTGCGGTCTATAGGTATCAGTTTAATAAATGAAATATTTTTTATATCAATTACATAGAATGATTTTTATATATAAATTAATTTTAAGATTTAGATATATATTAAAAGTTTAACTTTCTTTTGTTGTTGTCAGATACTTAATAGTTTGAATAATCACCATTAAAGATATAAAACTAAAGACAGCAATCAGTATATTTTTTGAAATAATGCCTGAGGCTATTACTACAAAACCATCTAGAAATAATAGTATTATTGGAACTTTAAAAATTTTAATAAAATGTTGTATAAGTAACGCTATTAAATCTGTTCCACCAGTTGCACAGTCATGGTTTAGGGCTATTCCAATTGCAACACCTACAAGCAATCCGCCAACAATGGCAGCTACTATTAATTCTAAAATGTTATTAATATTACTTAATACTTTTGTAATATGCAAAGTTGGAACTATATGCATACAAATAGGAGTTACCAAAGTTATGTATAATGTTTTAATACCAAAACTCTTTCCAAGAAAAATTACTGCAAGTATTAAAAGTGGAACAGAAATACCCAAGGTCATATATTCTATAGGGATTCCAGTAATTTTAGAGAATATAATTGATAGTCCTGTTATTCCACCTGGTGCTAAACCTGTTGATTTAAAAACTAGGTTTACAGCCATGGCAGTTAAAAAAGCTGAAAGAGTGATCCATAAATAATCTTTTATTAGTGATTTGTTTTTCATTTGTCCTCCATATTTAAAAAAACTCCCAAGAGAGAGTTTTTTTATTCTAATCCAAATTTTGCTGCTGCTTTATCTATAGCTTCCCTACATTTTTTATAACCATTAACAATTCCATCTGGATCTTTGAATATAGCAGAAGATAAAACTATAACATCAGGATTACATTCTATTAATTTCTCCATGTTATCAGCTCTAAGACCACCATCTATAGCTAATTCACAATTTGGATTCTTTTCATCTATCATTTTTCTTGCTCTTTTAACTAAATCAATAGCACTCTTTCTCCATCCCCAGTTATCTTTTCCATCTGTCTCATCTACTCCGTGAGTAACTATATGAAGACGATCAATATCATAAATTGATTCTTCTACAAAACATAATGGTGTATAACATCCAAGTGTTAAACCAACTTTTATTTTTCTTTCACGACACCAGTTCATTATATAAGCAAGTTGTGCTCCTATAAAATGCTCAGCAGGTATAATAAGCATATTTGCACCTGCGTCGTATATTTGTTCAATGAACATTTTGTCCATATTTACTGTATATATGTGACATTCTATTGGGCATTCAGTTTCAGGACGAATACCTGCAATAACTTGATGACCGCCCATTAATTTCATATTTTGAAGATCATGCATATCTGCTGCATCTGAATGAATATAATCAACACCAGCATCACTAACTTCTTTAACTATATCAGCTATTCTTCCATAATTTACATGAGCTAATCCAGCTGCAATTTTAATATGTTTCATTATATGTACCTCCTTGAAGTTCTTATTTTCTACACCTTAATTTTAAGATAACGAAAAAATATAATCAATAGCTAAGCTAACTGATAGATATCCATATTAATAGGGTAATTTATAAACATTAAACAATAGTCTAATTTTTACCACAAATAAAAGGAGGAATACTAGAATATATGGTTATTGTAATAATAAATCCTTTACAGTATGATAAATAAATAATAATAGGTTATATAAGATATACGAATAAGACTAATAAGGAGATGTAAGCTAATGTTTAATTTTCTAAAAAAGAAAAAGGAAGAAAAGGCTTTAATTGCTTGTACAGATGGAGTTTTAATTGAATTAGAAAAGGTTAGTGATCCTGTTTTCTCTGAGAAAGTAATGGGTGATGGCTTTGCTATTAAATCAAAAGGAAGTGTATTTTATAGTCCTGCTGATGGAGTAATTTCAATGCTTTTCCCTAGCAAGCATGCTTATGCATTAACTTTAGAGGATGGGATGGAGATCTTAGTTCATATTGGAATTAATACAGTAACAGAAGAAGGCAAAGGTTTTAAATGTAATTTAAATGTAGGAGATAAGGTAAAATCGGGAGATGAAATAGTATCTATAGATCGTTCTTATTTAGAAGATAAAGGATATGATTTAACAACAATGATTATTTTTACTAATAAAGAAACTTATGAATATTTTTCCTGTGAATTTGGTAGAGATGTTAAGGGTGGAAAAGATATTAGTGCATATTATAAAGCTTAGAAGAGGCTGTATAAAAAGAGAAAATAGTGTTTAAAAATTTTAAATGAGCTTATGACTCAATAAGTAATTACTAGAATCAGAATAGCTACTAGTCCAAGAATTTTGGGTAACTTTCTAAATTTAGAAAGACCAACAATTCTAAGGGATAGTAGCTATTCTTTCACCAATAATTTTGGTGTACTCTTATGTGATTATTAGATATATGGTGGTTAAACCATAAAGTCATATTAATCTAATTCATTTTTCAACAGCACCTTCTATATTATTTAAAGGATCATTTTTCTTTTTGTAGTATGATTTAATAATATCTTTTATTCGAGCAATATCATAGTCGAATAATAGATTATTTATTATCAAAATAGGTATATTTTTATTTAAATTAAAGTCTATTGTAGATATAATTAATTCAACTTCGTTTAAATTAGCTTCATGTATGGATAAGAATGTCTCTTGAGAAACAATTTGAATTTCTGGTATTTGAATAGTTAATTTTCTTACTAAAAGATTACTAGCACCAATTCCACCATGACATACAACAATTGTTTTTAGTGGCTTTTTCATGTATTCTAAAGAATTGGCTAAATGTAACGCTAAGTATCCAATTTCATCATCACTAAGCTGACAATTATAACGTTGTTCAATTATACATGATGTTTTTTTCATTATATTAAAAGTATTTTTGTATAATGTTTTAATTTCAGTCATTAAAGGATTTTCAATTTTTATACCATGACGAAATCTTGTTATAGCTGAGTAAAAATGAGTGTAAAGAGAAGTTTTAAATGTTTCATCTTCATCAAAAGGAAGATGAAATTCATCTTTGAGAGAGCCTAGTATTTCGTTTGTAAGAGTTTTTGCTTCTTTCTCATTTTCTGGGTTTAAAGTACGATTGTTTTGTAGAGAAATAAAGTAAACCTGTAAATAACGAAGATCCATTTCACTAAATGTAACATTATACTTACGAGATAATAAATCAGTTAGCTCCTTTGTTTCGTTATAGAAAGGTTCATATTTAAGCTCGCTTATAAATTCTTCTGACAAATTTACATTATGATGATCTTGTGCACGAATAAAAGCTACAAAAAGGTGAAGCAAAACCATAACTAGGGATTGAAATAAAAGAGAGTTGATATACTTGTTTCCTGAACTTAGTATTAAGTTAATGAACTCTTTATATTCATCATCTATGTAGTCTATACCCGAAAAAACAAAGGATCCATCACATTGATAAGCAGCATTTTTTATAATATTTATAAAAGTTTCATAGCCATTATCATTTAACATTAATTCAATTAATAAATTACGAAGATTTCTTTCTTTACCAGTAATGCTAATTCCATTATTATTTTTCCTGTTTAATTTAATTTTATGATTATCTAAAATAGGAGATAAAGATAGAAGATCTTTATGAATTGTAGCTCTACTTACATAAAGATCATTAGCTAGTTCATACACTCTACAATTTTCTGTACTCGTTATCAAACGCATTGCTAAATATAGCTTTCTTGCTTCTGGCGAGAAGTCAACAAGTTTTTTGTTTTTTGATTCAACTAGGTTAAGAATATGGAGTTTTGAGACACGTTCACCTTCAATAGTAACGCCGACTCCTGTTTTCTTAATTAGTTTTAAATCGTTTTCTTTTAACCATTCTTCTACTAACTTAAGATCGTTGCGTATAGTTTTATTTGATACATCAAGTTCTTTTGAAATAGTATCGATAGTAATATAATTGTCTGATTGTAGTAATAAATTAACTATATTAAGGACTCTGTTATTCGACAAAATAATCACCTCCATAAATCAAACTATAGAGTTTGGTATAAATTTTGTCAAGATAGATAAATTTAAACTTTATTATAAAAGGAGATTTTTATATGATTAAATATACACAAAAAATACAAGAACATAAACAAGATATGTTAAATGATATTGCTTCATTAGTTGAAGTTCCTTCAATTAGAGATTTATCTACTAAAGGTTTAGGCTCACCTTTCGGTGAAAATATTAGAAGTGCTTTTGATCGTTTTCTAAAAGTTGCAAATAAGCTTGGATTTACCTGTGAAGATGATGAAGGATATGCTGTCCATGCTGAAATTGGTGAAGGAGAAGAATATGTAGGAGTTCTAGGTCACATTGATGTTGTAGATATTCAAAATATAGGAGAATGGGAAACTGAACCTTTTTCTATGACAATAAAAAATAACAAAATTTTCGGTAGAGGTGTTAATGATGATAAAGGACCTTTAATTGCCGTATTATATGCAGCAAAAATTTTAAATGATATGAATGTTAAATGGAAAAGAAGGGTTAGAATAATAGCAGGAGGAGCAGAAGAAACTACCTGGGAATGTATGGAACACTATTTTAAAAATCATGAGCAACCGATTTTAGGGTTTTCTCCTGATGGGAACTTTCCAATAGTAAATGGAGAAAAAGGTATATTGAATATAAATATTTCCTTTAATTGTGAAGATGCGGGAGAAGGAATATGTAAGATAGAAAGTAGAAATAAAGTAAACTATGTCTGTGATGATCTTAGAGTAGTATTTAAAACGAAAGATATAGATAATATAATTTCATACTCAAAAAATGCAACTGAAATTTTATTAGGTTCTGATGAAGTTACCTTAATATACAAAGGAAAAACTTCTTTATCGAGGAATCCTCAACGGGGTAAAAATGCTATGTTTTTATTTATAAGGGACTTCTATGATTTTGATTTCAAGGAAAAGGGAATCATAAATATGATCAACTTTATAAAGGACTATTTATTAGATGATTTTTATGGAGAAAAGATTGGATTATATAGAGAAGATAAGGAAATGGGAAAGAGTTCAATATGTCCAATGACTATAAAGTGGGAAAATGGAAAGGGGGAAGTATCTTTAGATTATCGTTATCCTAAGAATATAGAATCTTCAGAAATAAAAAATAGATTTTATGAATTATCTAAGGAATACAAATTTGATGTAGAAATTGAAAGAGAGAAAAAGCTATTATATGTCTCTAATGATAGTGAACTTATAATTGCTTTAAAAGAAGCATATAAAAGAGTTATGAATGAAGAAGCAAACACTATTACCAAAGGGGGAGCATCTTACGCTAGAGTTTTAAAAAATGGTGTTGCTTTTGGAGCAACATTTGAGGGGGAGGAACCAAATCCACATATGCCTAATGAAAATATGAGTATTGATTCATTAATGAAGGCTACAGAAATATACTGCGAAGCCTTATATAGATTAGCTTGCAAATAGCATATGATAACGATGTCAAAAAGTTGCCATAATATTAGTGAATTATACCTATATGGTGGCTTATAGAATATAAAAAAGTCCTATGATAGAATGAAGTTGTAAAAAATAGAATGTTAAGAGGGGAGCTAAATAATATGAAAAATATTCAAGCAAAATTACAAACTTTTGCAGGGGCAATGATGGTACCAATAATTCTTTTAGTACTTGTTGGTTTCTTTGTTGGTATAGGTAGTGCCTTTACAAATTATATTTTGTCAGAAGGAACAATACTATATAAACTATTTAGTATGATAACTAATCTTGGTTTTATGTTTATGAATAACCTTCAATTATGGTTTGCAGTAGGTATAGCTTTTACACTTGCCAAAAAAGAAAAAGGTTGGGCAGCGTTTGCTGGACTAATATTATTCTTTTGTTTTATATCAAGTATCCAACGTTTTGCATCTTTAAATGGATGGAATGCAGAAACAACGTCAGTGGAAGCTTTAATGGCAAATGGCTATAGCGAACAAGCTGCTTTAAATTTTAACTCATTATGGTCTCAATCTTTAGGGTTCTTTACTTACAACATGGGGATATTCTCTGGTATAGTAACAGGTATTGTAGCAGCTTTATTACACAATAAATTTGTAGATAAACAACTTCCAGCTATGTTTGCTTTTTTTGCTGGAACAAAATTTGTAATTATTATGGCTGCATTTGCATCAATTCCATTAGCTATTATTTTCTATTATATATGGCCTTACATTGCAAGTGCGCTACAAGGAATAACAGGATTTATATCATCTAGTGGATTGTTTGGAACATTTGTATTTGGAACATTAGATAAGATGTTACTTCCATTTGGAATACATCACTTAATAGCATTTCCAATTGAATACTCTAAAGTTGGTGGAACAATGACAATTGATGGTGTGCTATATGAAGGAGTTAGAAATATAATAAACGGACAAGCAGCAAGTGCAACAGCAACAGGTTATATTACTCGTAACTTTACAAATGGGCGTTTATTATTCCAATTAGCAGGATTACCAGCAGCAGCATTAGCTATGTATCATACAGCCGTTCCAGAAAAAAGAAAGAAAGTTGCAGCTGTTCTTGTGCCAGCAGTATTTACTCTTGCATTAGTTGGTATTTCAGAGCCAATTGAATATACATTCTTATTTATAGCTCCATTACTTTACTTCCTAGTATATGCTCCTTTATGTGGATTATGTTACGTATTAGCAGAAATAACAAATGTATCAATTAATGGTACTGCATTATTCTTCATGATTCCGAACATATTCCAACCACAGAAAGTGCATGCTATGTCACTAATATGGTTATTACCATTAGTATTCGCAGTATATTACTTTGTATTTAAGTTTGCTATTGTAAAATTCAACTTAAAGACACCAGGTAGAGATACTGATTCAGAAGTAAAATTAATGAGTAAAAAAGAATACAACAATATTAAAAAAGGTGAAGAAGAAACTGAAAGTACAGTTTCAGAAGAAACTTTAGAAGTACGTATTATTGAAGCTCTTGGGGGAGCAGGTAATATTGAAACAGTAACTTGTTGTGCAACTAGATTACGTGTAACAGTAAAAGATGATTCTCTAATAATTACAGATCAAGATTGGAAAAATAATCTTGAAGCACTAGGAGTTGTACATGGTAAAAATTCCATACAAGTAATTTATGGAGTTCGAGTAGGTAACATTACTACTGCTGTTAAAGATATATTACAAATGGATTAATAAGTTATGAAAAAGAATAATGAAATTAGGAGAAGGTCTAATAGGTTAAAAGAGGTTAAGGATTTTAGATTAATAGTGTATGCCAAAAGTATGTCTGTAGTTATTACAATAATTTTTTTGATATATATAGGTTTGCAAATTAGTAACTATAAAGGTGACGTCTATAGACTTTTCATAGAAGCACCAACTAATGTAATTGGTTTCATAGCTAGTGTAGCAAACTTATACATATGGTTTGAATTAAATAATATGATTCAAGATATAAAATTATCAAAAAATATAGAGACTATTCGTTTAAAACTTATGATAATGATTGTTGGAGAAGTTATTTTGCTTAACTTTGTAACAGTAGGATTGTTGATCTTATCATTAATAAAATATTTTAAATGGAAAAATGTAAAGATAACAGACTTAATTAAAGATATAAAAAGAGAAGGTCAAAAATCTTCTATAATGCTTTTAAGCTTAACACTATTAATCTGTATATTGCTAACTTATACTGTTATGACAGCAATTAGATAATTCTTAACGATTTAAATAAATTACAACATAATTAGACTGTTAACCTAAAAGTTAACAGTCTAGTTTTTTAAAAGGCATAGTAAATTATAAATTACCATATAAGAAACCATAATTCCAAATGAATACAATTTTACCATAAAATAATCCATATTAATGGGGGTGTAAATATGAATGATACAAATATGAAGAATAAAAGAAATCCTATTATTGGAATAACAATTGGAGATCCTGCAGGAATAGGACCAGAAATATGTGTTGAAGCCTTGATGGAAGAAGAAGTATATAAAAAATGTAGACCAGTGCTTATAGGATGTAGTGGAACTATTAAAAAGGCTATGGATATAAAAAAATGTAATTTTAAATTAAATATAATATCAAATCCTAGCGAAGGAAAGTTTGAAATAGGAACTATAGATTTAATAGAAACTGGGGAATATGATTTTCAAAGCATAGAGTATGGAGAAGTTCAGGCTTTAGCTGGACAAATGGCTTATGATGCGATAGCAAAGGGAACTTTATTAGCTAAGAATAAGGAAATAGATATATTAGACACAGCTCCAATAAATAAAGAAGCTATAAAGCTTATAGGAATTAAAGAAGCAGGACATACAGAAATAATTAAAGAACTTACAGAATCCAAATACGCATTGACTATGTTTAATTGTCACAAACTAAGAGTTTTCTTTTTGAGTAGACATTTATCCTTAAGAAATGCTTGTGATTATATAACTAAAGAAAGGGTTTTAGAAAATATAAAGCTAATTAATGAAGAGATCACAGCTATAGGAATAGAAAATCCTAAAATTGCAGTAGCAGCTCTTAACCCTCATGGTTCTGATAATGGACTATTTGGAAATGAAGAAAAAGAAGCTTTAATTCCAGCTATATTAGAAGCAAAAGAATTAGGGATAAATGCAATAGGACCTGTTCCAGCAGATTCTATTTTTCACTTAGGAAAGAGTGGAATATATGATGCTATATTATCTCTTTATCACGATCAAGGACATATAGCTTGTAAAACTTTTGATTTTGATAAGACTATATCCTTAACATTAGGATTACCATTTTTAAGAGCATCAGTAGATCATGGTACTGCTTTTGATATAGCTGGTAAAAATCTAGCCCAAGCTATAAGTATGGTGGAATCAGTTATAGTTTCATGTGATTATTGGAATTTAATGAACAAGTAATATAGAAGGAGGAATTAATTTGAAAAAGAATTGTTTAGTTGCTCAATCGGGAGGTCCAACAACTGTTATAAACTCATCTCTTTATGGAGTAATAAGTGAATTTTTATCAAAGAAACAATCAGGAAAGGTTTATGGAGGATTATATGGAATAGAAGGAATAATAGAAGATAAAATAATTGATTTATCTAACCATAGTGAAGAATCCCTTAAAGAACTTAGAAACATGCCTTCATCAGCTTTAGGTTCCTGCAGATATAAACTTCCTAGCTTTGAAGCTAATAATAGTGATTATGAAAAATTAATAAATATACTTAATAAATATGAAGTAGGATATTTCTTCTATATAGGGGGAAATGATTCTATGGATGCAGTAAGTAAGATTAATAATTATGTTAAGAACATGGGATTAGATATAAAGGTTATTGGAGTTCCTAAAACAATAGATAATGATCTTATAAAAACAGATCATACTCCTGGATTTGCAAGTGCTGCAAAATATATTTGTAATATAGCTTTAGAATTATGGTTTGATATAAATTGTTACAATAAAGAATCTATAATGATAGTTGAAGTAATGGGAAGAGATACAGGATGGATTGCAGGTTCTAGTGGAATATTAAAAGAAGTAGTACCAGGTATAAATCAGCTTATTTACTTACCAGAAACAGCTTTTGAAGAAGAAAAATTTATAGAAGACGTAAAAGGAGCGTTAAATAAAAATAATAAACTTTTAATAGTAACTTCAGAAGGTCTTAGAGGAAGTAATGGGGATTATATTAATGTAGATAGTAATTGTTATGAAGTAGATTCCTTTGGACATAAGCAACTTGGAGGAATAGGAAAGTATCTACAAAGTGTTGTTAAAGAATATATAACTAAGAATGTAAAGCTACAAGAAGCCGGTGTAGTACAAAGATGTGCAATGCATTGTTCAGCTAAAGTAGATCTAGATGAAGCGGAAATGGTTGGAAGATACGGTGTTACAAGTGCTTTAGAAGGTAAGAGCGGATTTATGGTATCAATAGAAAGGCAAAAGGATACTAAAGGATATTATAAATCTTTACCTGGTCTTGTAGATGTTGATGAAGTTTGTAATAAAGTTAAGCATGTTCCTTTAGATTGGATTGACAGTGAAAACAGTAATGTTACTGAGCAAATGAGAGATTATATAAGACCTCTTATTTGGGGAAATGAAGAAGTATTATCAGAAGATGGATTACTAAAATATAAAAATGCATATAGATTTAGAGTAGAAAATTAAAAAGTAATAAATAAAAAGATAAGTATTCTTAATGGAATACTTATCTTTTTGTTTATATTAATTAAATATAAAATAAAGAACTATGGAAAACAAATCAAATAAGTTTTCCATAGTTTTTAAATATATAAATTTATATTAAATATTTTTAAGGGATTGCCAATCTTCTTTAAATGTTGCACTACCTGATTCAGTTAGAGGGTGATAAAGGGATTTCGTATATAAGTTATAAGGAATAGCCGCAAAATCTATACCAATTGTAGATAGTCTTTCTAATTGATATAAATTTTTAATAGAAGCAGCTACTACTTTTGTTTTATAATCTTTTTCTTTAACAATAGATTGAATAGATTCAATTATTGAAAGCCCATCGTTTCCATTATCATCATTTCTTCCAATGAAGACAAATAAGTAATCAGCACCAGCATTAATAGCTGCTACAGCTTGAGCAACATTAAAAATTAAAGTCATTGCACTTTTGATACCTTTTTCTTTAAGGTATTTACAAAGTTTCAATCCTTCTTCTGAAAAGTTTATCTTAATTACAATACTATTATCTATTTCTTGAATTTTATTAACTTCTTCAACCATATCTTCAAAAGTATCACCCATAACTTCACCACTTAAGAAGTCAAGATTTTTTGAAGAGTATTCCTTTAAGAAGCCATAAAAGTTTGTATTGTTTTTTAAATACATAGAAGAATTTGCAGTAACTCCATTAATTCCAAGGGATAAAGATTCTTTAATTTCTTCGTCATTAGCAGTATCTATGATGTAAATCAATTAAATAACCTCCCTTACCTTCTTAACTATGTTAGAAGCACAAATTCCATATTTATTTAATAACTCATCAGGAGTTCCACTTTCACCAAAGGTATCTTCAATACCTATCATGTATTGTTTTGCTCCATTATAAGGAGCAAGAACTTCGGAAACAGCACTGCCTAAACCACCTATAACATTATGCTCTTCACAAGTTATTATTATATCGTGAGTTTTTGAAAGCTCTACTATTAAATTCTTATCAATTGGCTTAATAGTATGTATATTTACAACTGTTGGATCTATATCAGTTAATTCTTTTGCTGCTTTAAGAGCTTCTTGTACCATAAGACCAGTAGCTACAATTGCTACTTTTTTACCCTTATGTAAAACGACTCCCTTACCAATTTTAAATTTATAATTTTCATCATTTACACTTTCAACAGTACATCTTCCTAAACGGACATAACAAGGTGCATTTATATTAGCTATTGATTTTATTACAGCTTTAGTTTCAATCTCATCACAAGGTTGAAAAACATACATTCCAGGAATTCCTCTCATTAAAGATAAATCTTCAATAGATTGATGGGATGCACCATCTTCACCAACGCTAATCCCAGCATGAGTAGCACAAAGTTTAACATTTAGATGAGGATATCCTATACTATTTCTAATTTGCTCGTAAGCTCTTCCAGCTAAAAACATTGCAAAAGAAGATACATAAGGAACTTTTCCACTAGAAGCTAGTCCAGCAGCTACACCTATCATATTCCCTTCAGCTATACCCATATTAAAGTGTCTACTTGGACACGCTGTTTTTGCTTCACAGGTTTTTGTTGATTTTGTTAAATCTGCATCTAAGACAAATACATTTTCATTTTCTATAATTAATTCAGATAATGCCTTACCGTAGGCTTCTCTTGTTGCTAACTTACTCATCTAATCACCTAACTCTCTTAATGCATTTTCGCATTGTTCTTTATTTGGAGCAGTTCCATGCCATCCAGCATTATTTTCCATGAAGGATACTCCCTTTCCTTTTACAGTATGGGCTAGAATCATAGTTGGTTTTCCTTTTGTATTTCTAGCTTCTTCAAAAGCTTTTTCAATTTCATTAAAATCATGGCCATTTATAGTTACTACATTCCAGCCGAAAGCCTTAAACTTTGTATCTATAGGAGTGGGATTCATTACCTTTTTTATATCTCCATCAATTTGTAGTCCATTAAAATCTACGATGGCACAAAGATTATCTAATTCATAGTGAGCAGCAGCCATAGCAGCTTCCCATACTTGACCTTCTTCACATTCTCCGTCTCCAAGTAATGCATAAACACGATGACCATTATTATCTACTTTATTGGCAAGAGCCATACCAACAGCTGCTGATATACCTTGACCTAAAGAGCCAGTAGACATATCTACACCATTTACATAATTCATATTTGGATGACCTTGAAGATGTGAGTTTATTTTACGGAATGTTAAAAGGTCTTCTTCATTTAAAAATCCTTTTTCACATAAAGTTGAATAAAGTAATGGAGAAGCATGTCCTTTAGACAATACAAATCTATCCCTATCTATACCTTTAATGTTTTCTTTAGATATATTCATTTCTTCAAAGTAAAGTACCGTTAATATATCTGCAGAAGAAAGGGATCCGCCTGGATGACCAGAGTTTGCATTTGCAATCATTTTTACTATATTTTTACGTATATTTGTGGCATGGTTTTGTAATTCTTTTATATCCATAATATACACCTCACTTTCGACTATATTATAGCCCCCTCAAAATGGCATTGTACACAGGTTAGAGCGTATGATTGTTACCACAATAATATGTGAAAATATAACGTTTATTTATAATAGAAAAATAATAAATAAAATTTGAAATTATAAGCAGATGTTTAGAAATTGCCCTATGAATATGGATTTGAATTTATACTTTGGTAAGTAGAGGATTATGCAGTTTATTATTATACTTAAAATATAAATATCAAAGGGAGGATTTATTATGTTTAATTATTATCAACCAACCAAAGTACATTTTGGTCCAAGTAGATTAAATGAATTAGGAGAAATTTGTAAGAAGTATGGTAATAGATGCCTTTTAGTTACAACAGCTGATGCTCCATTACAAAGTCTATATAATAGAACAAAAAATATTCTAGAAAGTGCTAATATTGAAGTTTTTCACTTCGATAAAGTAGAACCAAATCCAACAGTAGAAATAGTACAAAAAGGATTTGATATGTTAAAAAAGAATCCAGCAGATTTTGTACTAGCAGTTGGAGGGGGTAGCAGTATTGATACAGCGAAAGCTATTGCCTTTACAAATGGATTAGAAAAAATAGATTGGGATAATATATTTAATAAATTTAGTTCACCATTTGAAGATTATCCTTCTTACAGTGAAACAATATTACCTTTAATTAGTGTTCCAACAACATCAGGAACAGGTTCACAAGTAACACAAGCAGCAGTAATAACAAAAGGTGATGAGAAAATAACATTCTTCCATCAAGACTTATTTTCAAAAGAATGTATTATAGATTCAGAATTAACTGTAACTCTTCCACCAAGAATCACTGCTTCAACAGGCTTTGATGCATTTACTCATGCCTTTGAAAGCTTTATAAATAAGAGAGCTTCTTTATTGAGTTCAATGGATTCACTAAAAGCAATGGAGCTAATTATTGAAAACTTACCTAAAGTAATGAAAGAACCAAGTAACATAAAATACCGTGAAAAAATGTCTATGGCAGATACTTTAGCAGGAAGAGCTTTAGCAAACTCAGGTGCAGCAGTACCTCATCCATTATCAGAAATAATAGGAGGAATTGCACATGTTTCTCATGGTGAAGCATTAGCAGTAGTTTTCCCTCCATACATAAAGAAATCTTTTGAAGAAAATAAAGAAAAGTTCAATAGAGTAGCTCAATTATTTAATCCAAGTATAGAATTAGATAATAATGATAATGTACTTTATGATTATATATGTGAATTATTAGAAACTATTGGAATTAGAAAGAAACTATCTGATTTAGACGTAAAAGAAGAAGAGTTTGAAAAAATATTAAAATCACCAGTACTTGATCACTTACCATTTGGTTCAAGAGAATATTTAGAAGGAATACTAAAGGAAACATTCTAATGAAAGCCTTTTGCATTGATCTTGATGGAACCTTATTAAGAAGCGATAAAACAGTAAGTGATATTAATAAAGAATCTATTAGAAAAGCAATTAATAAAGGAAATAAAGTTTTTATAGTTACAGGAAGACCTTATTGTTTTGCTAAATATTTAGCTAGAGAAATTCATAATGATGTAAAAGTTATATCCTTTAATGGAGGTTGTTACGATAAGGGCGAAGATATAATTATAAATTCAATAAGCAATGAAGTGTTTATAGAAGCCATTAATATATTAAGAAACTCTAATTGTAAGAGCTTTTTTAAAGGAAAGAACTTATTTTACACAACAGAAGATTATGATGATAGATTTTTATATGACAAAATTAATGATAAAGTTTCTGATGACTTAAAAGTAAAATCCTACACTAATTTATCGTGGGATGAAATAGAAAGTAATGCTAAAGATATTATTAAGATCCTAACATATTCTTATGATAAAAAAGAAATTGATAACCTTAGATTAGACCTACAAAATATAAAAGGTTTAACTATTAGCAGTTATATGGATATAAGCTTAGACATAACTGGTAAAAACACTGATAAAGGAATAGCCGTTAATGAAATTATGAGTTATTATAGAATAAATAAATCAGATATAGTAGCTATAGGAGATTCAGAAAATGATATTCCTATGTTAAAAGAAGCTGGATATAGTGTAGCTATGGGAAATGCGGAAGAAAAAATAAAAGTAATTTGTAATATGGTAACTCTATCAAATGATGAAGATGGAGTTTCATATGCCATAGAAAATATAATAAATTAAAAAGAGTTGAAAGATCTAATTACAAATATAGAAGAGGATATTTCTTATTTTTTCAAATCAAAAGAAAGTTAGAATAAGATTATATATTAAGTTTAAATAGAAGATAGATCAATCCTGTATATAATTTATGAATACATTAAACAAAAGAGATTCAAGTATAACTTGAATCTCTTTTATTTAATTAGAGGGGGAACTTTTATGTTCCCCAAATTTTTATAGATGGGAGTTAGAAGTTTTTCAATTTACCAATGAGTGAAAAGCCTCTTATGTGATTAATATATGGAAATAATAAAAATAAGTTACTAAAATTAAGTATGTTTTATCTAATAATTTAACATTTAATGTTTTTAAGCAAAAAGTTACTTTATATGATAAAATATTATTAAAATTATATTCTATTTTAAAAGGGGATGTTATAGTGCCAGATGGAAATGGAGTAAATTGTAAATATTGTCCAGAGTATAAAAAGAACTGTAATGGTAATGATAAAACATGCTTATGTTATAAGTGTCCAAGACATTTAGGACAATGTATGTGCGTAAAATATTGTAGAGAAACAGAATCTATACTAACTTTTGAAGAGCATTATGAAAGGCGTGATTAAATGAAGGAAAAAGGTAAAAAGTTTATAAATGAATTTAAAGATTTTGCTATGAAGGGAAATGTTCTAGACTTAGCAGTTGGGGTTGTTATAGGGGGAGCTTTTAATAAAATAGTTTCATCATTAGTAAATGATATAATAATGCCACTAATTGGTGTATTAACAGGGGGAGTAAATTTTAAGGATCTTTCATATACAGTGAAGGGTGCAGAATTAACATATGGAATGTTTATTCAAAACATAGTTGATTTTATAATTATAGCTTTATCTATATTTGTATTTATAAAAGTAGTATCTAAATTAAATAGAAAGAAAGAAGAAGAAGTAGAAGCTAAAAAAGAAGAAGAGAAAAAATTAACAATGGATCAAGAGTTATTAGTAGAAATAAGAAGATCTTTTGAAGTCTCAAAATAACATATCTAACTAATAAATTAGCACATATTTTACAATTAAATTTACATAGAATATAAATAAAATTAGTAGGTTATAGTCTTAATGAATATTATAGAAAGACTATAACCTTATTTTATTAACAATATTTAAATTAAAGGATATGATATTAATAAAATAAGATTACTTTATAAATATTAATAAAATAGTTGTTAATCATGTAAAAAAGTAGTAGAATTAACAATAATTAAATAAGCAATAAAATAAAAGAATAGATTTGGGGGCGAGGCATAATGCACAAAAAGCTATTTATTCCAGGGCCGGTTGAAGTAAAGTCAGATGTATTAGAGCAAATGGCAAGGCCTATGATTGGGCATAGAAGTAAAGAAGCTTCAGAGCTTCAAAGAAGAATAAGTGACAATTTAAGAAAAGTATTTTTTACAGAAAGTGAAATTTTACTTTCAACTACATCAGGTAGTGGACTTATGGAAGGAGCCATAAGATGCTGTACGGCAAAGAGGGCAGCTGTATTTTCCGTTGGGGCTTTCGGAAAGAGATGGCATGAGATGGCAACTTCTAATAATGTTCCTGCAGACTTATTTGAAGTAGATATGGGAAAAGCTATTACAGCTGAAATGGTTGATGAAGTATTAGCAACAGGAAAGTATGATTTAGTAGCAGTAACTCATAATGAAACATCTACAGGAGTAATGAATCCAGTAGAAAAAATAGGTGAAGTAGTAAAAAAATATAAGGATATTGTATTTATAGTAGATACAGTAAGTTCTGCAGCTGGAAGTAAAATAGAAGTTGATAAATGGGGCATAGACATTTGCATAACATCAACTCAAAAAGCAATAGGGTTGCCACCAGGAATGGCAATATGTACTTTTTCAAATAAAGCTAAGGAAAGAGCTGAAAAAGTGCCTAACAGGGGATTTTACTTAGATTTATTAGCTCTTTATAAGTATATTCAAAAAAAGGATTACCAATATCCATCAACTCCTTCTATATCACATATGTATGCTCTTGATTATCAACTAGACTATATATTAAACAAAGAAGGTCTAGAAAATAGATTTATAAGGCATATAGAAATGGCTAAAGTAGTTAGAGCATGGGCTAAAAAGTATTTTGATATTTTTCCTGATGAAAATTATTTATCAAACACTTTAACTACTGTTAAAAATAATAGAGGAATAGATGTATCGGCTTTAAATAAAGAATTAGGAAAAAGAGGTTTCCAAATATCTAATGGATATGGAAGTTTAAAAGATAAAACTTTTAGGGTAGCTCATATGGCAGATTGTCAGATGGATGATATAAATGAATTACTTAAGAATATAAATGAAATTTTAGGGCTAGAATAATAAATTTAAGTAGAGCACAATTTTAAGCAATAAGCAATAAGCAATAAGCAATAAGTTAGGGATAATATCTAATAAGAGTTTGGAGTAGAATCTAAGCTCTTATTATCATAGATAATATTATTTTAAAATATTTATTTATGAATAGCTTTCTAGGGGGTATAAAAATGTATAAAATATTAGTAAGTGACGGTTTGCAAGAAAATACAATTAATAAGTTAATAGAGGCAGGTTTTGAAGTTATAGATCAGCATTATGATAAAGAAATCCTTGGAGAAAAACTTAAGGATTTTGATGCTTTAATTATAAGATCAGCTACGAAAATAACTAAGGATATTTTAGAAAAGGCTTCAGGTGGAAATCTAAAATTAATAATTAGAGCTGGAGTTGGAATAGATAATATAGATATATATGCAGCACATGAACAGGGAGTTGCCGTTAAGAATACTCCAAATGCTAGTTCAGATTCAGTTGCAGAGTTAGCACTAGCCCATATGTTCGCAGTTGCAAGATTCGTTGGTACATCAAATTACACTATGAGAAATGGTGAATGGAACAAGAAAAAATACGAAGGTATTGAACTTTCAGGAAAAACCTTAGGAATAGTAGGAATGGGGAGAATAGGTAAATCATTGGCTAATAAAGCTACATCACTAGGAATGAAGGTTATTTATAATGATGCTTTTGGAAAACAAGAAGATGTAACTTATGAATTTTTAGAGTTAAATGATTTATTAAAGAGATCAGACTTTATTTCACTACATGTTCCATATGATAAAGAAAGTGGAACATTAATTGGAAAAGAAGAATTGAATATACTGAAGGATGGAGCTTATATAATAAATTGTGCAAGAGGGAAAGTTGTTGATGAAGAAGCACTTTTAGAAGCTTTAAATTCTCGAAAAATAGCAGGGGCAGGAATAGATGTATTTGAAGTAGAACCAAATACAAATGAAGACTTAGTCAATCATCCAAGAGTAAGCTGTACTCCACATATAGGAGCTTCAACAATTGAAGCACAAGATAGAATTGGAGAAGAAGTAATATCAATAATAAAGGAGTTTTTTACTCTATAGAAAATCAGCTAAGCAAGCTGGCCTTGGCGACTTTTTTACTAAAGAAAGAAAATAGGAGGAGTTATTAATGGCGGTTATTAGACCTTTTAAGGCAATAAGACCTGTGAAGAAATTAGCAGATAAAATAGCAGCACTTCCTTATGATGTAATGGATAGTGATGAAGCTAGAGAAATGGTTAAGAGTAATTCTTATTCGTTTTTACATGTAGATAAGGCTGAAGTAGATTTACCACAAGATATAGACATTTATGATGATAAAGTTTATGAAAAAGCTAAAAGTAATTTAGATAAAATGATAGAAGATGGTTTATATATTGAGGATGAAAAGCCATATTTATATATATACAGACAAATAATGAATGAAAGAAGTCAAGTTGGTCTTGTAGGCTGTGCTTCAATAGATGATTATACTAAAAATATAATAAAAAAGCATGAGCTAACAAGAGAAGACAAGGAGATAGATAGAATTAATCATGTTTATAAATGTGAAGCTCATACAGGTCCTATATTTTTAACTTATAGAGAAAATAAGGAGATTTCAAGTATAATAAATGAATGGATGAAGAAAGATCCTGTATATGACTTTATTTCAGAAGATAAAGTAGGTCATACTGTGTGGGTTATAGATGATGAAAATACAGTAACTCAAATAAATGAATTATTTAAATCTGTAGAATGCTTATATATTGCAGATGGACATCATAGATCGGCATCAGCAGTAAAAGTTGGGCATATAAAGAGAGAAGAAAATGAAAACTATACAGGAGAAGAGGAGTTTAACTATTTCTTATCAATTTCTTATCCTGATAGCGAGCTAGAGGTATTAGATTATAATAGAACTGTTAAGGATTTAAATGGGATTTCAAAAGAAGAATTTTTAAATAAAGTAAGTGAGAAATTTACAGTTACTAAAAGTGACGAAAGAGTTAGACCAAAAGAAAAGCATACTTTTGGAATGTACTTGGAAAAACAATGGTACTTACTAGAAGCTAAAGAAGGTATATTTAATCCTCAGGATCCTGTGGATCAGTTGGATGTATCAATACTACAAAATAATCTTTTATGGCCAATACTAGGAATAGATGATCCAAGAAAATCCAAGAGAATAGAGTTTATAGGTGGAGTTAGAGGATTAAAAGAACTTGAAAGAAGAGCAAATACAGATATGAAAGTAAGTTTTTCTATGTATCCTACAACTACAGAAGATATTATGGATATAGCCGATGGTGGGAAAATAATGCCTCCTAAATCAACTTGGTTTGAACCTAAGCCAAGAAGTGGACTATTTATTCATAAATTTTAAATTGTTGTCAAAACAAAAAAATGGCTACTAAGTCAGTATCTTAAATTAGGATACTGGCTTTTATTTTTTTGATATCCAATTATAACCTTATACAAGATAGATTTATTTAGTCCAGTGTGCTTAGAAAAGTCAAAACTAGATTAAATACAATGGATAATTTTACATAATATGTTTGTTGGTGGAATTTTGTATGATACAATTATTATATATATATTTCCAGAATAAGTAATTTAGTGTATGTTAATTGATTTAATATAGTTTTACAATCTTACTATTGAGGTATATTTATTTTATATTTTCATTACCTTCAGTTTGTACGTGGACATATGCAAGTTTGTTGAGAGATGGATGTGTACTTTTTTATTTTATATATTTAAGGAGGAAACTATAATGAATGTAAAAACAAACAACATGGTAAAGGCAAGTTTATTTATTGCATTGGGATTAATTTTCCCTTATATTTTTCATCTAACGGGGATGGCGGGTCCTATATTCTTACCAATGCATATTCCAGTTTTATTATGCGGACTTATGCTTGGTCCCAAATATGGATTAATTATAGGTTTTATAACACCTCTCTTAAATTCTGTAATTACAGGAATGCCACCTATATATCCAACTGGTATTTCCATGGCATTTGAACTTGCAACATATGGATTTGTGGGTGGATTTTTGTATAAGAAAAAGAATATCAATATGTTTATATCATTAATATTGGCAATGATATTGGGAAGGTTTGTGTCTGGAATTGCTATGTTTACAATGCTTACAGTAGGTGGAAAAAGTTTTGTATTGAAAATGTTCTTAACGTCAGCATTTATAACGTCTATACCAGGAATAGTAATTCAGTTGATACTAGCACCAATTGTAGTAAAGATTTCAGAAAATACGAAAGGGATGAAGACTATAAATGGATAGCAAAGAGTTTTTTAATAAAGTTGCGTTTGAATGGGATAATATGTGCAAACATGATGATATTAAGTTAAGGGAAATAATAGAACTATCTTCTATTAGAAATAATGCAAAAATACTTGATGTTGGTACAGGAACAGGCATATTAGTAAGTTACTTGCTTGAAAAGTCTCCATTGAAAATAACAGCTATTGATATTTCAGAAAATATGATTATGGTTGCTAAAGAGAAGTATAAGGATGATGGAGTTGAATTTATTGTAAAAGATGTTATGGATTTTAATGATAAAGGGTTTGATTATATATTCATTTATTCCGCTTATCCTCATTTTAATGATAAGGAAGCATTATTTAAGCATCTTCTAAATAGGTTAAATAATGGTGGCAAAATAATCATTGCTCATTCGGAAAGTAAGGAAAAAATTAATCAGATTCATTCGAAAAAGGATATTGTAAAAGATGATGTTCTTGAACCAGCTGAAGTAACAACTAAAATTATGTCTAAATACTTCACAATTGATAAGGTAATTGATAATGAAGAAATGTATTATATTTCAGCTTTCAAAGAAAGATGTTAGGGGGTATCCTTAACGACTTTTATTTATATAAGGGTGAAATGAACACATTTAAATTAGACTCATATAATGTCATTATATAAATTGTTTTTAGGAGGATTAGTAGTGTTTGTAGCACCATTTCAAAATAATCAAATGATTCAAAATCCGCAGTTACAAGAAGCCCTTAACGATATAAGAAAAGCAGTTGAGGGAGAAAGGGAAGATGAGTTATTTTATGATTACCTTATTAGTGTAGCACCTACTAGAGAAGAAAAGGAAATAATAGCTTCAATTAGAGATGATGAAAGAAGACATAATCAGATGTTTAGAAGAATTTATAAGGACTTTACAGGAATGGATGTAGTCTCAATGGATGAAGGGAAAACTTTTGAAAAGCCTGAGTCTTATTTAGATGGTATTAAAAAAGCTTTATTTGGAGAATTAGCAGCTGTAGAAAGGTATAGAAATATTAGAAGAGCTCTTCCGATGGGACCTTACAGAGATATGTTATTTGATATAATCACAGATGAGTTAAGACATGCTTCAAAATATAATTATCTATTTACACTGAATAGTACTATGAACAATTCTGAGATGAATAAAGCTTCAATGAAGAGATCATCAATGAGTAGATGTGAAAGGGAAGAAGATAAGTCTAAATTTACTCCAGATGATTGGATTAGATATATAACACCATTGGTTAAGCTTGCTCTAGAAGAATCTAAAGCAGGAATTAACTCTGAGTATTTATATCAAAAATTTATTTTAGCAGGTGTACTTGTGGGGTTAGGAATGAGCCCTGAAGATGCCATTGGTCAAATTGATAAATGGGAAGCTGGAGGAGGTTCTGAATTACTAGCAAAGAGTAAGATGAGTAGATATTTCAATTAAGGTTACTTTAATAAATGAATTTAATTTATTATAAATATAATTATACATTAACTAAATTAGTATTTATTAATTTGAACTTGTATCTCTAGTTACAGAATATATATATTAACTCATTTATAATCATAAATAAGATTAATAATTGTATAGAAGTGAGAGGGATTACAATGACAAATATAGATAATTTAGAAAGACAGCATATAGAAATAAATAATTTATTTAATAAAATTAATAAGAATTTAAGTTTAAGCAGTGTAACTGATGATTTAAATGGTTTAGTATTGGATATAAATACTCTTGCAGGAAAGTTAAATATCCATATGAGAACAGAAGATAAATTTTTATATCCACAATTAATAAATAGTAGCGATGATAAATTAAAGAAAATTGCTATTGAATATAGTGAGGAAATGGGAAGTATTCATGTGATTTTTAACGAATTTAAAAATCAGTTTAATACTAAAAATAAGATATTAAATGATAAAGATAAATTTTTAGTGGAAAGCAAAAGAGTATTAACTCTATTAAAAAATAGAATAGACAATGAAGATAAACACTTATATCCAAAGATCAAAAATTTATAAAATTATTATAGTATATTATTAGGAATTCCAATCCATGAAATTAAATATTGATTGGAATTCTTTTCCTTTAGCGATACAAAGCATAGATAAATCGATGATTTTAATATCTGTAAGATTATTCATTTAAAATTATTGCTTTTTGCAACAGAAAAACTTGAATACTATGTATTTATTATGTAATCTTATATATATGTGAATAATTACATTTTCATAAATAAGATTTAAAGAGATATATAGTATAAGGAGTATATTATGACAGATTCATTAATTAATTGGTTTACTAGCACATTAAGTTTTATGCCAAAGGAGTTTGTAGTGTTTATAATATCCATGGTACCTATTTTAGAGTTAAGGGGGGGCTTAATTGCGGCTTCTTTATTAGGAATTGGAGTATTTAAAGCTATATTTTTATGTATTTTAGGAAATATAGTTCCTATCCCATTCATTTTATTTTTCATTACACCAATATTTAACTGGATGAAAAAGACTAGGTTATTTAGACCTATGGTTGAAAAGCTAGAGAAAAAATCAATGGCTAAAAGTGAGCAAATCCAAAAATATGAGTTTTGGGGACTTGCATTATTTGTTGGAATACCTTTACCAGGAACAGGTGCATGGACAGGTGCGCTTATAGCATCGTTACTTGGAATTAAAACGAAGAAGGCATCCTTAGCAATCTTTGTAGGATTAATAATAGCAACAATAATAATGACTTTTATATCCTATGGAATTCCATGGTTTATTCAAGCAATGGCTTAAAAGGTATTGATGAATAAGACTCATTGGGGAGTCTTCCTTTAGTTTTTAAGAGTTGAAATGTAATATTGCGTTGACTTGAAGAGTAGCGAAGTGATAAAAAGTAAATAATATTTATATTAACCTATAAAGGTTACAACGACATAATTTACATAATTCCGAGGTATGGAGAATTATTACCTTTAGTATTAAAAAAACATATATTATCTTATGGTGACTTGGAGCAAATAAGATAATATATGTTTTTATTTTATAGTTTTTCTAACATACTTTTTAAAATTATAGTTGAATTTCTTACTGCAATAGGAATGAATTTTTCATAATCCATGTGAGCACCGTTATTAGCATTATCTGAAATAGATCTAATAACAACACAAGGAATATTATTTAAATAGCAAACATGAGCAATACTTGCTCCTTCCATTTCACAAGCCATTGCACTAAATTCCTTTTCAAACCATTGAATTTTTTCAACACTTGATATAAATTGGTCTCCAGAAACTATTCTTCCAGAGAAAGTATTAATTTCTTTAATTTCCTCACAAGCAGCTAAAGCAGCTTTAACTAACTTTTCATCACATTTAAAATCAAAAGTATCTAATCTTGGAATTTGCCCATGAGGGTCACCAAATACAGTTGTATCCATATCGTGTTGAACTAAATCAGTACCAACAACAACATCTCCAGGATAAATATTCTTTCCGATTCCTCCTGCAACACCAACATTTATTATAGAGGATACTTTATATTCAGATATTAATATTTGAGTACAAATAGCAGCATTTACTTTACCAATTCCACAAACAACTGCAATTATATTTTTATCTCCTAGAGTCCCTTTATAAAAAGTCATATTAGCTTTTTTTGTTTCTTCTTGAATAGACATATCTTTTAGAAGAAGTTCTAATTCTTCAGCCATGGCACTTATAATTCCTAAAACCATAATAAACCTCCTTAAAATTTAAGCTACTAAGCTTAAGGATTAATAATATGTAAAATTAATCTTTTAATATCTTACCATATAATATAATGTATTTAAATGATAGATAGTTATTTTGTAACCTTTAGTTAAAAATACATGTTATTTAGCAATATTTTTATATATAATTTTAAAAATATTGCTAAATGATATTAATTTTTAATTAGATGGAAAATAATATTATTGTATATAAATAAATAATAGTCTAAAATAAGTTATAAATTAAATAAAATAAAGTATTTTGTGTTAATATACACAAGATAAAAAAGGAGAGAAGTGAATGTTACAACATCCCTTATCTAGAACAGAGTTACTTATAGGAAATGATAGACTAGAAAAATTAAAAAATGCAAAAGTAATGGTATTTGGTGTTGGTGGAGTAGGTAGCTTTGCTGTTGAAGCGTTAACAAGAGCAGGTGTAGGAAACATAATATTAGTTGATGATGATACAGTTTGTTTAACTAATTTAAATAGACAGATACATGCTACATATGGAACTATAAGTAAGGTGAAAGTTGATGTTATGAAAGAAAGAATACTTTCTATAAATAGAAAATGTAATGTTACTACACATCAATTATTCGTAACTCCAGAAAATATAGAGGAATTAGTTCCAGATGATGTTGATTATGTAATAGATGCAATAGATACAGTTTCAGCTAAAATAGCTTTAGCTAAGTATTGCTATGAAAAAGATATAAATATAATTGCGTCAATGGGAACAGGAAACAAACTTGATCCAACACAATTCAAGGTTGCAGATATATATGATACTAAGGTATGTCCTTTAGCTAAGGTTATGAGATATGAACTTAGAAAAAAAGGAGTAAAAGAGCTTAAAGTTGTATATTCTGAAGAAAAACCAAGAAAACCAAAGGATGAAGATGTGGTTACTTGTAAGACTGGTTGCGTATGTACAGGTGGAACTAAAAAGTGCGCAATAAAAAGACAAATACCAGGAAGCATATCCTTTGTTCCTCCAGTTGCAGGTATGATCATCGGAGGAGAAGTTATAAAGTCCTTAATAGGTGAAAATAATTAATATTAAAATAGGAGTATGATTCATTATATTTTATTGGGGAATCGTACTCCTTATTTTTTTAAATAGTTTCTATTCTTGAGTTTTCTAATCTATAACCTTTTGGAGACATTCCAGTTACTTTTTTAAACATTTGACTGAAGTAAGATGAATTTCCAAATCCAACTATAGAAGAAATATCTCTAATTGAGTAGCTAGTGGTAACTAATAGATTTTTAGCTTCTTGAATACGTTTATTTATAGCATAGTTAATTGGTGAAACACCTATTTGTTTAGTAAAGGTATGAACTAAGTGGAATTTATTCATATAAGATAAATCAGATAAAAAATCTAATGTTATATTTTGAGAAAAGTGAGCATCTATATAATTTTTTATTTTTATACATTCTAAGTTTAATTTTTCTTGAGATTCTTCAATGAATAGTAGTGGAGTTGATCTTCGTACGATTTGAGTTATGAATAGTGTTAAAATACTTTTACATACAAGTTCATAATTAAATTCTTTATGTTCTATTTCATTAATTAATTGATCAAAGTAATTAAGTAGTAAATCTTTATCTTTAGAGAGGTTTATTATTTTATAAGGGTTCATCTGCTGTTCATTATTTCTTAAACTATAGGACTCAGGAAAATTTAATAATAAGTTGTCCACTCCTAAAACCACATATTCTAGTGGTTCATCAGATAAAGATGATTTTTCAGTATGTAGACAGTTAGAGTTAATTACAATTAAGTCCCACTTATTAACATTAACTATAGTATCATTTAAAAGAAATGCACCTTTTCCATTGGTTATAAAAAAAATCTCTGTAAATGGATGAAAGTGGGCTGTGCTGTGCCAATCGTTTTCAAATTTAGATTTACTTATATAAAGCAATTCATAATTAGGATCATAGTTTTTTTTATTTATTAGGTATCTTGTATTACCCATAGTACACCTCAAATCTATTTAATTAGTATATTTATTATATCATAATATATAGTTTAGTAATATTGCTATAATAGCAATATTACTAAAAAGAATAGCAACAATATTATTGTGTAAGAGATTTCAAAAGAATAAAATAAATATATAGAACCAAATGGGAATATAAGGAGAAAATTATCCTATATATTTTAGTTCAAAAGAAGTTAACAGAAGGTATGATTGTAAGTGGTATAAAGGAGTAATGGAGGAGGATGAAGATGAGTAAGGGAAGAGTTACAATTCCAACGGATGATAATTTTATAAAAGAGACTATGGAAATAGCAGAAAAGTGGGGAGCAGATGCAATACGTGACTGTGATGGTTTTAAGCTTCCAAAAGAAATAAAAGGTTTAGCAGAAAAAATATATTCTACTTATTTTGTAGCTCGTGGAGATAATGAATGGGCAGAACAAAATATAGAAGAATTACAACAAACATATTTAATGACTAAGCATCATTTAGCAACAAGTGAAACATTAATTATAAAAATAATGGATGGATATTTTAAAGAGCAAGTAAAGCCAGATTCATATCATGATGTTAAGGAGTTCTGGGAAGTTATAGATAGAACTACAGATGAGGTTATAGGATTAGATAAGTGGGAGTATAATGAGGAAGCTGATGAAGTAACAATAAAAGATACTAAGATATGGCATGAGTATACAGTTTCATTTTTAGCTTACTGTATATGGGATCCTACTCAAATGTACAACCATATAACAAATAATTGGGGAGACAAGCCTCATGAAATGCCATTTGATGCAAGGAAACCAAAAACTAATAAGCATATTTTTGAAATTATGCACAAGTGGTTAGATGAACATCCAGAAACTGATGTGGTTAGATTCACAACATTTTTCTATCACTTTACATTAGTATTTAATGATAGAGCAAAGGAAAAGTTTGTTGATTGGTTTGGATACAGTTCAAGTGTAAGTGCAGAAGCCTTAAGAGAGTTTGAAAAAGTTAAAGGATACAAGCTTAGAGCGGAAGATATAATCGATGAAGGATATTATAACAGTACATTTAGAGTACCAAGTAAGCAATATTTAGATTATATAGATTTTCAACAGCAATTTGTATCTAAAAATGTTAAAAAGCTTGTGGACATAACTCATGAGCATGGAAGAGAGTCTATGATGTTCCTTGGAGATAACTGGATAGGAACAGAACCATATGGTAAATATTTTGAGAGCATAGGGTTAGATGGGGTTGTGGGATCTGTTGGTAGTGGTGCAACTCTTAGAATGATTTCTGATATTCCGGGTGTAAAATATACAGAAGGACGTTTTCTACCATATTTTTTCCCAGATACATTTTATGAAGGAAATGATCCAACTATAGAAGCAAGAGAAAATTGGTTAACAGCTAGACGTGCAATAATGAGAAAGCCAGTGGATAGAATTGGGTATGGTGGATACTTATCCTTAGCTTATAAATTCCCTAAATTTGTAGATTACATAGAAAGTGTATGTAATGAATTTAGAGGGATATATGAAACTATAAATGGAAATAAACCTTATTGTGGACTAAAAGTTGCTGTATTAAATTGTTGGGGTAAGATTCGTACATGGCAAACACATATGGTAGCACATGCATTATGGTATAAACAAATATATTCATATTTAGGTGTTATAGAGGCTTTAAGTGGTATGAGCGTTGATGTAAGGTTTATAAGCTTTGATGACATAAAAGATAATGGAATTCCAGAAGAAATAGATGTAATTATAAATGCGGGTGATGCAGGCACTGCTTTCAGTGGTGGAGAAAAATGGCTTGATGAAAGTATAATTACTAAAATAAGAGAATGGATTTATAATGGTGGTGGATTTATAGGAATAGGAGAACCTTCAGCAGTATTAAATGGAGGACATTACTTCCAATTAGCAGACGCTTTAGGAGTAGATAAAGAGTTAGGTTTTTCATTAAGTACAGACAAAGATTTTAAAGAAGAATTAGATAATCACTTTATAACAGAAGATATATTTGAAGAGATAGATTTTGGTGAAGGTCAAAAGAATGTATATTCAACAAAGGAATCTACAGAAATAATTAAATATATAAATGGAGACCTATTAATGTCCGCAAATAACTATGGAAAAGGACGTACTGTGTATATTGCAGGATTACCATATTCAGTTCAAAATACACGTATTTTAACTAGGGCATGTTTCTATGCAGCTAATAAAGAAAATGAAATGAAGAAATGGTATTCTGATAATCCTTATTGTGAAGTATCTGCTTATTTAGAATCAAATAGATATGCAGTTATAAATAATTCTAATGAAAAACAAATATCTAAAGTTTACGATGGAGAAGGAAAAGCTACTAATATGGAGCTAAAACCTACAGAGATTAGATGGATTGATATAAAATAGAAAAAGGATTAAATTTATACTGTTAAAAATTGAATTTATGTGAGAGCTAATATGATTAAATAAATATGAATAAGGGGCTGTCGCACTAAAAGATACAAACACAATATATTGATATTGTAGTTAAATTTCTTCGTGCGACAGCCCATACTTTTTTATAGTTTTATATGACAATATCCATTAGGGTTTTTCTTTAGATATTTTTGATGATATTCCTCTGCCCTATAATAGTTAATTAAAGGTTCTACCTGAGTAACTATTTTCTTATCATATTTTTTTTGCTGATCATCTCTACTTTTTAATATTATAGGTAAATCAATTTCATCGAAATAGTATATTCCGGTTCTGTATTGGCTTCCAACATCAGGACCTTGTCTATTTAATACTGTAGGATCTATTATTGACCAATACTCATCTAATATATTTTTCAATGATGTTTCATTTTCATCATATTTAACTAAACAAACTTCTGCAAAGTAAGTATTTTTATGACATACATCCTCATAACTTGGATTTTCAGTTCTTCCATTCGCATACCCAACTTCTGTTTCAATAATCCCATTTAATCTAGATAAAAATTCCTCAACTCCCCAGAAGCAACCTCCAGCTAAAACTATCTTTTTCATTTAATCAACTCCTTTATACTAAAGTGTTCAAATTATTTAAATATATTATACATCTATAAATGAAATAGTACATATTTATTTAAAAGATATATAGACATCCATTTTCTCTTCTGTGATTTGATCTATCAATTTTTCTAATGATACTTTAGTATTAGAAATTACTTTATTATATATGTCATTGGTTTTCATAGTAGTTTCAAAATTTTTATAAACTTCATTTTGCATAGCCTCAAATTCCTCTGAAGTTAATTTGATTTCACCAAATCTCAGCAACCCATTAGAAGCGTCTTCATAAACAGTTTTATCTTTATCTATATTAATACTAAATATTTCAGGTTTAGATAGACTGACAGTAATCTTATTTTTTTCATTTTCTATGTTAATGTCATCATTTGTAATTTGTGATAAGTCTATAGAATATGAGCATTTAGCAAAAATTTTTATCCTTTTAAACTTTTGAAATATTTCAAAGTCTCCCCAGCTTTTGTCTATGGTTATTACTTGAGAAAGCTCTACTTCAAGTGGAATTATTTTATTTACATTTCTTATTTCTCTAATTAAGCTTTCTTCAGAACTTATTTTTAAATTATTAATATTTCGATATTTTATTTTATTTGAGTGAGATTTATATACCCAAAATAGCTTGCAAACTAATAGAATTAGTATTAGCACAAGTAAAAATTTAAAATAATTTCTTATTCTTTTTTTATTTTTACTTCTTTTAAATAACTTTAAAATGATCATATAAACTCCTAAGATAATTAATTACAATTAATTATATGATGGTTACATTTTAATAATGAATATACCGTATTAACTTCAGTTATTTGATAAATTAGTCGAATATAATGTGTTGTGTATCAGGCTATTTTATCGGTATAATATAATTAAGTGTAGACATATATGTAGCTTAGGAGAATTTGTTATGAGTGAAAACAGAGGAATAAGTATAGATTTAGTAAAAGGAACATTTAGTGATTATATTATAAAAGATAAGAATAATATATTTATAGGAAGGTTTACTATAGTCGAATTAGATAAGGATAATAAAAAATGTACTGTTAAACTTAAATTTTATAGAGAAAAAAAATATGATTTACTAAAAGAAACGGTACAAAGTATATTAAGAGCTGTATTTAAGGATACTAATATTTATAAAACTAATATACTTGTAGATGAGAATATCGAATACAAGGTATTTTTAGACTTAGGATTTACTTTAGAAGGGATATTTACGGAAAATCTTTTTTCTAATGGTGTATTTTTAGATGAGTTAAGTTTTGGAATTAATAGAAATGAATATAATAATCAAAACAGAAATTTTATGGTTGAACTAAAAGGTACAAATATAACTGTAAAAAACTTTACTCCAGATTGTGCTGAAGACTTATTAAATTATTATCTAGGAAATAAGGAACATTTAAGCAATTATGAACCTAGTAGAGATAATATTTTTTATACTTATGAAGTTCAAAAGGGTATATTATTAGAAAGCTACAAAAATTTAATGAGTGGTACTGGGGTAGACCTAGGAATATATAAGGATGATAAACTAATAGGGAAAATTAAACTATCAAATATAGTTTATGGAGTTTTCAAAAGTGGAATAATAGGTTATTCTATTGATAAAGATTTTCAAGGAAAAGGATATATGAAAGAAGCTGTTAAGTTAGTTTTAGATTATGCCAAAGATGAATTAGAACTACATAGAATAGAAGCATCCGTTCTAACTGATAATGAAAAATCTAAATCTGTTCTTGTTGGTTGTGGATTTGAAGAAGTAGGTTTAAATAAAAAGTATTTATTTATAAATGGAGCTTGGAGAGATCATATAACCTTTTTTAAGATATTAGAAAAAAGTTAATTATTATTTTTAATAAAGGAAGGGGAATAATGAAGGAGATTATATTAAATAATAATGCCACTGTAGTAAAATCTTTCAATAATAATATATTGCTTGTAAGAGAAAAGGGAAAAGAGAAAATATTATTTCAAAAAGGAATAGGTTTTAGTAAGAAGACAGGAGATATTATTCAAAAAGGAACTACAGTTGAAAAAGTATTTATAATTGAAGATGAGGATAATCAAAGAAACTTCGATGAGATATTAACTAGAGTAGATACAAAGTTAATAGCATTAGTTGAAGAAATGATTGCTGAAATAACAGATGAATTAGGCGAAGAACTTAATGAAAACATTCATATAGGATTAATAGATCATTTATTTTATGCGATAAAGAGATTAGAAGATAATGAAGAAATACAAAATCCTTTTTTAGTAGAAATAGAAACTCTATATAGTAGAGAATTTGAAATGGCTAGTGAATTAGCTAACAGAATAAGTGGGGAATTGAAGATAGATATACCTGAAGGAGAAAAAGGGTTTATAGCACTTCATATCCATTCAGCAAGGAATAATGGTAAATTGTCTAACACTATAAAATACAGCTTTTTAAGCAATTCTATAGTTCAGCATGTTGAAGATAGATTAAATATAAAAATTAATAAAAGATCATTAGATTATGCTAGATTTCTTACACATATAAGGTTCGCTATAGAGAGAATTATAACTAATTCACCTATAAAAAATGATTTAATAGATGCAATAAGAGAAAAATATCCTTTATCATATAAGATTGCAGAAGAGACTAGAAAAATAATTTGTAGAGTATTAGATATTTCAAGTGTGTCAGAAGATGAAGTTGCATATTTAGCTATGCATATAGAAAGATTTAGGGTTTCCATAATAAAATAAAAATCAGCCATTTTGAATTATGGCTGATTTTTATTTTATTGCTATTATATACTATACTTCAAAATTTACAACTACAGTTTTACCAGCAACAACATCTCCACTTTCAACTGGAGTTATTGATTTAGTAGCATCAACATTAGTTATTAATACTGGTGTTGCAAGAGATAACCCTTTGCTTAAGATTAAATCCCTGTTTATTTTTATTAGCGGTGTACCAGCTTTAACCTTTTTACCTTGTTCAACTAGTTGTTCGAAGCCTTCTCCATCAAGAGAAACAGTTTCTAATCCTATATGAACAAGTAATTCTAAGCCGTTTTCTAGTGTCATAGCAAAAGCATGCTTAGTTTTGAATACAAGAGTTAATTCTCCATCTGCTGGAGCAACAATAGTATCTCCTTCAGCCATTATAGCCATTCCATCACCAGCTAATTTTTCAGCAAAAACTGGATCTGGAACTTCTGATAGAGGAATAGCTTTACCAGAAACAGGAGCAACAAGTGCTTTAGAATTAACTAGAACTTCTTCATTATTAGGTTCTGATTTAAATAAATTCTTAATAAAATTAAACATAGTACTTCCTGAATATTCAGGAACCCACATCCTTTCTACTACATATTTTGACGAGCATATTAATTAATATTTATAGTATTTATTAATATTAATAAATACATTAATATTAAAAACAAAAGGCATAAGTCCTAGAAGATAAGGTGGACTCATGCCTGATTAAACAGTAACACGTCTAGTATGATTATATATATAGTTATTAAGTGTTGTCAATAAACTAAATTTAAAAAAGATAATGAAATCGTTAGCAAAATTAAGTATATTCAATATAATTAATGAAACCTTAAGAAAGTGATTCATAAATACGAAAAAACAATTAAAAAATCTATTGAAAACAATAACATAAAATGATACAATAAGTGTGTAAATAAAATATGTACAAATTTAGGCGTGTTATCAATTAGTTGAGCATGAGCCGAAAAGGATTTATATATCTATATATCCTTTTCGGCTTTTTTTATTTTTACAAGGGAATTATATTTTACAGCTACTTAGATTTGTATATAAAATTTTAAGGAGGATTTATTATTATGATGAAGTATCTTCAAAGACTAGGAAAATCTTTAATGCTTCCAGTAGCAGCATTACCCGTTGCAAGTATATTAATGGGTATTGGTTATTGGATTGACCCTACAGGCTGGGGAGCAAACAGTGTAATATCTGCATTTTTAATAAAGGCAGGTGGAGCACTAATTGATAATATGGCTATTCTTTTTGCAATTGGGGTATCAGTTGGGATGTCAGATGATAATGATGGTACAGCAGGGTTAGCAGGTTTAGTTTCATGGCTTATGATTACAACTTTATTAAGTCCAGGAGCAGTTGCAATGTTTAAAGGAATAGATGTTAAAGATGTAGCACCTGCATTTGGAAAAATTCAAACTCAATTCATTGGTATAGTTGCAGGTTTAA
>NZ_CP174370.1:187500-197500 GCF_046581255.1 Clostridium sp. MB05 | reverse complement strand
AGTTAAGGAACTAGGCAAATTGACCCCGTAAGTTCGCGAGAAGGGGTGCCTGCGAGAGCAGGCCGCAGAGAATAGGCCCAAGCAACTGTTTAGCAAAAACACAGGTCTCTGCTAAAGCGTAAGCTGATGTATAGGGGCTGACGCCTGCCCGGTGCTGGAAGGTTAAGGGGAACACTTAGCGCAAGCGAAGGTGTGAACTTAAGCCCCAGTAAACGGCGGCCGTAACTATAACGGTCCTAAGGTAGCGAAATTCCTTGTCAGGTAAGTTCTGACCCGCACGAATGGCGTAATGACTTGGGCACTGTCTCAACTGCAAATCCGGCGAAGTTGTAGTGCGAGTGAAGATGCTCGCTACCCGCGATTGGACGGAAAGACCCCGTAGAGCTTTACTGTAGCTTAGCATTGAGTTTCGATATTGTCTGTACAGGATAGGTGGGAGACTGAGAAGCTAGGGCGTCAGCCTTAGTGGAGTCACCCTTGGGATACCACCCTGACAGTATTGGGATTCTAACCGGACGCCATGAATCTGGTGACGGGACATTGTTAGGTGGGCAGTTTGACTGGGGCGGTCGCCTCCAAAAAAGTAACGGAGGCGCCCAAAGGTTCCCTCAGAACGGTCGGAAATCGTTCGAAGAGTGCAAAGGCAGAAGGGAGCCTGACTGCGACACCCACAAGTGGAGCAGGGACGAAAGTCGGGCTTAGTGATCCGGTGGTACCTCGTGGGAGGGCCATCGCTCAACGGATAAAAGCTACCTCGGGGATAACAGGCTGATCTCCCCCAAGAGTCCACATCGACGGGGAGGTTTGGCACCTCGATGTCGGCTCGTCGCATCCTGGGGCTGTAGTAGGTCCCAAGGGTTGGGCTGTTCGCCCATTAAAGCGGCACGCGAGCTGGGTTCAGAACGTCGTGAGACAGTTCGGTCCCTATCCGTCGCGGGCGTAGGAAATTTGAGAGGAGCTGTCCTTAGTACGAGAGGACCGGGATGGACTGACCTATGGTGCACCAGTTGTTCTGCCAAGAGCATGGCTGGGTAGCTAAGTCGGGAAGGGATAAACGCTGAAAGCATCTAAGCGTGAAGCCCCCCTCAAGATGAGATTTCCCATAGCATAAGCTAGTAAGACCCCTTGAAGAACACAAGGTTGATAGGTCAGAGGTGTAAGTGTGGTAACATATTTAGCTGACTGATACTAATAGGTCGAGGGCTTGACCAATAATTAAAAGATTTTGGCAATAATTCATGTGCAATTTTCAGAGAACACTCTGATATCTGGTGATGATGGCGTAGAGGAAACACTCCTTTCCATTCCGAACAGGAAAGTTAAGCTCTACAGCGTCGATGGTACTGCATGGGAAACTGTGTGGGAGAGTAGAACGTTGCCAGGTTATTAAAAAGACTTAAGAATTTAATTCTTAAGTCTTTTTTGTTACGAAAGATTATTTAAATATAAGATAGATATTACTTAATATAATATAGCTATCCATTGTGTAATATAAAGCTTATCTAAGGATATGGCTATGTGCCTTTAACTTTACGCGGCTACATAAATTACTAATTATATAATTATCTACATAAATCTAAACGCATTAAAATATTTTTATTGTTTATTTGAAATTTAATATTTATTGAGGACTATACTTACTAATAAATATAAATTATTAACATTATTTATATTTATTAATGTAAGAAATGTTAATAACTTTATATATATGTGGATAAATAATATATTAGTTGTAGAATATGCACTAGGTATATTTTTTTAAGCATCATATATCACCAATAAAAGATTTTTAAAAAACTATAGTTTTCTGCATATTTAAATAGTAGGATTTTATTTAAATTAAGAATATACAAAGGGGGTAGCGTTTTGGTCTTACCCCCATTATGTAGACAGTAAACAAAGGGTTGTGTACAATCTACATAATGGGGTGATTTTTTATGTCAATAAAACACAAAGCTTATAGTACAGAATTTAAAATAAATGCAATTGAAGAATATATAAAAACAGGAAAAAGTCAAAAGAAAATATGTGAGGATTTAAATATAACAAGCACATCAGCATTTGGTAGATGGGTAATTCAATATAATGAAAAAGGTCCAGATAGCTTTTATGAGAATGAAAAGCCTCGTCGCGAAGCGGCTAAAGAAAATAAAAATGACGAATTAACAAGACTAAGAGCAGAGAATGAAGTTTTAAAAAAGTTATTAGAGAAAATAAGGGGGAATGCATAAAGTCCTATAAATTTGAAGTGATAAATGAATTTAAAAGTAAATATTCGATATCTCTTCTATGCACTATTTTAAAAGTATCAAGAAGTGGATTCTATAAATGGTTAAATAAAAGAAAAATAGCCGATATGCGAAGCGAGGACGTAAATTCAGTAGAGCTTCTTATTCGTGATGTTTTTAATAAACATAGAGGAATTTATGGATATAGAAGAATAACTACATTCATTAAAATAAACCATAATATAAATATTAATCATAAAAAGGTTTATAGAATTATGAAATCATTAGAATTAAGATCAAAAGTTAGAGCAAAGAAGAAGTTTTTCGCTCCGCTTGTCAAAGGAATAATTATAGAAGAAAATATACTAAATAGAGATTTTAAAGCTACTACTCCTAGCTCTAAGCTAGTAACGGATATAACAACAATTAAATATAAGAACAATAAAAAACTATACTTATCAGCAATTATGGATTTATATAACAATGAAATACTAACTTATAAAATAGGTTCAAATAACAACAATGATTTGGTAATCAATACAATTACAGATATACTAGCCCAGAATAAGTTAGATGGCGCAGTATTGCATAGCGATAGAGGTATTCAATATACTTCAAGATTATATAATACTATACTAAAGGAAAATAAAATAATTCAAAGTATGTCTAGAAAAGGAAATTGTCATGATAATGCCTGTATAGAATCATTTTTTAGCCACTTAAAAAGTGAATGTATTTACTTAAATAACTATAATTCAGAGGACGAAGTAATTAACTCTATAGATGAATATATAAATTTTTATAATAATATTAGATTTCAAAAAAAGTTAAAAAATATGGCTCCAATTAAGTATCGAAGCCATTCTTGTAATTCCTGAATTTATATCCCTTTATTCATTGTCTACTTTTTGGGGTTCAGACCATTTCTCTACCCCCTTTGTATATTACATATAATACTTCATATTCATGTTTTCACTTAAATAGATTGAAATATTATTTAAATTTATTATATTAAAATATCTTTTTTAGTAAAATTAATATGTGCTATTATATATGCTATTATTGCTGTTACAACCATGCATATTATTCCGTTGGTTGTTGTTAATTTAGGGTTTTGATACATTAACGGTAATTGAGATGTTACTAAGCTACCTGCATCAGCATAAGTTGTAAATAAAAGATGACTTACATCTCTAATAGCTGAAATTGCTTGAGTTCCAATAGCTAAGAATATAGTTGATATTACTGAAACAGCCATTGAAATCATACTGCTTTTAAATATTGTAGATATCATAAAGATAACAGAGCAAGCTGATAAAATAAATAATGCTTGATATCCTATTGTTCTTACTGCATTTTCGGTATTGGTTACCATTCTTGATGTATCTGGAATTTGTTTCATTATGATTTCACCTGATGATTGATCAAATGATTTTTCATATTTTTGTTCAATTCTAACAGGATAACTTGAAGCATCTACATCACTTGTCATATTTACAACAGTCATACCAACTATTTGGGGTATTAAAATTAATGATAGTACTGTAATTACTGAAACTATAAATTTAGAGAATAAAATTTTTCCTCTTTTAACTGGTTGTACAAGTAAAAATTTTAATGTTGCAGGTGTACATTCTCCTGAAACTATATCACTCATAAATACAGCAATACCTGCTATTAATACTCCTAATCCAAAGAAGTTGTTAAGTATTTTTAAGAAGTTAAAGGCTTGATATTCCCAGCCTTGCAATGGTTTTATGTTATTAGCTTTTAAATATTTCAAGTCATCTAATTGTTGCTTTGACTCTGCATACCATCTTTTATTCCATTCATTTATGCCATCTTCTTCATATTGTTTAATTGTATTTTCAGAAGATTTTATTGATTCATCTAATTGTTTTTTCCATGCATCTTCAGAAATACCATTTTTAATTATTTCTTTATTATCATCTATTTGCTTTAAAAGGCTACTTTCTATTTCTTTAGCATTTTTAATCCATTGTGGATCACCGTCTGATTCAGCTCTTTTTATATCATTTCTTGCATGAACTAATTGTTCTTCAGATTGTTTTATTTGATATTCAGGGGACATCCATTCTTTCATATGTTTGTCATTCATCCAAGTACCAAAGACAGCAAGACCAATAAAGACTATAAACAATCCAAAAACAATCCATGTTTTAGATCTCTTAAACATTTTAATAAATTCATTTTTTATAAGAGTTAATAACATTATCTAATGCCTCCTTCAACTAATTCCATATACCTTTGTTCCAATCCTTTTCTTAATTTAAATACTTCTTGTATATCGTAGTTATTATTAACAAGATATTTGATTAATTCTGAAGTTTTGTTAGATAATAGAATTATCTCTATTCCATCTTCGATTTCTCTAGCTGAGTTTATATATTCAATAGATAGTAATTTATCTACATCTATTTTTTGTAATAATTTTAAGCATATTATGTCTGTATCAGTTTCCATAGATTGATCTACTACATTTTCTACTGATTTTATAGTTCCATGATTTATAAATGCAACCCTATCACAAAGATTTTGTACCTCTGATAATATATGTGAAGATATAAATACAGCCAATCCTCTTTCTTTAGCAGCTTTTTTAACTATTTCTCTAAAATCCAATATTCCTGATGGATCTAATCCATTAGTAGGTTCGTCTAAAATAAGAAGTTTTGGGTTAGATAGAAGCGAAGCAGCTAAACCTAAACGTTGTTTCATACCTAGTGAGTATTTTCTGACTTTGTCATCTATTCTATTTTCAAGTCCTACTAGTTTTATAGTATCATCAACTTGACTTTTAGAAATATTTCTAATTCTAGCAATTTGCATTAAATTCTCTCTTCCTGATAAATACTTATATAGTTCAGGATTTTCAACCACAGCTCCTACCTCTTTTAAAGCTTTTTCTGTATCGTTTTTCAAATCATGACCACAAATACTAATGCTACCTTCATTAGGGTTTATAAGTCCAACTAACATTCTTATAGTAGTAGTTTTCCCAGCTCCATTTGGGCCTAAGAAGCCAAATATTTCTCCTTCTTCTACTGAGAATGATATATCTTTTATAATTTCTCTTTTTCCAAGTTTCTTTTTAAGTCCTTTTACCTCTAAAACCTTCAATTTGTTACCTCCCTTAATTTCATATATTTAATTCTAATACATAAATCTTAATATAAATAAATAAAAGTCTTAATATAACCTTAATAAAATCTTAAAAAATAATATAAATAAATATTAATAAAATTTGTGGTAAAAATAGGTTTTTTGTATTTTGCAGTTTGATAATATCAATTTAAAGTATTTAATAATTAGTCATTTGTAACTACATGATGAAAAAACTTCTATATTAAGATATATGGTATTATGGAATAAATGGAATTTAATGTAAATTGATGTTATAATTATTCATACAGAATTATGTTAAGTTCAAGGGAGATGTTAGTATGGCGCAGGTAGCAAAAAACAAGGTAAAAAACGGACAAATTATAGATACAGAAATAGACTTATTTCATAAAGGTAAAAACTATAGCAGCTATAAATTCATGGGAGCTCATTGTGTCAGTGAAAAAAGGAAAAAGGGAGTTAGGTTTACTACTTGGGCACCAAATGCAAAAGAAATTTATGTTGTAGGAGATTTTTGTGATTTTAAGCCAGAAAATGAATTTAAGATGGAAAGAATAAATAAGAAAGGCTTATGGTCATTATTTATTCCAGGATTAAAAGAAGAAATGAAATATAAATACTACATTATAAATAAGAATGATTCTAATGGTATATATAAGGCAGATCCATATGCTAAATTATCAGAGCTTAGACCTAATACGGCTTCAATTATTAAGGAAGAAACAAAATTTAGGTGGGCAGATAAAAAATGGATTAATAGAAGGGAAAAAAAAGATATTTTTAAATCGCCTGTAAATATTTACGAAATGCATCTAGGATCATGGAAAACTAAGGAGGGCAAGTTTCTTACATATAAAGAGTTATGTGATGAGTTGCCTAAATATTTAGTTGAAATGGGATATACTCATGTAGAATTTATGCCATTAATAGAGCATCCATTAGATGCTTCTTGGGGATATCAGGGAACTGGATATTACTCTGCAACTAATAGATATGGTAAGCCGGAGGAGTTAAAAGAATTAATAAATATACTTCATAAAAATGAAATTGGAGTTATTCTTGATTGGGTTCCAGGACATTTTTGTAAAGATGAACACGGATTATATAAGTTTGATGGTAGTCCAACATATGAATATAAAGAATGTTGGAAAGCTGAGAATAAAGGTTGGGGAACAGCTAATTTTGATCTGGGGAAACCAGAGGTAAAAAGTTTTTTAATATCAAATGCATTATTTTGGATAAGGGAATTTCATATAGATGGACTTAGGGTTGATGCTGTATCTAATATGATTTACCTAAACTATGGAAGAAAGGATGGTGAATGGATACCAAATAAGTTTGGAGGGGATGGGTGTTTAGAAGGAATAGATTTTATAAAACAATTAAATAAGGTTGTGTTTAATGAGTTTAGAAGTGTACTTATGATTGCAGAGGAGTCAACATCTTGGCCAAATGTATGCAAACCTATTGAAGATGGTGGCCTTGGATTTAATTTTAAATGGAATATGGGGTGGATGAATGACACTTTAAAATATATAGAACTTGACCCAATATATAGAAAGCATCATCACAATAAAATTAATTTTTCTATGATGTATAATTACTCAGAAAATTTTATATTACCAATATCTCATGATGAAGTTGTTCATGGAAAGAAATCTCTAGTTGATAAGATGTGGGGGGATTATTGGAATAAATTTGCTGGATTAAGATTATATTTGGCTTATATGATAGGGCATCCAGGAAAAAAATTAACTTTTATGGGATGTGAGTTTGCTCAGTTTATAGAATGGAGAGAATATGAGCAATTAGAATGGGAGTTAATTGATAAATTTGAAATGCATAGATTGACTCAGAACTATTGTAAGAAGTTAAATAATATTTATAAGGAGAATAATGCTTTATGGGAACTAGACTATGATACTGATGGGTTTGAATGGATAGATGCGGATAATACCAATCAAAGTATAATCACATTTATAAGAAGAGGAAACAAAATAGAAGACACATTAATTTTTATTTGTAATTTTACTCCTATTGTCTACCATGATTTTAGAATAGGAGTGCCTTATAATGCTGAGTATGAAGAAGCTTTTAATTCTGATAATAAGGATTTTGGAGGATCAAATCAATTAAATGAAGGTATTTTCAAATCTGAAAAAGTAAATTATCATAATAGACCATATTCTATATTATTAAAGATACCACCTATGGCTGTATCTATTTTATCTATTAAAAAGTTAATTGATGATACAGAAAAGATTGTAATAAATAACAAAGATATAATAGTAGAAATTAAGCAATAATTAGTATTTGGGGGGATGTAAATTTGAATATTTTAATGGTTGCATCAGAAGCACATCCATTTATTAAAACAGGAGGATTAGGTGATGTCATTGGAGCTCTGCCACAATCACTAAAGAATCTAGGTGCTGATGTAAGAGTGGTAATTCCAAACTATAGGGATATAAAAAAAGAAATAAAGGATAATCTAAAATATATTAGCAATTTTACTGTAAATGTTGGATGGAGAAATCAATACTGTGGAATTTTGGAATATGAATATAACGGGGTGAAATTTTATCTTTTAGATAATGAGTATTATTTTAAAAGAGATGGACTATACGGATATTATGATGATGGAGAAAAATTTGCTTTTTTTAATAGAGCAGTTTTGGAATTTATAAGATATATAGACTGGGTACCTGATATATTACATTGTAATGATTGGCAAACTGGAATGATACCAGTACTTCATAAATTGGAATATATAAAAGAAGAAAAGTTTAAAAATGTAAAAACCATCTTTTCAATTCATAATTTATTTTTTAAGGGAATGTTTGATTCGCAGGTATTGCCAGAACTATTTGGTTATGATTACGAAGCATTTAATAATGGGACACTAGAATTATATGGGGCTATGAGCTTTTTAAAGGGAGGAATAAATTATTCAGATAAAGTTACTACAGTAAGTAAGAGCTACGCTGAAGAAATAAAAACACCTGAGTATGGAGAAGAGCTAGATGGCTTACTTAGATATAGAAGCTCAGTTTTAGAAGGTATTGTAAATGGAATAGATTATGATGAATATAATCCAGAAAAGGATAAATATATATATTCAAAATATAGCGTTAGCAAACTAGAAGATAAGAAAATTAATAAAGAAAAATTGCAAAAAGAATTAGGCTTACCTGTAAACTCTGAGGTAGCAATGATAGGGGTTGTATCCAGGTTAACACATCAAAAAGGGTGCGATTTAATAATAAATATACTAGAAGATTTGCTTAAGGAAAATATTGAAGTTGTTATTCTAGGGACAGGAGATTATATATATGAGGAGAGCTTTAAAAGCTTTCAAAGTAGGTATCCTAATAAAATCAGTGTAAATATAAAATTTAGTAATGAATTAGCACATAAAATATATGCTGCATCTGATATATTTCTTATGCCATCACTATTTGAACCTTGTGGACTAGGACAATTAATTGCACTTAGATATGGTGCTATACCAATTGTAAGAGAAACAGGAGGGTTAAAGGATACTGTAATCCCTTATAACAAATATGATGGTACTGGAAATGGATTTGGCTTTAAAAATTATAGATTTGATGAATTGCTTGAAATAACTAGATATGCCTTAGAAATTTATAAAGATAAGGATAGTTGGAATAAAATTATTAAGCAAGCTATGACTTCTGATAATAGCTGGGAAAAATCAGCCAGTCAATATATAAGAATATATAATGAGCTTTTATTTAACAATGTTAATTGTGTTTTATAAATTAACATATTAATAATTTTAATATAATTCGTATAGGGGAGGGGAAAGAGAATATGGGAAAAAAGGAAATTGTAGCAATGATTTTAGCAGGTGGACAAGGATCGAGATTAGGGGTATTAACTAAAAATATAGCAAAACCAGCTGTGCCCTTTGGAGGTAAGTACAGGATTATAGACTTCCCTTTAAGTAATTGTTCAAATTCAGGTATCTATACTGTAGGAGTACTAACTCAATATAAGCCGTTAGATTTAAACTCTCATATAGGAATAGGGGATCCATGGGATTTAGATAGAAGAGATGGAGGGGTATCTATATTGCCACCATATCAAGAGGAGAAAGGAGGAGATTGGTATAAGGGAACTGCTAATGCTATTTATCAGAATATAGAATATGTTGATAGATATGATCCTGAATATGTTTTGATATTATCAGGAGATCATATTTATAAAATGAATTATGATAAAATGTTAGAATTTCATAAAGAGAATAATGCAGATGCTACAATTGCTGTTATAAATGTTCCTATTGAAGAGGCTAGTAGATTTGGAATAATGAATACAAGGGAAGATAACTCTATATATGAGTTTGAAGAGAAGCCTAAAGATCCTAAAAGTACAAATGCTTCCATGGGAATATATATATTTAATTGGTCCATTTTAAAGAAATTTTTAAGAGAAGATGAGAATGATCTAGAATCAAGTAACGATTTTGGTAAAAATATAATACCTAGTATGCTAAGGAAAGGTAAAAAAATGATGGCATATCCTTTTGAAGGATACTGGAAAGATGTTGGAACTATTGAGAGCTTATGGGAAGCGAATATGGATTTATTAAAAATAGATAATGA
>NZ_CP174370.1:180000-182500 GCF_046581255.1 Clostridium sp. MB05 | reverse complement strand
TTACGAGTGAGAATGTTGGCATTAGTAGCGAGATGTAAGTGAGAATCTTACAGGCCGAAAATCTAAGGTTTCCTGGGGAAGGCTCGTCCGCCCAGGGTTAGTCGGGACCTAAGCCGAGGCCGAAAGGCGTAGGTGATGGACAATTGGTTGATATTCCAATACCACTATTATCGTTATTATCGATGGTGTGACGGAGAAGGATAGGATGTGCTAGCGATTGGAAATGCTAGTCTAAGCATTTAGGGAGTTAAGACAGGAAAATCCGTCTTAACAATTCTGAGGTGTGATGGGGAAGGCCAATTTGGCCGAAGTATCTGATTCCATGCTTCCAAGAAAAGCATCTAGAGAGAGAAGTAGTGCCCGTACCGCAAACCGACACAGGTAGATGAGGAGAGAATCCTAAGGCCATCGGAAGAATTGCAGTTAAGGAACTAGGCAAATTGACCCCGTAAGTTCGCGAGAAGGGGTGCCTGCGAGAGCAGGCCGCAGAGAATAGGCCCAAGCAACTGTTTAGCAAAAACACAGGTCTCTGCTAAAGCGTAAGCTGATGTATAGGGGCTGACGCCTGCCCGGTGCTGGAAGGTTAAGGGGAACACTTAGCGCAAGCGAAGGTGTGAACTTAAGCCCCAGTAAACGGCGGCCGTAACTATAACGGTCCTAAGGTAGCGAAATTCCTTGTCAGGTAAGTTCTGACCCGCACGAATGGCGTAATGACTTGGGCACTGTCTCAACTGCAAATCCGGCGAAGTTGTAGTGCGAGTGAAGATGCTCGCTACCCGCGATTGGACGGAAAGACCCCGTAGAGCTTTACTGTAGCTTAGCATTGAGTTTCGATATTGTCTGTACAGGATAGGTGGGAGACTGAGAAGCTAGGGCGTCAGCCTTAGTGGAGTCACCCTTGGGATACCACCCTGACAGTATTGGGATTCTAACCGGACGCCATGAATCTGGTGACGGGACATTGTTAGGTGGGCAGTTTGACTGGGGCGGTCGCCTCCAAAAAAGTAACGGAGGCGCCCAAAGGTTCCCTCAGAACGGTCGGAAATCGTTCGAAGAGTGCAAAGGCAGAAGGGAGCCTGACTGCGACACCCACAAGTGGAGCAGGGACGAAAGTCGGGCTTAGTGATCCGGTGGTACCTCGTGGGAGGGCCATCGCTCAACGGATAAAAGCTACCTCGGGGATAACAGGCTGATCTCCCCCAAGAGTCCACATCGACGGGGAGGTTTGGCACCTCGATGTCGGCTCGTCGCATCCTGGGGCTGTAGTAGGTCCCAAGGGTTGGGCTGTTCGCCCATTAAAGCGGCACGCGAGCTGGGTTCAGAACGTCGTGAGACAGTTCGGTCCCTATCCGTCGCGGGCGTAGGAAATTTGAGAGGAGCTGTCCTTAGTACGAGAGGACCGGGATGGACTGACCTATGGTGCACCAGTTGTTCTGCCAAGAGCATGGCTGGGTAGCTAAGTCGGGAAGGGATAAACGCTGAAAGCATCTAAGCGTGAAGCCCCCCTCAAGATGAGATTTCCCATAGCATAAGCTAGTAAGACCCCTTGAAGAACACAAGGTTGATAGGTCAGAGGTGTAAGTGTGGTAACATATTTAGCTGACTGATACTAATAGGTCGAGGGCTTGACCAATAATTAAAAGATTTTGGCAATAATTCATGTGCAATTTTCAGAGAACACTCTGATATCTGGTGATGATGGCGTAGAGGAAACACTCCTTTCCATTCCGAACAGGAAAGTTAAGCTCTACAGCGTCGATGGTACTGCATGGGAAACTGTGTGGGAGAGTAGAACGTTGCCAGGTTATTATGCGTTATTAGCTCAGTTGGTAGAGCACCTGACTCTTAATCAGGGTGTCCCGGGTTCGATCCCCTGATGACGCACCAAATCCTAAACTTTTGTTTAGGATTTTTTTTTATAAATTTTAAAATATTTAATATTTAATAAATAATATTTATAATCTAGTTTATATGAAATAATATAAGACTAATATTAATATATAATTTATAGATAAATAAAATTGAAGTAATTAAATAAAACTTAAAGTGAAGTATTAATTAGCCACTTAAAAACGAAAAAATAGACATAATAGATATTGGATTAGTTGAAGCTATTACGGCATTTAGTTTAATAACTCAATAGGTTTGTAATGAAGTGCTTATGATAGATATTAATAGGGAAAAGGATCTTGGAGAAGTAATGGATCTAAAATGTTTATATAGATTAAGTTTTAGAAACTGAACAAGCTAGTTTAGAAGTTTATAATAGAATATCAATATTATATTTTATAAATTAAAGTATAATATTAAGTTTAAAAATTCAATAAGAAAGTTATATTAGAGTTAGCTTAATTAAAACATTTATGGGGAAATTTAAATTAATTTATATTAAATAATAAAAAAATAAATTAATTTTGAAAAAAATGTTGACATGTGGACAATATATCTATATAATAAGTTCTTGTTGAGAGAAAAATATCTGGTGATGATGGCGTAAAGG
>NZ_CP174370.1:162500-175000 GCF_046581255.1 Clostridium sp. MB05 | reverse complement strand
TCCTCGAAATAGCTTTAGGGCTAGCGTCGGATATGAGTAATGGAGGTAGAGCACTGAATGGGCTAGGGGGCATATCGCTTACCGAACCTTATCAAACTCCGAATGCCATATACTATGAGTCCGGCAGTCAGACTGCGAATGATAAGATCCGTAGTCAAAAGGGAAAAAGCCCAGATCGTCAGCTAAGGTCCCAAAGTGTAAGTTAAGTGGTAAAGGATGTGGGATTTCTAAGACAACTAGGATGTTGGCTTAGAAGCAGCCACTCATTTAAAGAGTGCGTAATAGCTCACTAGTCGAGAGATCCTGCGCCGAAAATGTCCGGGGCTCAAACTTACCACCGAAGCTACGGGTTCAAGTTTAACTTGAGCGGTAGAGGAGCGTCGTAATCGGGCTGAAGTCGTACCGTAAGGAGCGGTGGACTGATTACGAGTGAGAATGTTGGCATTAGTAGCGAGATGTAAGTGAGAATCTTACAGGCCGAAAATCTAAGGTTTCCTGGGGAAGGCTCGTCCGCCCAGGGTTAGTCGGGACCTAAGCCGAGGCCGAAAGGCGTAGGTGATGGACAATTGGTTGATATTCCAATACCACTATTATCGTTATTATCGATGGTGTGACGGAGAAGGATAGGATGTGCTAGCGATTGGAAATGCTAGTCTAAGCATTTAGGGAGTTAAGACAGGAAAATCCGTCTTAGCAATTCTGAGGTGTGATGGGGAAGGCCAATTTGGCTGAAGTATCTGATTCCATGCTTCCAAGAAAAGCATCTAGAGAGAGAAGTAGTGCCCGTACCGCAAACCGACACAGGTAGATGAGGAGAGAATCCTAAGGCCATCGGAAGAATTGCAGTTAAGGAACTAGGCAAATTGACCCCGTAAGTTCGCGAGAAGGGGTGCCTGCGAGAGCAGGCCGCAGAGAATAGGCCCAAGCAACTGTTTAGCAAAAACACAGGTCTCTGCTAAAGCGTAAGCTGATGTATAGGGGCTGACGCCTGCCCGGTGCTGGAAGGTTAAGGGGAACACTTAGCGCAAGCGAAGGTGTGAACTTAAGCCCCAGTAAACGGCGGCCGTAACTATAACGGTCCTAAGGTAGCGAAATTCCTTGTCAGGTAAGTTCTGACCCGCACGAATGGCGTAATGACTTGGGCACTGTCTCAACTGCAAATCCGGCGAAGTTGTAGTGCGAGTGAAGATGCTCGCTACCCGCGATTGGACGGAAAGACCCCGTAGAGCTTTACTGTAGCTTAGCATTGAGTTTCGATATTGTCTGTACAGGATAGGTGGGAGACTGAGAAGCTAGGGCGTCAGCCTTAGTGGAGTCATCCTTGGGATACCACCCTGACAGTATTGGGATTCTAACCGGACGCCATGAATCTGGTGACGGGACATTGTTAGGTGGGCAGTTTGACTGGGGCGGTCGCCTCCAAAAAAGTAACGGAGGCGCCCAAAGGTTCCCTCAGAACGGTCGGAAATCGTTCGAAGAGTGCAAAGGCAGAAGGGAGCCTGACTGCGACACCCACAAGTGGAGCAGGGACGAAAGTCGGGCTTAGTGATCCGGTGGTACCTCGTGGGAGGGCCATCGCTCAACGGATAAAAGCTACCTCGGGGATAACAGGCTGATCTCCCCCAAGAGTCCACATCGACGGGGAGGTTTGGCACCTCGATGTCGGCTCGTCGCATCCTGGGGCTGTAGTAGGTCCCAAGGGTTGGGCTGTTCGCCCATTAAAGCGGCACGCGAGCTGGGTTCAGAACGTCGTGAGACAGTTCGGTCCCTATCCGTCGCGGGCGTAGGAAATTTGAGAGGAGCTGTCCTTAGTACGAGAGGACCGGGATGGACTGACCTATGGTGCACCAGTTGTTCTGCCAAGAGCATGGCTGGGTAGCTAAGTCGGGAAGGGATAAACGCTGAAAGCATCTAAGCGTGAAGCCCCCCTCAAGATGAGATTTCCCATAGCATAAGCTAGTAAGACCCCTTGAAGAACACAAGGTTGATAGGTCAGAGGTGTAAGTGTGGTAACATATTTAGCTGACTGATACTAATAGGTCGAGGGCTTGACCAATAATTAAAAGATTTTGGCAATAATTCATGTGCAATTTTCAGAGAACACTCTGATATCTGGTGATGATGGCGTAGAGGAAACACTCCTTTCCATTCCGAACAGGAAAGTTAAGCTCTACAGCGTCGATGGTACTGCATGGGAAACTGTGTGGGAGAGTAGAACGTTGCCAGGTCATTAAAAAGACTTAAGAATTAAATTCTTAAGTCTTTTTTATTTGTTTTTATAAATTTATAAAAACAAATTATTAACAATTTTATAAAAATATTAAAAGAAATGTTAATAATTTTAGATATCTTGTGGATAATTATTTTAAGCATAACTATAAATCATATAGAAGGAGTTTAATCATTTACTTGGTTTGCTCCTATTTTTATTTACATAAAAAGTTTTACTAAGAATACTATTTAATAATTTTCATACATTTTAATATGGTATAAATTTTAAGTCATAGGAGAGGTTATTGTATGAGAGTATTAATGGTAGCATCTGAAGCAGATCCATTTATTAAGACAGGAGGACTTGGGGATGTGATTGGGGCATTACCTCAGGCATTAAATAATGAAGAAGTAGAAATAAGAGTTATAGTACCTAAATATAAAAATATGAATTATGGATTTAGTAAAAATTTAGAGTTTATAAAATATTTTTTTGTTGATGTAGGATGGAGAAGGCAATATTGTGGGATTTTTAATTGTATATATAAAGATGTAGAATATTACTTTATAGATAATGAATATTACTTTAATAGAGATAATTTATATGGATATTATGATGATGCAGAAAGGTTTATTTTTTTTAATAAAGCAGTTTTAGAATTTGTAAGAGAAATGAATTGGATACCAGATATAATACATTGTAATGATTGGCAAACTGGAATGATACCTGTTATATATAAATTTGAATATGAAAATAGAGACATGTACACAAATATAAAGACATTTTTTTCTATACACAATTTACTTTTTCAAGGAACTTTTTCACCAGAGATTTTACCAGAATTACTTGGGTATAATTATGAAGCATATTTCAATAAAAGCATAGAATTATATGGGGGAGTTAGTTTTATTAAAGGTGGTATTAATTATTGTGATCAGATAATTACAGTTAGTAATACTTATTCAAAAGAAATTCAGACTGCTGAATATGGAGAAAAGTTAGAAGGATTACTTAAGTATAAAAGTTGTGCTTTAAAGGGAATTTTAAATGGTATAGATTATGATGAGTATAATCCTGAAACTGATAAAAATATATATAAAAATTATTCTCTGCAAAATATAGGGGACAAGCAAATTAATAAAGAATGCTTACAAATGGAATTGGGATTACCTGTAAGCAAGGATATACCAGTTATTGGAATGGTATCTAGGTTAACTCATCAAAAAGGTTGTGATTTAATAATAAATGCTCTCGATAGGATACTACAAAAAAATATACAATTAGTTATTCTAGGTACTGGAGATAAAGATTATGAAGAAACTTTAAGTAAGTTCAATTATATATATCATGATAAGGTATCTGTAAATATAAAGTTTAACAATGAGCTAGCGCATAAAATATATGCTGGATCAGATTTGTTTTTAATGCCATCACTATTTGAACCGTGTGGATTAGGTCAACTTATAGCTTTGAGGTATGGCGCATTACCAATAGTAAGAGAAACAGGTGGGCTAAAAGACTCAATTTCTCCCTATGATCAATATAGTGGCTTAGGTAACGGTTTTGGGTTTAAAAATTATAATTGTAGTGAATTAATAAATATATCAGAATATGCATTAAATATTTATAATGATAAAAATATTTGGAGTTCACTTGTAGAACAGGCCATGAAATCTGATAATAGCTGGAAAAAATCAGCAAGAGAGTATAAAGAACTATATATAGATGTAATTAATAGATAATTTATCTTAGCGGAGGGAAAATTATGCTAGATATAAATAGAGATTCCTTGAAAAAGGATTATAGGAGAAAATTTTTAGAGATACATGGAAAAACATTAGAAGATGGTACAAAAGAACAACAATATGAGGCCTTAGGGGGGCTTGTTAGAGATTATATTGCAGAACAATGGTTAAATACAAATAACAGATATAAAAGTACTGGTGAAAAGCAAGTATATTATTTTTCTATGGAGTTTCTTTTGGGGAGATTACTAGGAGATTCTTTAATGAATTTAGGAATAAGAGAAATATGTAGAGAAGCTCTAAAGGATTTAAATATAAACTTAGATGAGCTTGAGAATTTAGAGCAAGATCAAGGACTTGGAAATGGTGGATTAGGTAGATTAGCTGCATGTTTCTTAGATTCAATGGCATCATTAAACATTCCAGGACATGGATGCGGCATAAGATATAAATATGGATTCTTTGAGCAAAAAATTATAGATGGGAAGCAAGTAGAAGTTCCTGATAATTGGTTAAGATCAGGGAATGTATGGGAAATACAAAAAAGAGATAAGGCTGAAGTAGTAAAGTTTGGTGGAGATGTAAAGGTTGAAACTGTAAATGGGAAGCTAATGTTTACACATGTAAACTATGAGCCTGTTTTAGCGATCCCATATGATACTCCTGTAGTTGGGTATAAAAATGAAGTTGTTAACACATTAAGATTATGGAGCGCTGAACCTGTTAGTAATGAGTTTGACTTCTCATCCTTTAGTAGAGGAGAATTTTTAAAAGCTATAGAGTATAAAAATTCAGTTGAATCAATATCTTTAGTTCTATATCCTGAAGATTCATTTTATGAAGGCAAAATGCTAAGGTTAAAACAACAGTACTTTTTTGTATCATCAGCATTACAAAGTATAATAAGATATTATAAAAAATATAATAATAATATACTTGAGTTAGATGAAAAAGTAGCAATTCATATAAATGATACTCACCCGACACTAGCTATACCAGAGCTTATGAGAATATTATTAGATGAAGAAGAATTATCATGGGAAGAGGCTTGGAGAATAACTCAAAATACAATTTCATATACAAACCATACTATTTTAGCAGAAGCATTAGAAAAATGGCCAATAAATATGTTTAAAAAAATATTGCCAAGAATATATATGATAGTTAAAGAAATAAATGAAAGATATTGTAAGGAATTATGGAATAAATATATAGGACAATGGGATAAGATATCCAGGATGGCTATAATTGGAGATGGATTTGTTAGAATGGCCAATTTAGCCATAGTGGGAAGCCATAGTGTAAATGGAGTTGCTAAGCTTCATACAGAAATACTTAAGAAAAAAGAAATGTCAGACTTCTATTATTTATATCCCAATAAATTTAATAATAAAACCAATGGAATAACTCATAGAAGATGGTTACTAAAAATTAATCCAGAATTGACGAATCTATTAAAAGAAACCATAGGTGAAGGATTTATAAGACATCCAATGGACTTAATTTCCTTCGAAAAGCACTTAAACAACAATAGCGTATTAGAAAAACTTCATAATATAAAGCTAAATAATAAAATAAAATTAGCTAATGATATATATAATTCATCAGGTATTCAAGTAGATCCTTATTCAATTTTTGATGTTCAAGTAAAAAGGATACATGCTTACAAAAGGCAAACACTTAATTGCCTAAGAATAATTGACTTATATAATAAAATAATAGAAAACCCTAATATGGATATAAATCCAAGAACATTTATTTTTGCAGGCAAATCAGCTCCTGGTTACTTATTGGCAAAGAATACAATAGAATTAATTACATCTATAGCTGATAAAGTAAATAATGATCATAGGGTAAAAGATAAAATAAAAGTTGTTATGATGGAAAACTATAGAGTTTCATTGGCTGAAAAAATAATTCCAGCAACAGATTTAAGTGAGCAAATATCAACAACTACAAAAGAAGCATCAGGCACATCTAATATGAAATTTATGATGAATGGAGCATTAACAATAGCAACTTTAGATGGAGCTAATATTGAGATAAAGGATGAAGTTAAAGATGATAATATAGTAATATTTGGGCTAACTGCAAATGAGGTTTTAAATTATTATAAAAATGGTGGCTATTCATCATGGGATATATATAATAGTGATTTTAGGATAAAAAGAGTTATAGATAGCTTAATTGATGGAACTTATTCATATGATAAAGAAAAATTTAGAGTAATATATGATAGCTTACTGAAATATAATGATGAATTTTTTGTATTAAAAGATTTTGATAGTTATATAAAAGCACAAATAAGAGTAAATCAATTATATAATAATAAGTATAATTGGCAGAAGATGTGTGGAGTAAATATAGCTCACTCAGGAATATTTTCGTCAGACAGAACCATAAAAGAATATGCTACTGGAATTTGGGGATCAGATGTACTATATAAAAATTTATAGAGAAGAGCATGTATTATATAAAGATTTTTAAATTATTAAAACACCTAGTAAATTTTTTTAGAATAAGAAGTTTACTAGGTGTTTTTTAAAAAATACTATTACATAACATATAACTAAAATCTTACTCATATTTATATAAAGAAATACTTTTAGAATTTAATAAAATTAATATATAACTAAGCTAAGGGAGTAGGATAGGATGGGTAAAAAAGAAATTGTAGCAATGATTTTAGCTGGAGGACAAGGATCAAGATTAGGAGTGTTAACCAAAAGATTAGCTAAACCAGCAGTGCCTTTTGGAGGGAAATATAGAATTATTGATTTTCCATTAAGTAATTGTTCTAATTCGGGTATATATACGGTGGGAGTATTAACTCAATATAAACCATTAGAGCTAAATGCTCATATAGGGATAGGAGCACCTTGGGACTTAGATAGGAGAGATGGAGGTGTAAGAATATTACCACCATATCAGGGTGAAAAGGGTGGTAAGTGGTATAAGGGAACTGCAAATGCTATTTATCAAAATATTGAGTATGTAGATAGATATGATCCAGAGTATATACTAATACTATCTGGTGATCATATTTACAAAATGAACTATGATAAAATGCTAGAGTTTCATAAGCAAAAGGGGGCAGATGCAACAATAGCTGTAATAGATGTATCAATAAAAGAGGCAAGTAGATTTGGAATAATGAACACAAGAGAGGACTTATCAATATATGAATTTGAAGAAAAACCAAATAATCCAAAGAGTACAAAAGCATCTATGGGGATATATATATTTAACTGGAGTGTATTAAAAAGACTTCTAAAAGATGATGAAAATGACATAAACTCTAGTAATGATTTTGGAAAAAACATTATACCAAATATGTTAAGTAAGAAAATGAGGTTAGTTGCATATCCTTTTGATGGATATTGGAAGGATGTAGGTACAATAAGAAGCTTATGGGAAGCTAATATGGATTTATTAAATATAGATAATAAATTGAGTCTATATGATAACGAATGGAAAATATATTCTGAGAACATAGCAAGACCAGCACAATATATAGGGCATAATGTAGAAGTTAAAGAATCTCTTATAGTTGAAGGGTGTAATATTCAAGGGAAAGTAAATCATTCAGTATTATTTCAAGGAGTAAGTATAGGTAAAAACTCCATAATTAAAGATTCTGTAATTATGCCTGATGCAAAAATAGAAGATGATGTAATTATAAACAAAGCTATAGTTGGAAGTAATGCAATAATAAGAAGAGGATGTAAAATCGGAGACGGTAATAAAATAGCTGTTATAGCTTCTAGAGAAGAACTTAAAAGTGGGACTACATTAGAACCAGCTGAAGTATTATAAGTTAGGAGGAAAATACATGAAAGATTGTATAGGAATAATAAATTTAGATGAAAGTGAAGAGAGAGTAAGAGAGCTAATTAGGTATAACACAATATCATCAATGCCTATAGCAGGAAGATATAGAATAATAGATTTCGTATTATCAAATTTAACTAACTCAGGGGTAGAGTGTATAGGCATATTTACAAAGAAGAAATCTTATTATCTTATGAAACATTTAAGTAATGGTAGACCATGGGATTTGCATAGAAAAAACAACGGATTAAGAGTTTTTAATTATAGCGAATATGATCCATTATATGATGATATACATGGATTTATAGAGAATATAGAATTTATAAAGTATAGTAGAAAAGAATATATAATAATAGCTCCTTCATATATGATTTGTAATATAGATTATAAAAAGGCTTTAGAAAATCATAAAAATTCAGGAGATGATATCACAATTATATATAAGAAACTAAATAAGATTAATGAAAAAATTTTAAATTGTGAAGAAATAAATTTAGATAAATCAGGAAAAGTAAAATCTATAGAAAAGATTAAGTATGGAAAAGAGAACACTAATATAAATATGGAAATGTATATAATGAAAACAAGTTTCTTTATAGATATAATAAAGGATAGCATAACTACTGGTTTATATAAGAAAGTGAAGGAGTATATAGTAGATAATATAGAAAATTTAAAAGTAGGATCATATGAATTTAGTGGTTATTTAGCTTGCATAAATTCAGTTAACGCATACTTTAATACAAATATGGAAATTCTAGATGAAAAAATAAACAAGGAATTATTTTATGATAATAATCCTATATACACAAAACAAAAGGATGAAGCTCCAACATACTATTCAAAAGAAAGTCAAGTTGATAATTCAATAATAGCAAATGGATCATATATAGAAGGTAAAGTAGAAAACTGTATAATTGGAAGAAAAGTAAAAATAAAAAAGGGAGCTATAGTTAGAAATAGTATTATAATGGAGAGTTGTATAATAGAAAATAACGCCATAGTAAATAATACTATATTAAATTTAGGAAATAAAATAAATGAGAATAATATTATAAATGGATATAATAATTATCCCGCTATAAATTAATAGATAGATATATAAAAACCATATATACTGAATTTATATGGTTTTTATAATTATCTTGTATAATACATAGAACAACTACTCCACACGTATCAATATAAGAAAAAAAGAGGAAAATAAATAAATTTATAGAAAAGTTATAAAAATAACTCTATTTTAAAAAATATACTTAGAATTAAAAATAAACAACATGATATTATATTTTATGTCTTCGGGCGAGAAACATTTTCATTAAACATTAGTAATATTAAAAATATTGATAAAAAATGTTTATAAAAAAATGTTGACAAATTAGCTTGAAGATAGTAAGATAAGAAAGTCGCTTGAGGGCGACGAAGAAAATGGTCTTTGAAAATTGAACAGAATATAAGTTAAGTAAACAAACCAGCAATTCTTTTAGACGTCTTAAAATTAAGACTCAAAGTAATTTGAGCAAAGAGATTAAACTTTTTATTGAGAGTTTGATCCTGGCTCAGGACGAACGCTGGCGGCGTGCCTAACACATGCAAGTCGAGCGAGGGGAGTTTCTTCGGAAACAAACCTAGCGGCGGACGGGTGAGTAACACGTGGGCAACCTGCCTTATAGAGGGGAATAGCCTTCCGAAAGGAAGATTAATACCGCATAACATTGCTTTTTCGCATGAAGAAGCAATTAAAGGAGAAATCCGCTATAAGATGGGCCCGCGGCGCATTAGCTAGTTGGTGAGGTAACGGCTCACCAAGGCGACGATGCGTAGCCGACCTGAGAGGGTGATCGGCCACATTGGGACTGAGACACGGCCCAGACTCCTACGGGAGGCAGCAGTGGGGAATATTGCACAATGGGGGAAACCCTGATGCAGCAACGCCGCGTGAGTGATGAAGGTCTTCGGATCGTAAAGCTCTGTCTTCAGGGACGATAATGACGGTACCTGAGGAGGAAGCCACGGCTAACTACGTGCCAGCAGCCGCGGTAATACGTAGGTGGCGAGCGTTGTCCGGATTTACTGGGCGTAAAGGGAGCGTAGGCGGATTTTTAAGTGAGATGTGAAATACCCGGGCTCAACTTGGGTGCTGCATTTCAAACTGGAAGTCTAGAGTGCAGGAGAGGAGAGTGGAATTCCTAGTGTAGCGGTGAAATGCGTAGAGATTAGGAAGAACACCAGTGGCGAAGGCGACTCTCTGGACTGTAACTGACGCTGAGGCTCGAAAGCGTGGGGAGCAAACAGGATTAGATACCCTGGTAGTCCACGCCGTAAACGATGAATACTAGGTGTAGGGGTTGTCATGACCTCTGTGCCGCCGCAAACGCATTAAGTATTCCGCCTGGGGAGTACGGTCGCAAGATTAAAACTCAAAGGAATTGACGGGGGCCCGCACAAGCAGCGGAGCATGTGGTTTAATTCGAAGCAACGCGAAGAACCTTACCTAGACTTGACATCTCCTGCATTACTCTTAATCGAGGAAGTCCCTTCGGGGACAGGATGACAGGTGGTGCATGGTTGTCGTCAGCTCGTGTCGTGAGATGTTGGGTTAAGTCCCGCAACGAGCGCAACCCCTATTGTTAGTTGCTACCATTAAGTTGAGCACTCTAGCGAGACTGCCCGGGTTAACCGGGAGGAAGGTGGGGATGACGTCAAATCATCATGCCCCTTATGTCTAGGGCTACACACGTGCTACAATGGCAAGTACAACGAGACGCAATACCGTAAGGTGGAGCCAAACTATAAAACTTGTCTCAGTTCGGATTGTAGGCTGAAACTCGCCTACATGAAGCTGGAGTTGCTAGTAATCGCGAATCAGAATGTCGCGGTGAATACGTTCCCGGGCCTTGTACACACCGCCCGTCACACCATGAGAGTTGGCAATACCCAAAGTTCGTGAGCTAACCCGTAAGGGAGGCAGCGACCTAAGGTAGGGTCAGCGATTGGGGTGAAGTCGTAACAAGGTAGCCGTAGGAGAACCTGCGGCTGGATCACCTCCTTTCTATGGAGAAATCTAGTAAGCAAGATGCTTATCTAGTATAAGTTTAGAAGAAGGTTTAAACTTAACTTCTGTTCAATTTTGAAGGACCAAAATCCTTCAATATAAGATTACGTTTGTAATCTTATTGTTCTTTGAAAATTGCACATGAATAAAAACAACTTTAATTAACAACGTTAATTGAGAAGTGACAACAAGCCAAAAATATTCTTTGTGAATAACTTTGTAATTTATAAAACCATAAAGGTCAAGCTACAAAGGGCACATGGTGAATGCCTTGGCATCAGGAGCCGATGAAGGACGTGATAAGCTGCGATAAGCTTCGGGTAGGCGCACATAGCCAGTGATCCGAAGATTTCCGAATGAGGGAACTCACATGGGAAACCCCATGTATTCTGTAGTGAATAAATAGCTGCAGAAAGGTAAACCTAGGGAACTGAAACATCTAAGTACCTAGAGGAAGAGAAAGAAAAATCGATTTTCTTAGTAGCGGCGAGCGAAAGGGAAAGAGCCCAAACCAGAGATTTATCTCTGGGGTTGCGGACAGAACATTAAATAAACTGATTTGTAACTGAAGACAACTGGAAAGTTGCTCCATAGAGTGTAATAGACACGTAAGTGAAACGAAGAAGTTTAGAGTTCTGATCCAGAGTACCACGAGACACGTGAAACCTTGTGGGAAGCAGGGACGGACCACCTCCCAAGGCTAAATACTACCTGATGACCGATAGTGAAGCAGTACCGTGAGGGAAAGGTGAAAAGAACCCCGGGAGGGGAGTGAAATAGAACCTGAAACCGTGTGCCTACAACCGGTCAAAGCCCCTTATGAGGGTGATGACGTGCTTTTTGTAGAACGAGCCAACGAGTTACGGTATGTAGCAAGGTTAAGTACTTAAGGTACGGAGCCGAAGGGAAACCGAGTCTTAATAGGGCGACTAGTTGCATGCCGTAGACCCGAAACCGGGTGACCTATCCATGGCCAGGTTGAAGCGGGGGTAAAACCCCGTGGAGGACCGAACCACGTTGCTGTTGAAAAAGCATGGGATGAGCTGTGGATAGCGGAGAAATTCCAATCGAACTCGGAGATAGCTGGTTCTCCTCGAAATAGCTTTAGGGCTAGCGTCGGATATGAGTAATGGAGGTAGAGCACTGAATGGGCTAGGGGGCATATCGCTTACCGAACCTTATCAAACTCCGAATGCCATATACTATGAGTCCGGCAGTCAGACTGCGAATGATAAGATCCGTAGTCAAAAGGGAAAAAGCCCAGATCGTCAGCTAAGGTCCCAAAGTGTAAGTTAAGTGGTAAAGGATGTGGGATTTCTAAGACAACTAGGATGTTGGCTTAGAAGCAGCCACTCATTTAAAGAGTGCGTAATAGCTCACTAGTCGAGAGATCCTGCGCCGAAAATGTCCGGGGCTCAAACTTACCACCGAAGCTACGGGTTCAAGTTTAACTTGAGCGGTAGAGGAGCGTCGTAATCGGGCTGAAGTCGTACCGTAAGGAGCGGTGGACTGATTACGAGTGAGAATGTTGGCATTAGTAGCGAGATGTAAGTGAGAATCTTACAGGCCGAAAATCTAAGGTTTCCTGGGGAAGGCTCGTCCGCCCAGGGTTAGTCGGGACCTAAGCCGAGGCCGAAAGGCGTAGGTGATGGACAAT
>NZ_CP174370.1:145000-157500 GCF_046581255.1 Clostridium sp. MB05 | reverse complement strand
AATAGGGCGACTAGTTGCATGCCGTAGACCCGAAACCGGGTGACCTATCCATGGCCAGGTTGAAGCGGGGGTAAAACCCCGTGGAGGACCGAACCACGTTGCTGTTGAAAAAGCATGGGATGAGCTGTGGATAGCGGAGAAATTCCAATCGAACTCGGAGATAGCTGGTTCTCCTCGAAATAGCTTTAGGGCTAGCGTCGGATATGAGTAATGGAGGTAGAGCACTGAATGGGCTAGGGGGCATATCGCTTACCGAACCTTATCAAACTCCGAATGCCATATACTATGAGTCCGGCAGTCAGACTGCGAATGATAAGATCCGTAGTCAAAAGGGAAAAAGCCCAGATCGTCAGCTAAGGTCCCAAAGTGTAAGTTAAGTGGTAAAGGATGTGGGATTTCTAAGACAACTAGGATGTTGGCTTAGAAGCAGCCACTCATTTAAAGAGTGCGTAATAGCTCACTAGTCGAGAGATCCTGCGCCGAAAATGTCCGGGGCTCAAACTTACCACCGAAGCTACGGGTTCAAGTTTAACTTGAGCGGTAGAGGAGCGTCGTAATCGGGCTGAAGTCGTACCGTAAGGAGCGGTGGACTTATTACGAGTGAGAATGTTGGCATTAGTAGCGAGATGTAAGTGAGAATCTTACAGGCCGAAAATCTAAGGTTTCCTGGGGAAGGCTCGTCCGCCCAGGGTTAGTCGGGACCTAAGCCGAGGCCGAAAGGCGTAGGTGATGGACAATTGGTTGATATTCCAATACCACTATTATCGTTATTATCGATGGTGTGACGGAGAAGGATAGGATGTGCTAGCGATTGGAAATGCTAGTCTAAGCATTTAGGGAGTTAAGACAGGAAAATCCGTCTTAGCAATTCTGAGGTGTGATGGGGAAGGCCAATTTGGCTGAAGTATCTGATTCCATGCTTCCAAGAAAAGCATCTAGAGAGAGAAGTAGTGCCCGTACCGCAAACCGACACAGGTAGATGAGGAGAGAATCCTAAGGCCATCGGAAGAATTGCAGTTAAGGAACTAGGCAAATTGACCCCGTAAGTTCGCGAGAAGGGGTGCCTGCGAGAGCAGGCCGCAGAGAATAGGCCCAAGCAACTGTTTAGCAAAAACACAGGTCTCTGCTAAAGCGTAAGCTGATGTATAGGGGCTGACGCCTGCCCGGTGCTGGAAGGTTAAGGGGAACACTTAGCGCAAGCGAAGGTGTGAACTTAAGCCCCAGTAAACGGCGGCCGTAACTATAACGGTCCTAAGGTAGCGAAATTCCTTGTCAGGTAAGTTCTGACCCGCACGAATGGCGTAATGACTTGGGCACTGTCTCAACTGCAAATCCGGCGAAGTTGTAGTGCGAGTGAAGATGCTCGCTACCCGCGATTGGACGGAAAGACCCCGTAGAGCTTTACTGTAGCTTAGCATTGAGTTTCGATATTGTCTGTACAGGATAGGTGGGAGACTGAGAAGCTAGGGCGTCAGCCTTAGTGGAGTCATCCTTGGGATACCACCCTGACAGTATTGGGATTCTAACCGGACGCCATGAATCTGGTGACGGGACATTGTTAGGTGGGCAGTTTGACTGGGGCGGTCGCCTCCAAAAAAGTAACGGAGGCGCCCAAAGGTTCCCTCAGAACGGTCGGAAATCGTTCGAAGAGTGCAAAGGCAGAAGGGAGCCTGACTGCGACACCCACAAGTGGAGCAGGGACGAAAGTCGGGCTTAGTGATCCGGTGGTACCTCGTGGGAGGGCCATCGCTCAACGGATAAAAGCTACCTCGGGGATAACAGGCTGATCTCCCCCAAGAGTCCACATCGACGGGGAGGTTTGGCACCTCGATGTCGGCTCGTCGCATCCTGGGGCTGTAGTAGGTCCCAAGGGTTGGGCTGTTCGCCCATTAAAGCGGCACGCGAGCTGGGTTCAGAACGTCGTGAGACAGTTCGGTCCCTATCCGTCGCGGGCGTAGGAAATTTGAGAGGAGCTGTCCTTAGTACGAGAGGACCGGGATGGACTGACCTATGGTGCACCAGTTGTTCTGCCAAGAGCATGGCTGGGTAGCTAAGTCGGGAAGGGATAAACGCTGAAAGCATCTAAGCGTGAAGCCCCCCTCAAGATGAGATTTCCCATAGCATAAGCTAGTAAGACCTCTTGAAGAACACAAGGTTGATAGGTCAGAGGTGTAAGTGTGGTAACATATTTAGCTGACTGATACTAATAGGTCGAGGGCTTGACCAATAATTAAAAGATTTTGGCTGTAATTCATGTGCAATTTTCAGAGAATAAATTCTGAAAAAAGTGTTGACAAAGTATTGATACTACAATATAATGTTAATGTAATCTGGTGATGATGGCGTAGAGGAAACACTCCTTTCCATTCCGAACAGGAAAGTTAAGCTCTACAGCGTCGATGGTACTGTATGGGAAACTGTGTGGGAGAGTAGAACGTTGCCAGGTGTAGTATGGATCTTTAGCTCAGTTGGTTAGAGCAACCGGCTCATAACCGGTTGGTCCGGGGTTCGAGTCCCTGAAGGTCCACCATATTTGGGGGTATAGCTCAGTTGGGAGAGCACTTGCCTTGCACGCAAGGGGTCAAGGGTTCGAATCCCTTTACCTCCACCAAGAAGTTATGTTATCATAACTTCTTTTTTTTATAATTTTTACTTAAGTTGTAATATTATTAATTTAAAAGTAGTATTATATGATATGTATATATTTACAAATGTCGAAAAACTTTTAAAATTTTCTAAAATTTTAGTTAGGAATAAAATAAAATATATTATATAATGATTATAAGAATTAATTTAATAATTCTAATGTAAAAGTTTTAAGGTCTTATCCTTAGATGGGGAGTGTTGTTATGGGTAAGAAGGATGAATTAGAGAAAAAATTAATAAAGTTAAAGCTAGAAAAGAGAGAGTTATTACTAGCAGGAAAAAATACAAGTAAAATAGACGATCTTATAAAAGAGGTAGAACTGGAATTAAAAGAATCTAGTGGATATTGTAATAGTTAAAATATTTTAATTTTAATAGATCTAAGTTATTAAATTTAGATCTATTTTACTTTTAATGAAATACTTAAATTAAACAAATATCAATAACTAGAATAATTTACCATAATTGAGCATATTACATTTGTAGAGAGATATTCTTTATAAATAAGGAGGCTGGATTAGAAAATGATAAGAACTTTTGTATGTGAAAAAGAGGGTTGTATTGGAAATAGATTTTTTCTTGAAAGTGAAGAAGATAAACTTAAGTTGATTTGTTATCAATGTAAGTTTAAATATGATATTGATGTTAGCAATCAAGATTTTATAATGTTGCCTAATTGTTCTAGCTGCAATAATGATACATTTAAAGTATTTAAAGACATAGAAAAAAAAGGTATATATTTTAAATGTTCTAAATGTGGGGCAGTTCCAGAAAAAATATATATAGATTCAGATGGAATACAAGTTTCGTACGAGGCTAAGCTTTTAAATGATATAAAACAAATAATGAATCTAGTTGAACAAAGGATATATAATCTGGAAGTTAATGTTAAGGACTTAGAAAGAGGACAAAGTATGTTAGAACAATCTTTAGCATATATAAATAGATATTTAGTAGAAAAAGATTAGTATATAAAAATATATAATTTATGATGTATAATAAAATAAATAACTAAAAGTTAAATTAACACAGGGAGAGAAGTATGGATAAAAACAAAAAGATAATATCATGGTTGATGTTATTAATATGGATGGGAATAATATTTTTTATGTCACATCAGCCAGGAGAAGTTTCTAGTAGCCAAAGTGAATTGGTTATAAAAATATTTCAATTTTTAGGAATAGAATTAAATGAATATTTTGGTGATCTCGCTACTTTTGTAGTTAGAAAAACTGCACATTTTTCAGAATATCTTATATTATTCTTCTTTGCATATAATGTAAGTAAAAGATATTTTTCTAATAAAAAAGCTAGAGTATATGCAATAATATTTGTATTTTTATATGCATGTTCAGATGAATTTCATCAATATTTTATTCCAGGAAGAAGTATGGCTTTTAAGGATGTATTGATAGATACATCAGGAGGGCTCGCTGGCTATTTAATAATGAGGTTAAAAAAAATATAATGGTATAAAAGGATATTCATTTAACGATGAATATCCTTTTATAATATTGATGAAAGAAGCCTTGAAAATCCATCTATAAATTTGCTAATAATAGATTTTGATTCATACTCTTTAATATTAAATTCTATGCATGAATTTAGAGTATCATTAAATATGGTATCAAGCTCATGAGTTACATATTCATTATATATTATTGTGTTAATTTCATAATTTAGCTCAAAGCTTCTAATATCCATATTAGCAGTTCCTATTGTACAAATTTTTTCATCAACAGTTAATATTTTAGAATGAATAAAGCCTCTTTTATTATATAGATAAATTTTAGCCCCAGATCTAGAGAGTTCAGCCAAATAAGTTTGAGAAGCTCTGTTTACTGTAAAATGATCAGCTTTTTTAGGAAATATTAATGAAACTTTAATACCACTTAAAGAAGCTATCCTTAGTGTATCCATTAATCCTTCAGAAGGAATAAAGTAGGGAGTTATTATATTAATATTTTTTTTTGCACTGCTAATCATTTTTATTAAGCATTGAAGTATGCTAGGAAATTCAGAGTCAGGACCGCTTTTTACTATTTGCATGGCAATATTACCATTAAAATCATGATTCTTAAAATAGCTATCTACATTATTTAAGATAGATATTTGTTCATTATTATACTTTTTTATACTTGAAAAATCATCTAAGAAAATTGACTGTAACCCAAGAACGCAGTCACCTTCTATCATTATGTGACAATCTTTCCATTCCCCTAATTTTCCCATACCCAAATACTCATCGCCTATATTAATACCGCCCAGGAACGCTACTACCCCATCTATAACTACTATTTTTCTGTGATTTCTATAATTAATTTGAGTATTTATAAATCGTAAAAATGGAGCTAAAACATATGAGTAGAATGCTACATCTACACCAGCACTTTTCAAATCTTTTATATATTTAGATCCTAGTTTTATAGAGCCAACTCTATCTATTATAAATCGAACTTTAACTCCTTGCTTAGATTTATTTATTAAAATATCTTTTATTTCATTTCCGATTTTATCATCTTTAACTATATAGTATTCTAAATGAATATGATGCTTTGCTTTTATTAAATTTTCCTTTAAAATTTTAAACTTTTCTTCCCCTCCATCTAGTATTTTAATTTTATTATTTATAAACAAAGGTGAGAATGAATTAGAAGCCAGTAATTTTATAATAGGTTCATATTCATTTAATATATTAGACTTATTCAATATAGATGAATTAATTAAATTAGTAACTTTTCTTTTAGAGATTCTATCTAAAGTATTTATTTTCCAATTTCGTCCTAAAAATATAAATAAAATCAATCCTACTGGAGGTAGTATAATTAAAATCAATATCCAAGATAAAGTTTTTTCAGGTCTTTTCTTTTTAAATAAGATCATTATAAATATTATAAATATATTTATAATAAAAGATAAATAAAAAATTATTTTAAATGCAATTATATTACAAACCTCCTTCAAATATAGTCATACATAATATATTATTGACTTAAATATAAATTTTAATAAATTAAAAAGACATTAGATAAACAAGCATAATATCTCCACTTATGAACTATTTTGCTTTAATAGTTGTTTTTGCAGAAAAGTATGATAAAGATTCAGGAATAGGTACTCTAATAACTACTATGATTCCTTATTCAATTGCATTTTTAATTAGATGGACAATATTATTAGTAATATGGTTTGTATTAGGATTTGATTTAGGGCCTGGAGTTGGAGTAATGCTTTAAAAAGATTTAATATTAAATATAATTAGCACAATTGAAAGTGTATCTATAGTAAAAATTTTAGATGCACTTTTTTTGTACTTATTCCAATAAAATGTGCATAAAAATAAGTATATGGTAGGAGGGGAATAAATAATCTGAATATTCTGGATAACAAGAGTCGTTTATGATATTCTATAATTAATAAAATGGACTAGAATAACCTGCACTTAAGATGGTTTTTTGAAAATAAATTATAAACCAGAGATTTAAAATTTATCAACATAAGAATTTGCTAAGAACGCGATTCAAAAATTATTTAGATTTTAAATGAAAGGTGGGTGTAATCATAATATTTAGAAAATATTATGAGAAGTTATGAAAAATTATACAATAAAAAATTTAAGAAATATTGGACTGATAGGACATGGAGCATCAGGAAAGACCTCTTTAGTTGAAGCATTATTATTCAATACAGGTAATACTGATAGATTAGGTAAAGTAGAAGAGGGAACAACAGTTACAGACTTTGATCTAGAAGAAAAGAAGAGAAGAATTTCACTTTCAGCGTCTATTGCTCCAATAGAAGTAGAGGATACAAAGATAAATTTAGTAGATATACCTGGTTACTTCGATTTTTCAGGAGAGCTGATACAAGGAATGAGAGCTGTAGATGTAGCTACAATAGTTGTATGCGGAGTGTCGGGAGTTCAAGTTGGAACAGAAAAGGCGTGGGATTATTGTAATAAAATAAAATTGCCAAGAACATTTTTTATAAATAAGTTAGATAGAGAAAATTCAAGTTATGAAAAGACATTAGAACAATTAAAAGAAAAATTTGGGATAAGCGTTGTACCTATACAATTTCCAATAGGTAGTGAAGAAGAATTTAAAGGTGTGGTTAATGTTATATCAAAAAAAGCCAGAATACATGATCCTAAAACAAATAAAATTGAAGAAATAGATGCTCCTGAAGATTTATTAGAAAAGATAGATGAATGTAAAAAGATGATAATGGAAGCTGTTGCAGAAACAAATGAGGAACTATTAGATAAATATTTCAGTGAGGGAGAATTAAGTGACGAGGAAATATATAGTGGACTTATAGAAGGGTGTGCAAGTGGAGATATAGCACCAGTAATGTGTGGAAGTGCATCTAAGGTAATAGGTATGAGATGCTTTTTAGAAGATGTAGTTGAATGCTTTCCATCACCTAAATATTCAATTTCACAGAAAGCAAAAAATTTAAAAAACAATGAAGAGGTATTCATAGACTTAAATGAAGATAAACCTTTTTCAGCATTAGTTTTTAAAACTATAGCAGATCCTTTTGTTGGAAAAATATCGTTGTTTAGAGTAATAACAGGAAAGTTATCAAATGAGGTTACTGTAGTTAATAGTAATAAGGATAAATCTGAAAAATTAGCTAATATCTTTTTCATAAGAGGGAAAAACCAAATACCTACAAAAGAAGTTGTAGCAGGAGATATAGCTGCTATTGCCAAACTACAATACACTGAAACTGGTGATACTTTATGTGACATAAATAATAAAGTTATATATGATAAAATGAATTTTCCAAAACCTTCGATATCAATGGCTGTATTACCAAAAGCCAAAGGTGATGAAGATAAAATATCAATGTCATTACAAAGATTATTAGAAGAGGATCCAACATTTACAATCACAAGAGATACGGAGAATGCAGAAACTATAATTTCTGGTATAGGTGAAACACACTTAGATGTTATAGCTAGTAAGCTGAAAAATAAATTTGGGGCAGAAGTTATTCTAAGACTTCCTAAGATACCATACAGAGAAACTATAAAAGGTATTGCAGATGTTCAAGGAAAACATAAAAAGCAATCTGGTGGACATGGACAATATGGAGATGTAAAAATAAAATTTGAGCCAAGAAGAGATGGAAAAAATGAGTTGGAATTCGTTGATAATGTTGTTGGAGGAGTTGTACCAAGAAATTTTATACCAGCAGTAGAAAAAGGACTTAGAGATTGTATTGAAAAAGGGGTTCTAGCAGGATATCCCGTTGTTAGTTTAAAGGCTACCTTACATGATGGATCATATCATCCAGTAGATTCATCAGAAATGGCATTTAAAATGGCAACATCAATTGCATATAAAAAAGGATTAGAAGCAGCGAAGCCAGTCTTATTAGAACCTATTATGCATGTAGAGGTGTTAATACCGGATGAATATATGGGAGATATAATAGGCGATATTAATAAAAGAAGAGGAAGAGTTCTTGGAATGGAACCAGAAGGAAGGTTACAAAAAGTTAGTGCTGAGATTCCTTTATCAGAAATGTTTAAATACTCTACAGATCTAAGATCAATGACTCAAGCGAGAGGAAGTTTTGTAAGTGAACTTGAAAGGTATGAAGAGGTTCCAGAGTTAGAAGCTAAAAAAATAATTGAAGAAGCTAGAAAAAATTAAATTTGGATGTAGTGAATAAATATAAATTTAATGAGAAAAAATAATATAGAATTAATTTTAAGTATAGAGGTATATACTAAAGAAAAATAGGAGGGAAACTATGCCAGATTACAAAATGGATATAAGTGAGAGACTAGGGCTTAGTGAATATAGTAATATATTTGACTATATGGGTGTGGTAGATAAAAATGATAATTTTACTATAACCTTAAATAGTAATTCAAAAGAGGATATAAATATTATTACTTCTATGCTTAGGGATAGTAACTTTTCTATTTTAGAAGAGGGAGTAAACAAAACAGGTAAATATTACATTAATGCTAATAAGTATAAATAAATAAAAGGCTATTAATCACTTGATTAGTAGCTTTTTATAATTTATGGTAAAATGTTTAATATAAAATAAATCATAGGAGGATTAAAATGAAGGCTGAAATAATAGCAATAGGAACAGAAATACTGTTAGGTGATATAGTTAATACAAATGCACAATATTTAGCTAAGGAATTAGCTAATCTAGGAATTGATGTTTATCATCAAAATGTTGTTGGTGATAATGAAGATAGAATACTTGAAGCATTTAAAAATGCTTTTGAAAGATGTGACTTAGTTATTACTACTGGTGGTTTAGGGCCTACTCAAGATGATTTAACAAAGGAATTAGGTGCAAAATATTTTAATAAAAAACTAGTTTTACATAAACCATCCTTAGATTGGATTAAAACATATTTAGACATGAAAGATGAAGCTGTAGTAGAAGCAAATAAAAAACAAGCATATTTTCCAGAGGATGCAGTAATCTTACCCAATTCTAATGGAACAGCTCCAGGGGCAATAATATCTGAAAATGATAAGATACTAGTAATACTACCAGGACCACCAAGAGAAATGAAGCCTATGTTTAATAATCATGTAATTAAGTATCTAGCTGGAATAACAGGTAAAGTTATAAAATCTAAAACATTAAGATTATTTGGAATTGGGGAAAGCTTAATGGCTAAAAAGATAAATAACTTAATTCAAAATAGTACTAATCCTACTGTTGCACCATATGCTAAGGATGTTGATGTAACTTTAAGAATAACTGCTAAAGGAAAAGATGAAGATGAATGCAATAATTTAATAAATCCTGTATATAAAGAAATAAAAGAAGTTCTTGGTGAGTATATATATGGAGAAGATGAAAATTCTTTAGAAGCTGTTGTTGCAGAAATATTGTGTAACAAAAATTTAAGTATAGCTACTGTAGAATCATGTACAGGAGGTCTGGTTGCTTCTAGTTTAATTTCTTATCCGGGAATATCAGAAGTTTTTAAAGAGGGTGCTATTACTTACTCAAATGAAGCTAAGATGAAGAGACTAGGAGTTAAAAAAGAAACTTTAGATAAGTATGGAGCTGTAAGTGAAGAAACAGCAAAAGAAATGGTAATAGGGATAGCGAGAGAAGCAAAAACTGATATAGCTATTTCAACTACAGGAATAGCAGGACCTGGTGGAGGAACTAATGAAAAGCCTGTTGGGCTAGTTTATATAGGTATATTTGTGAAAGGAAATGTAGTTGTGAAAAAATTTAATTTTACAGGAGATAGAGAAAGGATTAGAAGAAAGGCTACAATGAATGCACTTAATATTTTAAGAAAAGAACTTTTGAGCACTAATTATTAAAAAGGGGAATAAAATAATCCCCTTTTATACTTTTAAAAAGTAGGGGATTATTTTTTGTATATAAATAAAATGGGGGAGAGGCGATTAACTGTGGAAGCTTTCTCGCTTCATTATAATTATGTCCATTAATTTATAAAGTTATACACTACAAAAGTTAAAAAATAGACATCATAAAGTTTAAAATGATTATGAATTAACTAAATTTATTTTAAAACTAAAAAAGAAAGGGTATATATATGAGAAAAGTTTTTAGAGCAAACATGTATTTTTTAATAATATTATTAGCAGAAATATTTGGACCAATTGCACTTACACCAATTTATCAGGCTATAGGATTAAGTGATGTAAGAATAATACTATTTTTAACTCACATGATAATATTTTTACTTCCAGCATTAATATATTTAATAGTAACAAAATCATCTTTTAAGGATACACTTAAATTAAACAAATTACATTGGAAAGATACACTTTTAATTATATTATTAGCTTTTTTAGTGCAACCTATAATGACTTTCTTTTCAGTAATTTCTACGTTTTTCTTCAACAATGAAATAGGAGCATTTATATCTCAAATAACATCAACACCATATATATTTCTTTTATCCTTAGTTGCACTTTTACCAACAATAACAGAAGAGATCACAATAAGAGGTATAGTTCTTTCAGGATATGAAAATAAAAATAAATATATAGCTTCAGCAGTAACAGGATTATTTTTTGGGCTTTTACATTTAAATGCACAACAATTCCTATATGCTGCAGTATTAGGTTTTATACTTGCATTATTAGTTAGAATAACTAATAGTATATTTTCATCTATGATAATACACTTTATAGTAAATGGAACATCAGTAACTATTGCAAAGTTATCAAGCTATATTACAAGTGGATCATCTGTAATGGGTGATGCAACTGAATTAACACTTAAAAATATAGAATTAGCACAAAAATTAATTTTATTAATAACATATGGGGGAATTGCCATAGTATTTGCTAGCTTTGTTTTTCTAATAATAAAAAAGCTAGAAAGATTAAATGATAATAGAAAGATAGAAAGTTTAAATTATACAAGAGGGGAAGCTATATTAGATGATGAAAGAATATTTAATATCCCTTTTATATTATCAATAATAGTATATATAGCAGGTATGACTATTTTTATATAACAAAAAGTTAGGAGTTAATTAATCTCCTAACTTTTTGTTATATAGAATTTAATTAGATTTTGTTATAGAAGAAGATTCACTATAAAACATAGAGAATTCTTTAGAATTTATCCAACCTCTACAATTCATACAATTATCAATAGGTAAATTTACATAATACCATATTTGTTTATTAACCTCAGCAGAATCTAAAATTCCAACCTCCATTCGTATGTTAATTTTTCTAATCAATTGAGAGGAATCTATAGGAGCTATATATAATTTGGCAGCACTATTAATTATTCCTACCTTATAAGAAGGAGTAGCAAACTTTATAGACAAATTACTATTAGCTTTTCTGGACATTTCATATTTTTTTCTTATACTATTGTATTGATTTGATGTTATCATTAATTGTTTTTTCATTAGTGAAAGTTTTTTGTCATAATAAAAATAAATAGCTACTAATGATAATATTAGTAAAATAAATAATATATATTTCATAAGAAACTCCTAGTAATACTATAATTTATTATATTTATAGATTTAAGTAAAAATTACTTAAATTTATATTTAAATTTATAAATATAAAACTATATAAAAAATAAAAATCATTAAAAACGTTGACATATGGTAAAAAATTTTATAAAATAGAATTCGTTAAGGCTCGATAGCTCAGTCGGTAGAGCAGAGGACTGAAAATCCTCGTGTCCCTGGTTCGATTCCTGGTCGAGCCACCAGGAAAGCTAACTAATTTAAATTAGTTAGCTTTTTTTATTTTTTAGTGAAATTATTAATAATATAATAATTTTCTTTATTTAAACTTACTATTTAGATGAATACACTCTAATTTTAAGTATTTTATTTATAAAAACAATTTCATATGAGTTTAGTATATTAATGTAACACTAATATGGTTAGAGTATTTAAAATAAGGGGTATGAAATAACTCTTTACAAGTTATGGTAAATGATTTAATATATAAGTATAAGTAATTATTATAATTAATTATACTTTAAGCTTAACTTAAGAAATACTTAAGAAGTATATATTAAAATAAGAGTATATAATTAATTAATTTTAAAGAGTTAAATATATTAGGAGGGATGCATATGTTGGAAAAGTTAATTTTATCAGATGAGGATTATGATTACTTAGCAAAGGGGATAGCACTGGGGGCTGGGGTAGGAATCCTTATGGGATTTTTCATTGATAATATAATATTGACATTTTCAGCATGCTCTGTTGTAGGAATAATTTGTTCTCTTGGGTATTCCTTCTATAAGAAATCAAAGCATAGAATTAGTTAAAATAAACCAAAAGGCACATTTTAGTGCCTTTTTATTATATATTTTCTATTTGCCAGTTTATAGGG
>NZ_CP174370.1:5000-140000 GCF_046581255.1 Clostridium sp. MB05 | reverse complement strand
CCCGTAGAGCTTTACTGTAGCTTAGCATTGAGTTTCGATATTGTCTGTACAGGATAGGTGGGAGACTGAGAAGCTAGGGCGTCAGCCTTAGTGGAGTCATCCTTGGGATACCACCCTGACAGTATTGGGATTCTAACCGGACGCCATGAATCTGGTGACGGGACATTGTTAGGTGGGCAGTTTGACTGGGGCGGTCGCCTCCAAAAAAGTAACGGAGGCGCCCAAAGGTTCCCTCAGAACGGTCGGAAATCGTTCGAAGAGTGCAAAGGCAGAAGGGAGCCTGACTGCGACACCCACAAGTGGAGCAGGGACGAAAGTCGGGCTTAGTGATCCGGTGGTACCTCGTGGGAGGGCCATCGCTCAACGGATAAAAGCTACCTCGGGGATAACAGGCTGATCTCCCCCAAGAGTCCACATCGACGGGGAGGTTTGGCACCTCGATGTCGGCTCGTCGCATCCTGGGGCTGTAGTAGGTCCCAAGGGTTGGGCTGTTCGCCCATTAAAGCGGCACGCGAGCTGGGTTCAGAACGTCGTGAGACAGTTCGGTCCCTATCCGTCGCGGGCGTAGGAAATTTGAGAGGAGCTGTCCTTAGTACGAGAGGACCGGGATGGACTGACCTATGGTGCACCAGTTGTTCTGCCAAGAGCATGGCTGGGTAGCTAAGTCGGGAAGGGATAAACGCTGAAAGCATCTAAGCGTGAAGCCCCCCTCAAGATGAGATTTCCCATAGCATAAGCTAGTAAGACCCCTTGAAGAACACAAGGTTGATAGGTCAGAGGTGTAAGTGTGGTAACATATTTAGCTGACTGATACTAATAGGTCGAGGGCTTGACCAATAATTAAAAGATTTTGGCTGTAATTCATGTGCAATTTTCAGAGAACACTCTGATATCTGGTGATGATGGCGTAGAGGAAACACTCCTTTCCATTCCGAACAGGAAAGTTAAGCTCTACAGCGTCGATGGTACTGCATGGGAAACTGTGTGGGAGAGTAGAACGTTGCCAGGTTATATATGGCTCGATAGCTCAGTCGGTAGAGCAGAGGACTGAAAATCCTCGTGTCCCTGGTTCGATTCCTGGTCGAGCCACCAGATAAAAAAGCACTAACATTTGTTAGTGCTTTTTTACTCTTTAGGAAATTATATTTTTATATTTATTATGAATAACTATTGTAAGGTATTTAGGTATTAAAGTTATCTCCTAAAGAGTAAAAATATGAATATAGTGCGCGTACAAGATTTTCCTCAGGCAAGCTTCGGAAATGCACATGCGCTAAAAAAAGTCTACGGCTCGACAATCTCGCCTTGGCGACTTTTTTATTTAATAAATTCTAATAGGGCATCTACATGACCTTTAACTTTAACTTTTCTAAATTCATTTATTAGAATTCCATTTTCATCAATAATGAAAGTACTTCTTTCTATTCCTAGAACTTTTTTACCATACATATTTTTTTCTTTAATAACATCATATAGCTGGCAAACAACTTTTTCTTCATCACTTAATAAAACAAATGGTAAGTTAAATTTTTCAATAAATTTATTATGTGAGTTTAAGTTATCTTTACTTATACCAAGAACTATAGCATTTAAATCACTTATTTCAGTTATATTATCTCTAAAATCACAGGCTTCTGTAGAGCATCCCGGAGTATTATCCTTAGGATAAAAATATACTATTACTTTTTTTCCTCTATAGTCACTTAATTTATGTTCTTTTCCATCAGATCCCATAAGTGTAAAATTTGGTGCTAATTTTCCTAATTCCATTAAAAACATCCTCCTTATAAAGTTTATTTAATTATAATACTACTAATAATTATTATCAACAAGTAATACTAATTTAATCGTAAATTTATATTAAATTAGTAAATCATATATATTTTAATATAAACTCTGGTATAATTAACTATGTTAACAAATTTTTATTTAAAGGAGATATTTTAATGGAAGATAAAATTTTGGCTACGATAGCAGGAAGAGAAATAAAAGAGTCTGACTTACAAGCAGTAATTATGAAATACCCAGCAGAAAGAAGAGATTATTTTAAAACAGTAGAAGCAAAAAAACAATTATTAGAGCAAATGGTTTCTTTTGAACTAATAAACATGCTAGGTAAAGAATTAAATGTGGATTCTACAGAAGAGTATAGAGAAAATGTAAAACAGGCAGAAAAAGATATTTTAACTCAATTAACAATAAATAAATTATTATTAGAAGTTACTGTTACAGATGAAGATGCTTTAGATTATTATAATAATAATAAGAATGTTTTTACTCAACAGCCAACAGTTACAGCAAAACATATATTAGTTGATTCAAAAGAACTTTGTGATAAAATTAAAAGCGAAATTGATTCAAATGAAATTACATTTGAAGAAGCTGCTGTTAAATATTCAACTTGCCCATCTAAGGAGCAAGGAGGAAACCTTGGAGCTTTTGGTAGAGGAATGATGGTTCCAGAATTTGAAGAAGCTGCATTTAACTTAGAAATAGGTGTTGTAAGTGATTCTGTTCAAACTCAATTTGGCTATCATTTGATAAAGGTTGAAGAGAAAAATGAAGGTAAAGAAATGCTATTTGATGAAGTTAAGGATCAAATTGTAAATACATTACTACAAGAAATGCAACAAAGAAAGTATTTAGATGTTGTTAAAGAATTAGAAAAGAAATACGTAGTTACTAGAGCATAATAAAGTATAAAAAATAAAGGAATTGATGTCAATTCCTTTATTTTTTATAGTAATTCATTAAAGCTTAATATGTATTTATCAGCTATATTTATTAAAGCTTTCTTTTGATTTTCAGATGCTTTATCATAAATAGCAAACACTTTCATGCCTGCAAGCTTTGCCCCTTTAACAGCTTGTACTATGTCTTCAAAAACTAAACATTTATTTGGATCAACATTAAGTTTTTTTGCAGATAGTAAATATATATCGGGATTATCTTTTGATTTTTTTACTTCCTCTGTTGTAGTTATTGAATCAAAAAAGTGGTATATATTATTTCTCTTAAGTGTTACCTCTAGTAGGGGGATAGAATTACTAGTTGCTAAGGCGATTTTCACACCTTTTTGTTTTAGTAAAGTTAAATACTCTACTACACCATCTTTTAGTTTAATTGTATTAGAATAATGATAAAAGGCCATTTCATGCCATGTAGATATAATATCTTCTATGCTGCTATCTATATTAAAATTGTTTTTAAAATAGATAGCTGTTTCAGTAAGAGTAAGATGAGTTATTTTTTCTTGAAGATTATCAGGAACATTATAACCAAACTTACTTAAATATTCTTCATCTATTTGAGCCCATATTCCCATTGAGTCTATTAGTGTTCCATCTAAATCAAATATAACTGCTTGTATATTATCCATATATTTATGACTACCTCCTTCAAGTGTTATTTAACATAATATTATAATAAGTTAAATATTATGTTAATTTATATTATTTTAGTAGTATATAAAAATTTTAACAATTATGACCCCTCTTTCATATAAGTATTGTAATTAGAATTTTGAAAAGGGGATAAGATTTATGTTGATATTAATATTGTGTGTTTATATATCAATAATTCCTATAGTATTAATTTCTTGTAAATCTATTGGGTTTGAAGATAAACTTAAAGAAGTTAATGACTATATGGATTGCAATTAATATAGTATATCTATATATAATTTAAAATACAAATATTAAAATAAAATTTACTTAAAACTAAAAATTATTATACTTAATAAGTAAGAAATAATAAATAAAATAAAAAATCCTCTCAATAATAGAGAGGATTTTTTTATGGTCGGGGTGACAGGGATTGAACCTGCGACCTCATGGTCCCAAACCACGCGCGCTCCCATCTGCGCCACACCCCGAAGTACATTATAATTATAGTAATTATAACCTGCTATGTCAACAGTTTTAAAAATAAAATGTTGAAATTATTTTTCTGTTGTTTTAATATATATAGATATTATATATATTTAGGAGGAACAAATTAATGAGAGGAAGTACTATAGTAATTATTTTGGGAAGCATAGGCTTTATATTAATGGGATTATTATCATTAAAGAGCAAAAAGACTAAAAAGCTATTAAGCAATAGTGGAGTTTATAGTGATATTGATAAGTTTATGAAGGTTAACGGAATATTTAATATATCTATAGGAGCATTAGGTGTTGTATTAGGAATAGCTGATTATATTTTACCAAATCAATCTAAGTATATAATAATTTTATTTATAGTAATTGTATCTATTTCATCTTTAGTACAAAGTAAGTCTTTAAAAAGGTATAGGAATATATAGAAATATATTCCTATACCTTTTTATAAATAAATTTTTAATAATTTATTTATAAAATTATAATAATGATGGTTATAAATAGCATATAATTATAATGAAAACTAGGTAATCATGGTTATATATGGATAACCAAGACTTATCTACATATGTATAGTATACATTTACATGGTCTAAATATCTCATTTTTTAAAAATTACCATTGTCCAAGCTTTCCATAAGTGTTATAATGGTAATAAATCATATAGGGAGAGGGGGATGGTCTAAGGACCAAACACTTATGAAAAAGAAGATTTTATCAATTGTTATAGCAGGTGCTTTAACAATAACTTCAGTCACGCCGGTTTTTGCTACTCCAAATCAGGAGGTAATAGAAAAAAATCAACAAGAGTATAACGAAATAAATAAGAAGATAGAAGATATTCAAGGTAAGATATATAGTTTAAATGAACAAATAGCACCATTAGCTGAAAAGGTTGAAAATAATAAGAAGCAAATGGAATCTATTAAGGATGAAGTTCAAAACACAAAGAAAGAAATTGAAAATTCAAAAACTGAAATTTCAGAAAAAGAGGAAGTATTAGGAAAAAGGTTAAGAGAGCTATATAAGTCAGGTGGACAAGGAAGTTATTTAATGCTTCTATTTAGTGCTGATAGTTTTGGTGATCTTGTTTCTAAATTAGATTCTGCTAATAGACTTGTAAGTATTGATAAAAAGATAGTAACAGATTTAGTAGATAAGAAAGAAAAATTAGACGAGAAAGTATCTTCTTTAGAAGAAAAATCAAATGAAATAGCTAAAATAAATGAGGAAACTAATAAGACTCTATCAGAATTTGAAACTAAGAAAGCAGAGCAGGAAAGTTTTATTGCAGAAGCACAGGCTGAGCAATTAAAATTCGATGCTGAGTTTTTATCTGTTGCAGAAAGAGGTTTAGTTGAACATCAACTTGAAATAGTAAAATCATCTAACGATAAATCAGCTCTTCAAAGTGCTATAAGCCAATTAATAAACATTAAAGATAATCAGCTTAAGAGTCCAACCGTAATTGAAGAAGTTAGAAATGCAATAGATGCAGGAACAGCTAAAGTTGAGGAATTAAAAGCTCAAGAAGAAGCAGCAAGTATACCAAATAGAGGATCTGGATCAGGTAATGCAGGAACAAGTAGTTCAGGTAATGCAATAGTAGATTTTGCATATGGATATATAGGTACTCCATATGTTTATGGAGCAACAGGACCTAGTAGTTTTGATTGTTCAGGATTTACTAGTTTTGTATATAGAAATGTAGCGGGGATGGACATAACAAGGACAACTTATTCACAGGTTGGAGTGGGACGTGAAGTTTCATATAATGAATTACAACCAGGAGATCTAGTATTTACTTATGGTTTAGATCACGTTGGAATTTATGTAGGTGGAGGACAATATATACATGCTCCACAACCAGGAGATGCAGTTAAGGTTTCACCTCTTACATCATTCACTACTGCTAGAAGAGTACTTTAATTAGAAGTTAATTATATGATTTTTATAAACTCCGTCTTATTTTAGGCGGAGTTTATTTTCATAATAATATATTATTATGTTTTTACTAATTTAATTTAAAAAATAAAATATTAATAGGATAATATTTTATGATATAATTTAGATTAGTTTTAAAGCTTATAAGTATATATTTAAGAAGAGTCTAAGGTTCATTATGTTTAATTGGTAGACTTATTATTATAATTTATATTAATGTTGATACTAATAATATAATGACAAAAGAAATTAGAGGTATTTAAGATGAATAGAAATATTAATTTACTAGAAGATGAATCTATTGATGATTTACAGTTAGATAACTTATATTTAATACAAAAAAAATCAGGATTTAGATTTGGTGTAGACGCAGTACTATTATCTAATTTTGCTAATGTAAAAAGAAATCATAGAGTTATAGATTTATGCACAGGTACTGGAATAGTTCCTTTTTTATTATATGGGAAATATAAGCCTAAAGAAGCTATTGGAATCGAGATTCAAAGCGATATGGTGGAAATGGCTAGAAGAAGTAGCATCTATAATAAATTAGAAGAAGTAATTAAATTTGAAAATGCTGATTTGAAAGATATAAATTTTCTAAGTAAGTTAGGCAAATTTGATGTTTTAACTGTTAATCCTCCCTATAAATTAAATAATTCAGGGATAGTAAATCCTAATGATAAATTAGCTATAGCTAGGCATGAGGTATTATGTACATTAGAGGATGTAATAGTATCAGCTAGAAAGCTTTTAAAGGATAATGGAAGAATGTATATGGTACATAGACCTGAAAGGTTAATAGATATATTCGAACTTATGAGAAAGTATAAAATTGAGCCTAAAAGAGTGCAGATGATACAACCAAATAGTAAGAAGGCACCTAATATAGTCTTAGTTGAAGGCCAACGTGATGGAGGAGCTTATTTAAAGTGGGAAGCACCTTTATATGTGTATAATGAAGATGGTAGTTATTCAAGTGAATTAAATAAAATATACGGTAGGGAGGTTTAGCTTCATGGAAAAAGGGAAATTATATTTAGTACCAACTCCAATAGGTAATTTAAAGGATATAACATTAAGAGCTTTGGAGGTTTTAGAAAATGCAGATATAATAGCAGCAGAAGATACAAGACAAAGTTTAAAGCTATTAAATCATTTTAATATAAAGAAAAGCTTATTTAGTTATCATAAACACAATGAGCAAGGGAAAAGTGAAGATATAATAAATAGATTAAAAGATGGAATGAATATAGCATTAATTACTGATGCTGGAACTCCAGGAATATCTGATCCTGGAAGTGTAATTGTTGAAAAATGCATAGAACAAGAAATAGAATTTGAAGTATTACCTGGAGCAACAGCCATAACAACTGCTTTAGTTTACTCAGGATTAGATACAACAAAGTTTATTTTTAGAGGATTTTTACCAAGAGAAAATAAAGAGAGAAATCCTATAATGGAAGAGATTAATGGTGTCAGAGATACTATAATACTATATGAAGCTCCACATAGACTATTGGATACATTAGAATATTTATTAAATAATTTAGGTAATAGAAAGATAGCAATATGTAGAGAACTTACTAAACTTCATGAAGAAATTTATAGAGGTACTATATCATTAGCCATTGAATATTTTGTAGAAAACAGACCGAGAGGAGAGTTTGTTTTAGTTATTGAAGGAAAATCAGACGATGAGATAAAAGCTGAAAAGGAAGCTTTGTGGAGCGATTTAACAATAGAAGAGCATTTGATAAAATTAATAGAAAGCGGAATAGACAAAAAAGAAGCTATAAAACTAGTGGCTAAAGAGAGAAATCTACCTAAAAAAGAAGTCTATAAATACTCAACAGAGTTATAATTAAATCCCCTACGAATTTACGAATTCATAGGGGATTTAATTATAACTGACTTTTTAATAAGTATTAAAATTATTTTTTTAATTCATTTAAGCAGTTTTTACAGATGTTTTTACCTTTGTAGTTAACAACATCTCTAGCATCTCCACAGAAGATACAAGCTGGTTCATATTTTTTTAATATTATTTGCTCACCATCTACATAGATTTCTAAAGCATCTTTTTCAGCTATATCTAATGTTCTTCTTAATTCAATAGGAATAACTATTCTTCCTAATTCATCCACTCTTCTTACTACACCAGTTGATTTCATTTTATTTCCTCCTTAAAACAAGTTTCGACATCTTGCAAGTTAATATTACTAAAAATGTAATTAAAAGTCAACATAAAAGAAAAATATTTTCAAAAATTACAAATTTAATATGACTCTTAGAGTTATAAATACAATATACTACCATAAATTAGAAAAGTCAATACTATTTATCAAATTTACAGTAAAACAGTAAAAAAATGTAGAATGGCTTGTCTACTAGCTTAAGAAGATGAAAATTAAGTTTGTACAAAATAAAATTAAAAAAAAGATAATAAAATAAGAAAAAAATGTAAAAAATATATGTATATATGTAAAGTTAATTGTATAAAGTGCATGTTTTAATTAAGAATTTCAAAATAATAGATAATTTTTATATTATTTTAAGAAAATAATAATAAAATTAAATTAAACAGAAAAAAATAACTTGTAATAAGTTTATATATACTATATAATTATAATAAAGTAAAAATGTAGAGGTGGATAGAATGGTAAAGAAAATAGATACTAATTATATAACAGAAGTTGCCGAAGAAATGTCTAATAATACTATGGTTGGTTACGATGATTTACCGAAATATGATCTTTTTTTATCTCAAGTTATAGATTTTTTAAATGATAAGTTTATGGAGGATAAATATACTAATAATATAGTTCAAAATTATATAAAGAGTGAAGTTATAAGTAAGCCTGAGGACGGAAAGAAAAGGGGCTATACTAAAATACATTTGGTACAATTAGTTCTTTTAAGCTATATGAGACCGGTATTAACAACGGAAGAAATTAAAAAGGTTTTCACTTTGGCATTTAATGAGATAAATGACAGAACAGATGATATTATATCTTGGGAAAAAGCATATAAGATATTCTCAGAAACTCAAAGTGAGAGCTTTAAAGATTTCTTAATTAAGCCAGCTGTAGATGAGGAAAAATTAGATAGTATAATTTCTGAATTAAAGTTAAATGAAAAAGATGAAAATAGTATAAGAACATTTGTTATAGTAATGTCTCTTATAGCACAAGCAAGTGCTATAAAAAAATTAGTACAAAAAATAGTAAATGAATATCATTCAGAATAGGATAACTATAATAAATTAATTAAATTAGTTTTTCTATATAAATTTAATTATTATATTTTTAAAAAAATCCCATTATAAGCATATTTAAATAGTGGGGTGATTTTTTATGGAAGAGATAGTGAACTTAATAGCTAATTTAGGATTTCCTATAGCAATTTCCTTATACTTATTAGTAAGAATAGAAGGAAAACTAGAGAATCTTACTACTAGCATAAATAACCTTTCACAAACCATAAATTCAATTAAATAAAGTATTTTAAATTAAGGTGTTGTTATATTTGATTATGGCAATACCTTATTCAGTTTTATATCCTATTAATTATTTAACTTTAGGATTATAATATATGTAAAGTATATAGGTAGGGAAGAACTTTAATGAATAATAAAAGAATAGTTAAAGAATCTGTTAGAGGAATAATAGAATATATTTTAAAGACTGGTAGCTTAGATGATAGATATATGGGAAGAAGTAGAGCTTTAGAAGGAACGTTAGCTCATCAAAAACTTCAAAGTAGTAATGAAAAAATATATATGAATTATCAAAAAGAAGTAAAATTAGAGCATTCCTTTGAAATAGATGATATAACTTTAATTGTAGAGGGAAGAGCGGATGGAATAATTATAGAAGATGATAATGTATATATAGAAGAGATAAAATCCACTATGAAATCACTAATATTTATAGATGATGATTATAATGATTTACACTGGGCACAAGGTAAATTTTATGCATACATGTATTCTCTAAAAAATAACTTAAAGGAAATATATATAAGGTTAAGTTACTTTAATATAGAAACGGAAGAGGTTAAAAGTTTCGATAAAAAATTTAAATTAGATGAATTAGAAGAGTTCATTTTTTCTATAATTAAAGAATATAAAAAGTGGATATTATTAAAATCGATATTAAAAGAAGCAAGAAATAAATCTATTAAAAGGCTACAATTCCCTTTTGATAGCTATAGAAAAGGGCAAAAAGAACTTGCGATTACCTGCTTTAATACAATAAAAGAGAAGTCTGTATTGTTTGCACAGGCTCCAACAGGAATAGGAAAAACTATATCTACAGTATTCCCAGCTATAAAATCTTTAGGTGAGGATAGAGGAGATAGAATAGTATATTTAACTGCGAAAACTATAACCAGAACTGTTGCAGAGGAATCAATAAATAGATTAAAGGAAAATGGACTTACATGTAGAAATATTACTTTAACATCAAAAGAAAAAATTTGTTTTAAAGAGAAGGCGAAGTGTAATCCAGAGTATTGTGAATATGCAGTTGACTATTTTGACAAAGTAAATAACATTATATTTAAGATGTTAGAAAAGGAAAATAATTTTACAAGAGAAATAATAGAGTTATATTCAAGAAAAAATAGTATATGTCCATTTGAGCTATCATTAGATTTAAGTTTATGGTGTGATGTCATAATATGTGATTATAATTATGCCTTTGATCCAAGAGCTAAACTTAAAAGATTTTTTGAAGAAGATGTGGAAAACAATATATTACTTGTGGATGAAGGTCACAACCTTGTGGATAGAGCTAGAAATATGTTTAGTGCAGAAATTTATAAGGATAAGATATTACATGCAAGTAGATTACTTAAAGGAAAGGTACCAAGCTTATATAAGGCATTAAATGCTACAAATAAAGAACTCATAGAAATTAGAAGAGAAGTTCAGGAGCTAGAGCGAGATAGTATTTACAGAAAAGAAGAGTATAAAAATTTATATAAGTTTTTAAGAATAGTTTTAAAAGAATGTGATGAATATCTTATAAAGGCTGTAAATACCGAAGGATATGATGAAATTAAAGAATTATATTTTGATATTAGAAGTTTTATATCTATTTCAGAACTTTATAGTGATGAGTATGTCACTTTAGTAGAGCAAGATAAAAACAATGTTAAAGTTAAGCTGTTTTGTGTTAATCCTTCTAAAAATCTGTCTAAAATAGTTCAAGGAAGCTATTCAACTATAATATTTTCAGCAACTTTAACACCTATAAATTATTATATAGATTTACTTGGAGGAGACGATAAGAGCTATAGAATGAAATTAGCATCTCCATTTAAAAAAGATAATCTAAAAGTTTATGGGTATCCCCTTAATATGAGATTTAGACAAAGAGAAAATAATATTGATAATTTATGCGGGTTAATAAGAAAATTTATAGAAGTAAAATCTGGAAATTATATAGTGTTTTTACCATCTTATCAATATTTAAAAAAGATATATTTAAGGTATATAGAGCTTTATGGAGAAAGTAATACTATTTGTCAAGAAGAGGTTTTAACAGAGTCTGAAAAAGAAGAGTTTATAGACACGTTTCAAGATAAATCTAATATACTAGCATTTTGTGTTATAGGAGGCGTATTTTCAGAGGGTATAGATTTACCAGGGAATAGGCTTATCGGAAGCATAATAGTAGGAGTTGGATTTCCTAAAATCTCAAATGAAGGTGATATAATAAAGGATTATTATGAAGAAAAAGGTTTTGATTATGCATATATTTATCCTGGAATAAATAAGGTTATGCAGGCGGCTGGAAGAGTAATAAGGACAGAAACAGATGAGGGACGGATACTTCTTATAGATGACAGATACTTTACACTTAAATATAGAGATTTATTGCCAAAGGAATGGGAAATAATAAAATAATGGATAGATGGGAGAGTTAGGATGAGAGTTACAGATTTAAGTCACAATATAAACACAGATATGACTACATATACAAAAGATGAGAAGCCTGAGATATACAATATAGCCACAATCGAAAAAGATGGTTTTAATGAGAAAATTTTAAAAATATGTACTCATACAGGAACCCATATTGATGCGCCAAGCCATATGATTAATAAGGGGAAAAATATTGACGAGTTTAATGTAAGTGACTTTATAGGTATAGCTGTTATAGTTGATATTTCTCAATTCAAAGAAGTTACTATAAGAGATTTAATAAAATATGAGGATAGGATAAGAAACTGTGATTTTCTAATATTAAAAACAGGATGGGAAAAATATTGGGGAAGTAATGATTACTTTAATGATTTTCCGAGCTTAACTGAAGAGGCAGCTAAATGGATATGCGACTTCAACTTAAGAGGGATAGGAATAGACACAATATCTATTGATAAATTTGATAGTATAGATTTTGAAATACACAACATTATTTTATCTAGAGGAAAATTGATAATTGAAAATTTAACTAATTTAGATCTGATAAATAGCGAAGAGTTTACACTAGTAGCTACTCCATTAAAAATAGAATGCGGAGATGCATCACCAGTTAGGGCAATTGCCTTAACTAATTAGCATTTAATAAAAATAAGTCAAGGTATAAAACTACTTAGAGTATTACCTTGACTTATTTTTAATATTATTTTTATATGAATTTCTTTTAATATAGGTATGAATTAAAACTGTAAGTCTATATTTATGCCTATATAAGAATTATTAATCTATAAATAGCTTATAGTTTGCAGTAAATGAATCTCCAACATTTAATTTTTGAATCCCGGCTTTATCCTTAAACTCTCCATTAAAATTATAAAAATCTGAATGACCATACCATGGTTCTATACAAACAAAAGGAGCTCCAGTTGCTTTTGTCCATATAGCTAAATAAGGAAATCCAGAGAAGTCCATAGATAAGCTTTTGTTATGATTTTTTGATTTTAAGCTTATTATATTTGACTTTAAATCTCCAAACACTAAGGCATCAAGTTTAAATAATTCTAAAGATAGATTTATAATGTTTTCATCATTGAAGTATGGCTTTTTATCATCAGTAAAATATCCAGTTTTGGAATTTAGCTCCATTAAAGAACAGTTTTCCTTTTGGTTAAATTCAAAGTAGTAATCTTCAAGTTTCTCTCCAACCATTAATGGGCACATAAATGCTGGATGACCTCCTATTGAGAAGTAGATATCTTTATCATCAAGATTAGTAACATTATATCCAACTTTAACGCCATTTTCTAAAAGCTCATATGAAAGCTTTAATGAAAACTTATAAGGGTAAACTTTTAATGTATCTTCTGACCATAAAAGTTCAAATACTATATGATTATCGTCTTTTTCAATCATTTTAAAGTCTTTAGTTCTTGCAAGACCATGTTGTGGTAATTCATATTCTAATCCATCTACTAAATATTTACCATCTGTAACCCTACCAACTATAGGGAATAATATTGGAGAATGATATTTCCAATATGATTCATCTCCATTCCATAGAAACTCTGTTGAGTTCTTTTTACTAATTAGGTTATTAAGTTCTCCACCAAATGTATTAGCTGATATTTTTATATTTTCATTTTCTAATATGTATTTCATAATAAACACCCTTTCAATTTATATAAGGTTTACATAGAGATTATACTATAATCAATGGTTTTTAGAAAGAATTAGAAATAAATACATCACTTTGCTTATATAATTTCAAATAATATAGTATTATATAAAGTAATAATTAAATAATGTAAAAGAATTATAATATAACTTATTTGAGATATAATATAAAAGATAAAAAATAAATAATAAATAATGTGGTGATTTAATGGCTAATAACAATAATGAAAATAAAAAGTCTATAATAGATGGTATAATATATTTTATTGTAAAAGTGAATAATGATGATATATTTGCATTAGGTGCTCAACTTGCATACTATTTAATACTAGCCTTTTTCCCATTTTTAATATTTTTAATGACATTAGTTGGTTTTAGCAATTTAAACTCTGCAGATATTTTAGATGGGTTAAGAACTATATTACCCGATAGTGTATTTACATTAGTAGATACCACAGTTGTTGAAATTGTAGATACTCAAAATGCTGGTTTATTAGGAGCTTCTATTGCTCTTACAATGTGGTCAGCTTCATCGGGATTTAGGGCAGTTATTAAAGGTGTTAATAAAGCATACGACATGAAGGAAAGTAGATCCTTTATAAAAAGAGCATTTGTAGCTATATTTTTTACCTTAGCTTTAGCTTTAATAATAATGTTAGCTTTAGCTTTATTAGTATTTGGAGAATTGATAGGAAAATATTTAATATCTATACTTCCATTTCAGAATATAATAATAATAATATGGAATTTAAGCAGGTATATAGTAGTTGTGCTTATAATGTGTTGGATATTTGCAGGGATATATAGGTATACTCCTGCTAAAAAAATTCCATGGAGAGAGGTTTTTCCAGGAGCTATAATAAGTACCTTGGGATGGATAATAGTTTCATTAGCGTTTTCATACTATATAAATAATATAGCTAATTATTCAAGGTTATATGGAAGCGTAGGGGCAGTATTTATATTAATGACTTGGTTATATATTACATCAATGATACTAATTTTAGGAGCTGAAATAAATTCAGTTTTATCAATGAGACGAAAAAATTAATAAAACTATTAGAGAGACTATTTTTATATAGTCTCTTATTTTGTTTCTAAGAAAGTGTTTATAAAAATATGTAATATTTTATTTATTTATGTATAGAAAAAAACTAACTGGATATAATCAAAGAAGAGATATTCAGGAGGTGTAAAAATGAATAAAATAGTATTATTAGGAAAGTTAATAAAAGACCCTGAACTTAGAACATTAGAGGGTAGTGATAAAGTATTTACTAGATTCATAATCGCAGTAGATAGAAATTTTAAAGCTCAAGATGGCACAAGAAAATCAGATTTAATACCAATTACAATTTGGGGAAGAAAAGCAGAAGTAGTGTGTCAATATATGAGAAAAGGAAGCTATATAAGCTTGAGTGGAAGACTGAGAACAGGAAGCTATGAAGATAAAGATGGTAACAAAAAGTACATAGCTGAAGTTGTAGCAGAAGATTTTAAATTTGTAGGAAATAGAAGAGTTGAAAAAGAATTAGAAAACACAGATAATTTAAATGATTTTGCTAATTAAAGATTAAAATATAAATTTAAATAAATAGTATAACAGGGTAAGATATTAATTAATATCTTACCCTGTTATATTTAAAATAAAGTTTTAGAGATAAAGTTATATATTATTTTTAAATAGTACCCTTACTTAATACAGTTGCTTTATCTTCTCCATTTTGAATTCCATTTATTATTTTTACAGAAGAAGAGATATTACCAATTAATATTCCTCCAACTAGACTATTGTTTTCAAAGAATAATTTAGAGTATTTATTATTTACACTATCAATATAACCTACCTTTTCTAGAGAAGGGTCATCAAAGTTTACTGTTCCAGCAGAGAATACTTGAGTATTCATTGAAGCAAATACTGTAGATGAAACAAATTTCTCGAATTTAATTTTATCACCTGTAGCATTAGCCCCAGCAACTTTACCCATTTCTATTGCAGCTGGCCAGTTTCCATAATAAATTCCATCTAATTCAGCTACATCTCCACAAGCATAAATATCTTCAATATTTGTTTGCATATATTGATCCACAACAATACCTTTATTACATTGTATTCCTAAAGGCTGAGCTAAGAAAATATTAGATCTAACTCCAACAGAATAAATAATAGTATCAACATCAATTAATTTACCACTCTTTAATTGAATTGACTTAACACCATTCTTATCTGCATTTATAAATTCAACAGCTTCACCTAGTAATACATTAACAGGAGTTTTATTAACTAGTGATTCAAATAACTTAGATCCTTCAGTATCTAATTGACGAGGAAGCATTCTATCTGCTAATTCAACTACAGTAACATTTATATTACGTTTTTGAACTTCCCAAGCAGCTTCTAAACCTAGTAAGCCACCACCAATAATAACTACATTTTTAGAAGAAGGTAATTCATTTTTAATAGCTTCAACATCACTAAGCTTCTTAACTGTATGAATGCCTTTAATAGTATTATAAGTCCAAGAATTTATTTCTATTTCAGAATCATCTAATTTAACCTTTGTTGGAGGAACAAAATTATAACTACCATTTGCTAAAACTAACTTATCATAACGAATTCCTTGTTTATTATCTAATTTAATAGTTTTAGTTTCCTTATCAATACTATTTACATTTGCACCAAGAATTTCAATTATATTATTTTCTTTATACCAATTAGCTTTTGCAAGGTAGAATGTATCATCAATTTCATCAGTTATTAAATCAGAAAGCTGAGTTCTTACATATGAGTGCTCTGTTTCATTAGAAATAAGTTTTATAATTGCACTAGCATTTCTTTCTTTTATAGCTTTAGCAGCATAGAAACCAGCAGCACCATTACCTATTATTACATAGGTTTCTTCTTTATCAATTGAATAATTACTAGTCTCTTTCTTTACTTCTATGAATTGATCACTTCCAGCTCCACATACAGAACAAATTTCTGGAACGGTCTCAGCTTCAAATATCTCACCACAAATTACACATTTCCAAAGTTTCAAACCGCCGTTTGTAGGAACTTCTTCTATATTTGTTTTAGCTTTTGCCATAGGTGTAAATTTCTTTTTACCAGTTAAAATTTCTCCAAATCCAAGTCCAAATTCATAAGCTTCTTTTAATTCGTTATCAGATGGTTTGAAGTTTATTTTTAAGCTAGGACCATACAGCTTCATATTTAACTCTTTAAATCTTGTTTCCATTCTAGGAATAGCTTCTCCACTCCAACCATATGAACCAAATGCAGCAGCTAATTTTCCACCATGGACAACTGGGTTTAGTTTTGAAAGTATATCACGAATTGGTTCAAGTAATTCACTAACTATAGTAGGTGAGCCGCATAGCAATCCATCTGATTCTCCTATGCTATTAATTATATCACTCATCTCATGATGTATAACATTAAATAATCTAACTTCAATGTTTCCGGCAGCTTCTATGCCCTTAGCGATTTCCTTAGCTAATGTTTCAGTATAACCATATGCTGAAACATAAGGTATTGTAACTATTTTTTTACCATCGTCAAGCGGAGAAGCAGGAGTACTCCATTGTCTATAAGTTTCAACAATTTTCATTGGCTCTTCTACTAAAACAGGCCCGTGACCGGGTAAAATCATATCAATTTTTAGATTTTCAATCTTTTTTATAGCTTTTAATACATATGGTTTATATGGTCCAAAAATACAATCAAAGTAGTATTTTAGTGCGTCCATGTAGTGATCTTTATTTTCAACTTTGCTATTTATTATTGCTTCAGATGAATAGTGAGACCCAAAGGAATCACATGTAATTAAAACTTCGTCTTCAGGAACATAAGTGTATATTGAATCTGGCCAGTGTAAGAAAGGGGCAGAAATAAATTGTAAAGTTTTATTTCCTAAGCTTAATGTATCCCCATCGCCAACAGTTATTGATTCAAAGTCTCTATTTGCAATTTTTTTCATAAATTTAATTGCAGGAGCAGAGCCTACTACTTTGGCATTTGGTGAAATTTCTAACAACTTAGCCACTGATCCAGCATGATCAGGCTCAGTATGATCAAGAACGATATAATGAATATTTGTAATATCTATATCTAAATCTTTTAATCTTTCTATATATTCATCAAAAAATTCAACCTTAACTGTTTCGAAAACAGCTGTTTTTTCACTTCCTTTAACAACATATGAGTTATAGCTTGTTCCGTAAGGTGTGTACATAATAATATCAAAAATTCTTAAATTTGGATCAAGAGCCCCAACCCAATGTATATCTTTTTTTAATTGTAAAGATTTCATAAATTTACACCTACCTCAAATTAATATTATATAATAATAATTATTATAAAATTATTATATGTCTAATTATTAACAATATCAATAACTATTTAAAATATTTATTAATAATTTATATTTTATATTCCAGATCAATATAAGTATTTTTTAAAAGATATATATAGTCTAACAATAACATATCAATATTATTACTAAATCATCAATTATAGATATAAATTAGATAAGATTAATAATAAAAAGCAACAAATTCGACAAGAAGCTAATGTTATTTATAAAAATGTTTTATATTATTAAATAACTTTATGTTAAAAAAATATATTGAGAAAAAAATGTAAAAATATAAAGAAATATTTTAATGGTATAACAAACAATGTTTGACATTGTTTTGATAAATTTTATGATATGTTTTTATTGTAGTAGTTAATTAACCTAATATGGTTTATAAAGAGGGGGATAAAATGCATATTGTTGATAGTTTATACAATATTACAAAGAATGATAATAAGGAAAGCAGATATGCCTATAGAATGATAAAGGAGGATTTTTTTAGTGGACAAGCTTTTGGCATAGAGGCGGAAAGACAAGACTTAGTTGAAGGAAATGTAGTTACAATAGAAAGGGATGAGATTAGAAAAATATCTAATATTGAAGGAAAGGTTAAGGAACTTTTAAATTTAATACATGTTAATGAAGTGTCTCCAATACATCTTGTTGACATATTAGGAGAATATGTTGATAACTATGTATCAGATTTTAATTTGTAATTTTGAAGTAAGTTAAAAATCACATATAATCATGTAGTATTTATAGTAAAATATATTAGAGGTGATTTTTATGATAATTGGAATAGGTACTGACATAATTGAAATAGATAGAATTGAAAATGCTATTAATAAAACAAATGGATTTATAGATAAGTTATTCACTAAAAGAGAAATTGAAATGTTTAAATCTAGAAATATGAGAGCAGAAGTAGTAGCAGGAAATTTTGCAGCTAAAGAGGCTATAAGTAAAGCCTTTGGAACAGGTATAAGGGGATTTTCTTTAAAGGAAATAGAGGTTTTAAGGGATAAGTTAGGAAAGCCTGAGGTATTTTTAAGTGATAATATAAATAGCCTTATAGGTAAAAAATATAATATAAATATATCAATATCACATAATAATACGTCGTCAATAGCTTTTGCTATTTTGGAGGAAGCATAATGTATGTAATGTCAACAAATAAATGTATGTGTATAGATAAATACACCATAGAGAAAGTTGGGATACCAGGTATTGTTCTTATGGAAAATGCAGCAAATGAAGTAGTAAATAAAATTTTTAATATGGGAGAAAAATTTATTGTTTTCTGTGGCAAAGGCAATAATGGTGGAGACGGGTTAGCTATTGCAAGAAAGTTAATTTTAAAAAATAAGGATGTGTTGGTAGTTGTCGTAAATAAAAATGATAACTGTTCTAATGAATTTTCTACTAATTTAGAAATAATAAAAAAAATTACATCAAAAATTACTTATATTAGTAATGAAAAGGACATAGAAAGTTTAATTCCTATCTTTAGTAGCTATAAAGTTGGAATAGACTGTCTTTTTGGAATAGGATTAAATAGAGAGTTAAGCGGATTATATATTGGTTTAATAGATACTATAAATAGATATGTGGAAACTAAAATAAGTATTGATGTACCATCAGGATTAAATGCAGATAATGGTGAAGTAATGGGGGCGGCTATAAAAGCTGATATAACTTATACATTTGAAGTTATAAAAAGAGGATTTATAGAGTATAAAGCATTAAGTTATTTGGGTAAACTTGAGGTTTTAAATATAGGTATTCCAGATTATGTTAAGCATGAAAACTCTGAAAAAATAACTATTTTAAAAAAGGTTGAGTATAGCAAATTGCTAAAAAAGAGAAATTTATATGACCATAAAGGAATGTACGGGAAAATTGCTATTTTAGCAGGTAGTAAAGGTTATACTGGAGCAGCATATATAACTACTGAAGCATGTGTTAAATCAGGTTCAGGATTAATTACCCTAGTATCTTCAGGATATGTCCAAGATATATTGAGTTGTAAGCTAGTTGAGGCTATGACTTTAGATATAAAGGAAGAGGAGAAAGTAAAAGATTTATTGGAGAACTCAGATGTAATTGCGATAGGACCTGGTTTAACAGAAGGAGACTTATATAAAAATATACTAAAAGATATAAAAAGCTATGAAGAAAAATTTTTTGTAGTTGATGCAGATGGATTACAATTGATTTCAAAAGATAAGGATTTAATGAAAAGGATTAGAGGAAGGGCAGTCTTTACTCCACATCCGGGAGAAATGGCGAAACTACTAGGTAAATCAGTTGATTTTGTTGAAAGTGATAGAATAGGTATTGCAAAAAAATATGCAAAAGATAATGATGTAATAATAGTTCTAAAGGGGTACAATACTGTAATAACAAATGGTGATGATGTGTACATAAACAATACAGGGAATAGTAAGATGGCCTCAGGAGGAATGGGGGATTGCTTAACTGGAATAATATCATCACTTATAGGACAAAGACATTCTATTATGGATTCAGCTTTACTTGGTACATATATACATGGGTTAGCAGGGGAGCTTTCCTATTCCAATAAATATTGTATAGTAGCCTCTGAAGTTATAGAAAATATATCTAAAGTTATGGATTATATATCTAGATAAGTTTTAAAGTATGAATAAAATCCATCTAAAGCTAATATTAGTATTAATAAGTACTAAAGCTTTAGGGAGGATTTATGAAAAAGAAATTATTATTAATACTTATGGTATGCATACCAGTTATATTGATTCTTTTAGTGATATTATTTAGAATTACATCTGAGCCAAGTAATGAAGAAATAATAAAATCTCTAAGAGAAATAAAATGTTATAGTACAAAAGTAGAGTATATAATAAAAAATTCTAGGGGAGAGGAAAGAGAGGAAACTAAACACTATTATTTAAAAGATATTGGTGGAAGAATTGACTTTGGAGAAGAAAGATCAAAGATATACAAAGATAATAAAATTATAGTTAAAGACAACATATCAAATAAAGAATATGCAATGGAAGATGATATGGATAAAATACATTCTTTAGCTTTTATGAATAAATTATTATCATACCCAATTAATGAAGATGGAATAAAAGAGGGACAGGAAGAGTGGGGAGACACAGAGTATATAGAATTTACCAGTGAGGTATTTTTAAAAAATAATCATTTAGATAAAATTAAGGTTTTCATAGATAAGAATGAAAAGACTCCAATTGGAGCCATCGTTTATGACAAAAATGGAAAAGATAGAATAAGGATTGTGTATAGAGATTTCCAAAAACTAAAGCAATTAGAGGATGGATTTCTAGATTAATTGATATAGAAACAAAGTAAAATAAAAATAACCAGTTCGATATTAGTACGCGTTAAGAAGTTAAAGAAAATGGAGTACATAAGTGTAAAAATAGTTTTATAAATTAAACCTTAATATTATTTTATTAAATTATAAAAAAACTATAGAAATATAAATTTAAACAAAGAATTTGAAACATATGTTTTGACAAAGTGACATAATTTGCAATATAATTGAGTTATACATAGATTTTTACTACCTGGAGGCAAATTATGTCTAATAAAGTTAAAAAACTAAATTTTATAAAAAATGTAGTTAAAATTAAAAAAAATAGTCAATTTATTGATTACAATTTAATAGAATATAATGAAGACCAACTTGATTTGGAATTTTCAGAATTAATGAAAGAGGGCTACAAAGAAATGTCTAAAATTAATTTGGAGCTTTCACAACTTCCTTTCGAGTGCGAAATTGCAGATATTAACGAATATGAGAACTGGCTTTGCGGAGTGTGATATTTCTAATGACGACTATGGTAGTAAAAAGAGGGGATATTTTTTATGCAGATTTAAGTCCTGTTATAGGTTCAGAACAAGGTGGGATTAGACCTGTTATAATAGTTCAAAATGATATTGGCAATAAATATAGTCCTACAGTTATAGTTGCAGCTATAACTTCACAAATAAATAAGGCTAAATTGCCAACGCATGTTGAAATTTCTTCAGAAGAATATGGATTGAATAGGGACTCAGTTGTTCTATTAGAACAAGTAAGAACTTTGGATAAAAAAAGATTAAAAGAAAAAATAGGGCATATGACAGATGCTGATATGAAGAAAGTTAATAAAGCCTTATTAATTAGTTTAAATCTTGCATAAAATTTTGAGAAAAAGAGTATATTAAATACTTAAGAAACCCGATTAGGGTTTCTTTTATTTATATAAAACATAGCAAAAGTGATATACTATTTTTAAATAGAGTATCACTTAAGTGTAAAAAATATATATTTTATTAAAAAATAGAAGTAATAGTATATACAAAATAAAAATGTTATGCTAAAATAATTTTAGCGAATATAGGAAAATATATATTGACAGGTAAATTTAAATCTTAGGAGGATAAAAAATGATAAAAAATATTGAAGAATTAAAATCAGTAGCTAAAACTGTTCGTGGGGATATAGTTTCAATGCTAACAGAATCAGCATCAGGACATCCAGGTGGTTCATTATCAGCGGCAGATATATTAACTACACTATTTTTTGGAGAAATGAATATAGACCCAGAAAATCCTAAGGACGAAAATAGAGATAGATTTGTATTATCTAAAGGACATGCAGCCCCTGTTTTATATAGTGTATTAGCAAGAAAAGGATATTTTCCTGTTGAAGAACTTAAAACTTTAAGAAAAATTGGATCAAGATTACAAGGGCATCCAAGTATGAAATGCTTACCTGGAATAGATATGTCAACTGGGTCTTTAGGCCAAGGAATTTCTGCATCTGTAGGAATGGCTTTAGCAGGGAAAATTGATAAGAAGGACTATAGAGTTTATACACTTTTAGGCGATGGAGAGCTTGAGGAAGGCCAAGTTTGGGAAGCAGCTATGTCAGCAGCTCACTATAAACTTGATAACTTAACTGCATTTGTAGACTTTAATGGATTGCAAATAGATGGAGATATAACAAAAGTTATGAATCCATCACCAATAGATAAAAAGTTTGAAGCCTTTGGATGGAATGTATTAGTAATAGATGGTCATAACATAGAAGAAATAATAAATGCTATAGATAAAGCTAAAAATTGCAAAGGAAAACCTACTGCTGTTATATGTAACACTATAAAAGGAAAAGGTGTTTCCTTTATGGAAAATCAAGCAGCATGGCATGGAACAGCACCAAGTAAAGAACAATGTGAGCAAGCACTAGCAGAAATTGGAGGTAATAACTAATGAGTAAGAAGATTGCAACAAGAGAAGCTTATGGAAAAGCATTAGCATCATTAGCTAATGTTAATGAGAATATATTAGTTTTAGATGCGGATCTTTCTAAATCTACAAAAACTGCAGATTTTAAAGCTGTTTGTGAAGAAAGATTCTTTAATATGGGGATAGCTGAAGGAAATATGATGGGAGTTGCAGCAGGCTTATCTACTTGTGGAAAAATACCATTTGTTAGTACCTTTGCAATGTTTGCAGCTGGAAGAGCTTTTGAACAAATTAGAAACTCTATTTGTTATCCCAAATTAAATGTTAAAGTATGTGCAACTCATGCTGGTTTAACAGTAGGAGAAGATGGTGCATCTCATCAAGCTATAGAAGATTTAGCTTTAATGAGAAGTATACCTAATATGACAGTAATATGCCCAGCAGACGCAGTAGAGACAGAAGCTGCTATAAAAGCTATTGCAGAGTATGATGGACCTTGCTATGTTAGGCTTGGAAGAGCTGCTGTAAATGTTATAAATGATGAAAAAACTTATGAATTTAAAATAGGAAAAGGCGTGACATTATCAGAAGGAAATGACGTAACAATAGTTGCAACAGGAGTAATGGTAGATGTTGCATTAGAAGCAAAAGAACAATTAAAGAAAGATGGAATTAATGCAAGAGTAATAAATATTCACACATTAAAGCCAATTGACAAAGAGTTGTTAATTAAAGCTGCAAAAGAAACAGGAGCTATAGTTACTGTTGAAGAACATAATATAATAGGTGGACTTGGTTCAGCAGTTGCAGAAGTTTTAACTGAAGAAGCTCCAGCGCCTGTATTAAAGGTTGGAGTAAATGATGTATTTGGGGAAAGTGGATTGCCAAATCAATTATTAGAAGCATATGGTTTAACAGCTAGTAATGTTATAGAAAAAGTTAAAAAGGCAATTTCTCTGAAAAAATAAAAAAGTTTACTATAATAATTTAAATAAATTACTAAAAAAATAGCTATATTTACCACTAAAGCTGTAGAAAATTTCTACAGCTTTTTATTTTTAAATTTTAAATTACAATTTGCTAAAATAGTAATATAATAGTAACAGTGGTTTATTTAATTATTAAATGAAAATACTATAATATTAGGGTTAAAGCTACGGATAGAAAAGAATAAAATGAGGAAAAATAATAGAAGTTTTCTAAGAAAGGGGCATATAATAATGAAGGAAAAAATAAAGGAATATGTTTTAATACTTACAGGTGTGTTTCTAGTTGCTATATCATTAGAATATTTTTTTATTCCTAATAATATAGCGGCAGGGGGATTAACTGGATTAGCTATAGTAATAAATCATTATATACCAGCCATATCTACTGGACCATTAGTGTTTATTATGGATTTAATCCTGTTTGTAATCGGATTTATTTTCCTTGGGAAAAACTTTGGGGTCAAAACTATAGTATCTAGTTTTAGCTTGGCAGGAATGATGACAATAATAGAAAAATTTTTAAATCCTCAAGCAATAACAAATGATTTAATGTTAGCAGCAATATTTGGAACTCTTATAACCTCAATAGGGATGGCAATAGTGTTTAATGCAAATGCATCAACGGGTGGTACGGACACCATAGCAAAGATATTGAATAAATTTTTCCATATTGATATAGGTAAGTCATTATTATCAGTAGATTTTATAGTAACCTTATTAGGGGCAATTACTTTTGGCATAAACATAGGATTATATGGATTACTTTCAGTAATAATTAATGGAATTGCTATTGATAAGGTAATAGAAGGTTTCCATGTTTGTAAAGAAGTAACTATTATAAGTTCTAAAAATGATGAAATAGGTAGATTTATAATGGACGATTTAGAGCGAGGATGCACATATTTAAAAGGAGTAGGTGGATTTACCAATACTGATATTTATGTAATATATGCAGTATTGGGAAGAAGTGAATTTATAAAATTAAAGCAGTATATAAGTAAAATAGATCCTAAGGCTTTTATAACAGTTGGAGAAGTTCATGAAGTTATGGGAGAAGGATTTAAGAATATACAATAATTTTAGGGATGGGACTATTTATTAGAAGGAGAATAAAAAAACGTATGAATAAGTTAAAAGAATATATTTTATCAACTTTAGGAGTAGCATTAGTAGCAACAGGACTAGAATACTTCTTCTTTCCAAATAACATAGCAGCAGGTGGGGTATCTGGGTTGGCATTAGCGATAAATAAAATTATAAATATAAATCCAAGTATATTAGTATTTATATTTAACATTATATTATTTATCCTTGCATTTTTTTTGATAGGTAGTTCATTTGGGGCAAAAAGCATTTATTCAACCATTATGCTATCATTTTTTATGTGGATATATGAAGCATTTTTACATCCTAAAGCTATTACTGAAAATTTAATACTAGCATGTATATTTGGTTCAGCGGTATTAGCTATGGGAACAGCAATAGTTTTTTATCAAGATGCATCTACTGGAGGAACTGCAATAGTAGCAAAAATTTTAAATAAGTATCTTCATATACCAATCGGGCAGGGACTATTAATGGCAGATTGTACAGTTACATTATTAGCAATTTATTCATTTGGTGTTGAAAAGGGATTATTTGGACTTCTAAGTGCTATATTAATAGGAAATTTAGTTGATAGGTTTATAGCTGGAATTAATCCAGTTAAACAAGTATTTATAATTACAAATAAAGAAAAACTAATAGTGGATTTTATAAATAATGAGATTGATAGAGGATGTACTATTTTGTCGGGGAAAGGTGGCTATACAAAAGAAAATACAACTGTGATATATACAGTTTTAAGTTCTAAACAATTTATAACTTTAAAACAATTTATAAAGCATAGAAATCCAGAGGCTTTTTTAACAGTTAGTGAATCAACAGAGGCTTTAGGTAAAGGGTTCGCAGATTATTAAGAAATTAAGAGAATTCTGAAGAAAATAAAAAAAATATAGATTTTATTAGAAGTAAAAGTATAAAAAAAGTTTTTCCTTAGAGGATGTTATGCTATAATAACGCTATAGGTTTAGCAACTTTTAAAAAAATAGGCTGATGCGAGGTGTTTTGAAATGATAGAATTTAAGAATGTATCTAAGCTATATGATAACAATGTTAAGGCTTTAGCGGATGTAAATATAAATATAGAATCAGGTGAATTTGTATTTTTAGTTGGACCTTCAGGAGCAGGTAAATCAACTTTTATTAAGATGTTAATTAAGGAAACAGAACCGACAGTTGGAGAAATAGTAGTGTCAGGAAAGAAGCTTTCAACAATAACAAGAAGGCAAATACCTTACTATAGAAGAAAAATAGGAATGGTTTTCCAAGACTTTAGACTTATACCAACATTAAATGTATATGAAAATGTTGCGTTTGCTATGAGAGTTGTAGAAACATCAGCAAAGGATATAAGAAAAAGAGTACCAATGGTATTATCTTTAGTTGGTCTTTCCCATAAGTACAAAATGTTCCCAAATGAATTGTCTGGTGGAGAGCAACAAAGAGTGGCACTTGCAAGGGCTATAGTTAATAATCCTTCAGTTTTAATATGTGATGAGCCAACAGGGAATTTAGACCCAGAAACAGCTAAAGAAATAATGGATTTATTAGAAGATATAAATAGAGCAGGAACGACTATATTAATGGCTACTCATGCTAAAGAAATAGTTGATAATATGAAAAAGAGAGTTATTGCCATAGAAAAAGGATGTGTATCAAGAGATACTAAGAGGGGGATGTACGAAGATGAAGTTTAATACACTAAAGTACTTTTTTATAGATGCCTTAAAAAGTCTTAGAAGAAATAGAACATTAAGTATAGCAGCCATGATTACGGTACTAATAACATTCTTTATATTTGGTACATTTACTTTATTAGGGCTGAATTTTAATAAAGCAATAGAAGATGTAGCATCAAAGGTTGAAATAAAAGTTTACTTAAAAGAGGATGTAAAGTTATTAGATCAAAGAGAAATAGAAATGAAGCTTAATGAGCAAGATGGCGTTAAAGAAGTAATATATGAGTCAAGAGAAGAAGCTTTTTTAAATTTTAAAGAAAGTTTAAAAGATAATCCAGGATTATTACAAGGATATGATTTACAAAACAATCCACTTCCTAGCTCATTTATAGTAAAATTAAAAGATCCAGCTTATGCAAATGCTATTGGAAGCTCAGTAAAGGATATGACTGGTGTAGAAGATATTTCTAATCAACAAGAAATGATAAATGCAATAAGTTCATTTGTTGATGGAGTTAGAATAGCAGGGTTAGTATTGTTTGTGGTATTTGTAGGAGTATCTATATTCTTAATTACCAACACAACAAAAATAACAGTGTATTCAAGAAGAAAAGAAGTTGGAATAATGAAATTTGTAGGTGCTACTGATTGGTTTATAAGGTGGCCATTTATAATTGAGGGTATGATAATTGGTATAGTAGGATCATTATTTGCAAGTTTATCATTATTTGCATTATATAAGTGGGCTTATGGATACATAGTGTCTAATATGTTCTTAGTTACATTAGTCACTCCTGGATTTGTTCTTGGAACCTTGACATGGATATTCATATTAGGAGGAACAATTGTTGGAGCAGTAGGAAGTTCTGTAGCATTAAGAAAATTCTTAGATGTATAAAATATAGAATAACAAGATAAAATAATTAATATGTTTAAGTGGAGTATATACTCCACTTAAAACATATTTAAGGTAATCTAAGAGTATAGATAATGTATATACGACAGAATGAGTTTTTATGAAAGGAAGTATTAGGAATATGGAGGAGAATAACAGCAAAAATAAAAAAGTAAATAATAGCTCTAAAAAATCAATAATTATAGTGGCGATAGTTATAGCTTTTATATTTTCAAATATAATGTTTTTCTATATAGGAAATGTATTTGCATTTAGTGGATTAACATTAAAAAATGTAAGTGAAGATGTTGCTAAGGATTTAGGAGATATAAAAGACGTTAAGAAATATAACTTATTATTTCAAGTAAGGGAAGCATTATTAGCAAAGTATGATGGGCAAATAGATGATGATGCTTTGTTGGAGGCTGCTATAAAGGGAATGACTCAGTCGTTAAAGGATCCATATACTGTTTTTATGAATGCAAATGAATATAAATCATTTGTAGAGCAAAGTGAAGGCCATTTTGTTGGAATAGGAGCACAACTAGGTATTAAAGATGATAAGGTTACTATCGTAGCACCAATAGAAGGCTCTCCAGCTGAAAAAGCGGGATTAAAAAGTGGAGATGTCATATTAAAAGTAGATGGCACAGATATAGTTGAGCCTAATGTTGAAAAAACAATATCTATGATAAAGGGTGAGCAAGGAAAGCCTGTAACATTAACAGTTGCAAGAGCAAACTCACAAGACCTTGATATAACAATAGTTAGAGATGTTATTAAAGTAGTTTCAGTAAGAGGCGAAATTATAGATGGAAACGTAGGCTATATACAAATAGCATCTTTTGATGAAGATGTTGCAAAGAATTTTAAGGAAAAAATAATTGAATTAAAAAATCAAGGCATGAAAGGCATGATTTTAGACTTAAGAGGAAATCCAGGAGGTTTCTTAGGAGAAGCAGTTAATGTTGCTTCACAATTTATACCAAAAGGAAAGGTAGTAACATATACCGTAGACAAATATGAAAACAAACAAGAGTCAAAATCTGTAGGAGGAGAAGCTGAGGGCATGCCATTAGTAATATTAATAGATGGAGGAAGTGCATCAGCATCAGAAGTAGTTACAGGAGCCTTAAGAGATTATAAAGCTGGAACAATAGTAGGTACAACAAGCTTCGGTAAAGGTGTTGTACAACAACTTATAGAATTCAAGGATGGAAGTGGTGGATTAAAAGTAACAACTTCAAAATATTATACACCAAATGGAGAAAATATACACAAAATAGGAATAAAGCCAGATATAGAGGTAACTATTCCAGAAGAAATGTTATCAAAAGAGTATAATAGGAGTATAGATCCACAATTTAATAAAGGGCTAGAGGTTATAAAAGATAAGTTAAAATAGGAGGCTCAGAGATGGAGTTGATACTATATACATTAAGAACTGTAGCATATGCAATAATTGAGCCAATGCACATATTTATGCTAGTAGTTTTAGGAATAATGTTTTATTTAAAAAACAAAAGAATAACAATAATGCAAAAAATGACTATAGGGGAGAGTATAAATTCTCCTCTAGAGCTTACACTTTCTCAAATTTCATTAGGAATAATAGGCGGTGCAGCAATAAGCTTAATTCTAAGTGGCTTAGGAATTGTATTCAATGAAAATTCTGGAATAGAAATAATGTTTATGATATCAGTTCTATTACTTTTTGTTAAAAAGAGATTCATATGTTTTTCATATTCAGGAGCTGTTTTAGGAGCAATAAGTATATTATCAAGTGTATTGGCCAATATAACAAATACTAAATCATATATAAATATAAATATATTAGCACTTATGACTTTTGTTGGACTTATGCACGTAGTAGAAGGATTTTTAGTAATCTTTGATGGAGGAAGAGGAGCAATACCTGTTTTTTCAAATAAAGATAATAAAATAGTAGGTGGCTTTGCCTATAATAGGTATTGGGCATTGCCAGTTGCTATATTCATAGCTTTTTCTGGAGATTTATCTAGTTTTGCTACAACAGCAATTGAAACACCAACTTGGTGGCCACTAATAAATCGAACAGAAACATTATTAATATTAAGTACAGCTATTATATCAGCAATCCCATTATATGGTGTTATAAGTTATAATTCTGTATCATTTACAAAGGATAAAAATAAGAAACCAGTTTATTCAGGGATTGGAATATTAATTTATGGTATATCTTTAACAATTATATCTCAGTTAGCTCAATTTGGAATAATTGGACAAATTGTAGTTATAGTATTTGCACCATTAGCGCATGAAATTATGATAAGAATTCAGAAGAAGTTAGAAGATTCTGGTGAATATATATATGTTACTGATGATAGTGGAGTATCTATATTAGAAGTGGCTCCTACTTCTCCAGCTTATGAAGCAGGTATAAGAAGAGGAGATAAAATAATAGAAATTAATAATGAAAAAGCTATGTCAGAAGTAGATATTTTTAAGATAGTTAAGGATAGCCTTCATGAAATTTCAATTAAGATAAAAAAGATTTCGGGAGAAATAGTAGATTTAAAAATCATTCCAAAAAATAAAAGACTAGGAATATTACTTGTACCTAAAATGGTAAATATAGATGATACATTAAATATAGATAATGATGATTTTAAAAAGGTATTAGAAGAAATGAAAAGGAAGCATTAAGCTTTCTTTTTGTTTTATAATAAAAAGATTATTATTCATTGAATAAGAAAGTTATAAAAGATAGAATATAAATATTAACAAATAATTTTATGGGGGTGAGTAAATGCCTGAATTTAAGATTCAATCAAAATTTAAACCTACTGGAGATCAACCACAAGCTATAGATAGTTTAGTAAATTCTATAAATAAAGGGGATAGAGGGCAAACTTTATTAGGAGTAACTGGCTCAGGTAAAACATATACCATGGCAAATATAATAGAAAGAGTTCAAAAACCAACAATTATTTTAGCTCATAATAAAACTCTTGCAGCTCAATTATGTTCTGAGTTTAAGGAGTTTTTCCCAAATAATATTGTTGAATACTTTGTTTCATACTATGATTATTATCAACCAGAAGCATATGTGCCACAAACAGATACATTTATAGAAAAAGATGCATCAATAAATGATGAAATAGATAAGCTTAGACACTCAGCTACATCAGCTTTATTAGAAAGACGAGATGTAATAATAGTTGCGTCAGTTTCCTGTATTTATGGACTTGGTAATCCTGATGAATATAAGAAGCTAACAATTTCTCTAAGAACAGGAATGGAAAAAGAAAGAGATGAAATAATAAGAAAGCTTATAGAAATACAATATGAAAGAAATGATATAGATTTTTCAAGAGGAAGCTTTAGAGTTAGAGGTGATTCTTTAGACATAATCCCAGCATCTTCATCTAATAAAGGAATTAGAGTAGAATTTTTTGGTGATGAAATAGAGAGAATCAGAGAATTTGATGTTTTAACAGGAAATATATTAGGAGAAAGAAATCATGTATCAATATCTCCAGCATCTCACTTTGCTACTTCACCTGAAGTTTTAGAAAGAGCTATAAAAACCATTGAAGATGAATTAGAAGACAGATTAAGAGAGCTTAATAGTCAAGAAAAGCTATTAGAAGCACAAAGGTTAAGACAAAGAACTAATTATGATATAGAAATGATTAGAGAAATGGGCTATTGTAGTGGAATAGAAAATTACTCAAGAATATTAGATAGAAGAGGGCCAGGAACCCCACCACAAACGCTACTAGATTATTTTCCAGATGACTTTTTAATGTTCATAGATGAAAGCCATGTTACTTTACCACAATGTAGGGCCATGTATGCAGGAGATAGATCTAGAAAAGATACCTTAGTAGAATTTGGATTTAGATTACCTTGTGCATATGATAATAGGCCATTAAAATTTGCTGAGTTTGAAAATAAGATAAATCAAGTAGTTTTTGTAAGTGCAACACCAGCACAATATGAAATAGATCATTCAACTAATATAGCTGAGCAAGTAATAAGGCCAACAGGTTTATTAGATCCAGTTATAGAAATAAGACCGGTAGAAGGTCAAATAGATGATTTATATGCAGAAATAAAGAAAACTACTGAAAAAGGATTTAGAACACTTATTACAACACTTACAAAGAGAATGGCAGAAGACTTAACTAAGTACTTAAAAGACTTAGGGATAAAAACTACTTATATGCATTCTGATATAGAAACTATAGAAAGAATGAAAATAATAAGAGATTTAAGACTTGGAGAATTTGATGTATTAGTTGGAATTAATCTTTTGAGAGAGGGACTAGATATTCCAGAAGTTGCATTAGTTGCAATATTAGATGCTGACAAGGAGGGTTTCTTACGTTCAGAAACATCACTAGTACAAACAATAGGTAGAGCAGCTAGAAACTCTGAAAGTAAAGTAATAATGTATGCTGATAATATAACTAAGTCTATGGATAAAGCAATAAAAGAAACAGAAAGAAGAAGAGAAATTCAAATTAAGTATAATGAAGAAAACGGAATTATTCCACAAACAATTATTAAGGGAGTAAGAGATGTAATAGAAGCAACAAAGGTAGCAGAAGATTCTGCGAGTTATGAAGTAGAAGAAGTAAAAGCGGTTTCTGAAAAAGATAAGAAAAAGTTAATTAAGAAATACACAGAAGAAATGATGGATGCAGCTAAAAATTTACAATTTGAAAGAGCAGCAGAACTACGCGATATAATAAATAAATTAAAGAAGTAAATTAAATTTAGTTATAAAAGTATGGTGTATGATGTACTAATTCATATACCATACTTTATTAATTAAGGTATTTTAATTGTTCATTTTATAAATATATGGAATAATAATAATATAAAAAGGGTTTTAGGAGGAATTCATGTCAAAGGGATTAAAGAAAAAATATATTGTTTTTATAATTATAAGTATAGTTATTTTGCTAGCATCGTTAATATCCGTACTAGTAAAATTAGGACTAGAATCATATAGTAAATTTAATGACTATAATTATGAAGCTAAAATAGAGAAGAACATAAGTATAGAAGATGATATCAATATAGAGGAAGATAACAATATAAATAAGAATTTGGATAGTGAAGAGTTTAAATCTAATATATATGCTTTTGATAAAGATGGTTTATATGGATTTAAAAATTCATATGGAGATATTGTTATAGAACCTAAATATAGTGGTGCATATGATTCATCAGAAGGGCTAGCTGTTATATATGAAAATGGAAGATATGGATACGTAGATTTAAAGGGAAATTTAGTAGTAAAGAATAAATATTATTATGCAGCGCCTTTTAATAATGGACTTGCAGTAGTGGACTTTGAGGATGGTAAATCAGGAGTAATTGATAAAGAGGGAAATGAATTATTTAGAACAGATAAATATAGAATATTTAGAACAATAAATAACTATGTTGAGGTTGGAAATAATGATGAAAAAATAGGAATGGGCTACTTAGATAAGAGCGGAAAAGAAGTAGGACAAATAAAATATAATGTTTTAGGAAGTTTTGTAGATGGACTAGCTTTGGTTAAGTATGATGAGAAATATGGGTATATAAATGAAAAGGGAGAGGAAGTTATTCCGTTAATTTACGAATATGCAAAGGATTTTAGAAATGGATATGCTATTGTGAAGGATGGCGCAAGGTCAAAACTTATAGATACAAAAGGAAATGAAGTAAATAACCCAATAAGTTTCGAAAATTCGTATGATGGATTTATAGATGGAATAATAGTAGGAGAAGACGTAGATACTTCTGAAAATGTCGTATTAGATAAGAACTTTAATGAGATATATAGATTACCTATGGATTATATTTTTACGGGAACTACAAAATCAGGTGTATCTGTATTTTATAATCATTATAACGGGTTAAGCTTTATGGATTCAAAGGGAAATGAAAAGTTTAAGATTGATAATGTTAATATAAGGGTATATGACTCTAAAGATATAAAGGACTTTTTTATAATAGAAAATTATGACAGAAAAACTAAAGTTGGAGTTATAAATTTAGATGGAGAAGAAGTAATACCATTTAAATATTCTGATATTGAAGTAATAGATCAATTTTTTATTTGTACTAAAGAAGGATTTTTTAGAGACGATGTAGACATATATTACAGAGATTTAAAATTAACAAATAGTAAAATAAAAGCAGATTATATTGATAAGGCTGGGGAAGGAGTATTAAGTATAAGTAAAGGGGATGATATATATTTTCTAAATAAATACGGGCAAAAGTTTTAACTTACTTGAGGTGAAAAAATGATAAGTTTATTAGAAAACTGTAGCTTATGTCCAAGGAATTGTGGCGTTAATAGGTTAAGTGAAAAAAGAGGATTTTGTGGAGCAGGAGATAAAATTAGGGTTGCAAGGGCTGCTTTACATTATTGGGAAGAACCCTGCATATCAGGGAATATAGGTTCTGGAACTATATTTTTCTCTTACTGTACTTTAAAATGTGTATTTTGCCAAAATCATAATATTAGTCAGTGTAGCTTTGGAAAAGAGATATCTATTGATAGGTTAGGAGAAATATTTATAGAATTGCAGGAAAAAGGAGCTCTTAATATAAATTTAGTTACTCCAACACATTATGTTCCTCAAATAATTGAAGCTATAAGAGTAGCAAGAAATAAAGGCTTAAATATACCAATAATATATAATAGCAGTGGGTATGAAAAAGTAGAGACTATAAAGCTACTAAAGGGTTATATAGATGTATATCTTCCAGATATGAAATATTTTGATAGTAAATATTCAGTTAAATATTCTAAGGCTAAAGATTACTTTTCATATGCAAAAGAAGCTATTGATGAGATGATTAATCAAGTAGGCGACGTGAAGTTTGATGAAAATGGAATAATAAAAAAGGGTGTAATAATAAGACACTTAATGTTACCAGGATTATTATTTGATTCTAAAAAAATAGTAGATTATATTCATAAAACCTATGGAAACAAGGTATATATAAGCCTTATGAATCAATATACTCCGTTAGAGCATGTTAAAGAATATCCTGAAATAAACAAGCCATTAAATCAAAAACATTATGAAGCGCTTATTGATTATTCATTAGATATCGGAGTAGAGAAGGGATTTATTCAGGAAGAAGGAACAGCAAAAGAAAGTTTTATTCCACTTTTTAATTTTGAGGGAGTATAGTGAATATACTATAGGAATATAGATTTATAAAGGATGAATTTTTATTCATCCTCTAATTTTTCATACATATTTTAATACTATATTAAAATATAAGTTATTCCAGTACTTAAATAGATTTTACTAAATTTAATTGTTAGTAAAAATATAAAAAAAGAAAATTAAGTTTATTATTCAGTAATTACTTCTATTAAATAATTTATTATGTAATTGACAATAATTATAATAAAACTTAGAATATAATAAAGAACGTTTGTTCGGGATTAAATTTCAAGAAAACTGAAAAACTAATGTTATAAAATAAGAAGGGGCATTTTAATATGAAAGATAAAATTATTATAAGAGGTGCAAAGGTACATAATTTAAAAAATGTATCTCTAGAAATTCCTAGAGAGAAGTTAGTAGTTTTTACAGGGTTATCAGGATCAGGAAAATCATCATTAGCATTCGATACTTTATATGCAGAAGGTCAAAGAAGATACGTTGAATCACTTTCATCCTATGCAAGGCAATTTTTAGGACAAATGGATAAGCCAGATGTAGAGTATATAGAAGGCTTATCTCCAGCAATATCTATAGATCAAAAAACAACAAGTAAAAATCCACGTTCAACTGTTGGAACTGTAACAGAAATATATGATTATTTAAGGTTATTATATGCAAGAGTAGGAAAACCATATTGTCCAAAGTGCAAAATTCCAATTGAGCAACAATCTGTTGATCAAATTGTGGATAGTGTTATGGCTCTTGGGGATAAAACTAAACTTCAAGTTTTAGCTCCTGTAATAAGGGGTAAAAAGGGAACTCATGAAAAAATATTAGACAATATAAAAAGAAGTGGATTTATAAGAGCTAGAGTTGATGGATCAATTTATGAACTAGCAGAGGAAGAAGTTAGTTTAGATAAAAATATAAAGCATAATATTGAAGCAGTTGTAGATAGAATAGTTATAAAAGAAGGCATAGAAGGAAGATTATCAGATTCTATTGAAACAGCACTTAAATTAGCAGAGGGATTAGTAGTTATAAACATTATTGATGGAGAAGACATATTATTTAGTGAAAAGTTTGCATGTTCAGAATGTGGTATGAGTATAGATGAATTAGCACCAAGATTATTTTCATTCAACTCTCCATTTGGGAAGTGCGATTGCTGTGATGGATTAGGTACCTTAATCGAATTAGATGAAGATTTAATTATACCAAATAAAGACTTAAGCATACTAGAAGGTGCCATTGCTACTTGGGGAGAAGGTAGGCTAAAAGAAGACTCATGGACATATGCTATATTAAAGGCTTTAAGTGAAGAGTATGATATAGATTTAGGTAGGCCTGTTAAGGAGCTAAGCAAAAGGGAATTAGATTTAATTCTTTATGGAACTGATGGTAAGAAGATGAAGGTGATTTACACTAGAGAAGGAGTTAAATCACAATATTCATATGCATATGATGGTGAAATAAACTCTTTAAAAAGAAGATATAGAGAAACTAATTCTGATGTTATAAAAAGTGAAATAGAGCAATATATGAGTAACAATCATTGCCCTAAATGTAAGGGAGCAAGATTAAAGAAAGAAGCTTTAGCTGTTAGAGTTGGAGAAAAGAATATACACGAATTTACAAAACTTTCAATAAAAGAGGAGCTTGAATATATAGATTCATTAATTTTCTCAGAAAAGGATAAAATAATAAGTGACCAAATAGTAAAAGAAATAAAAAGTAGGCTTAAATTTTTAATAGATGTAGGTTTAGATTATTTAAGTTTAGCAAGAAACTCTGGAACTTTATCTGGTGGAGAATCACAAAGAATAAGGCTTGCAACTCAAATAGGATCAGCTCTTATGGGAGTTTTATATATCCTAGATGAACCAAGCATAGGACTGCATCAAAGAGATAATGATAGATTAATAAATACACTTAAAAATTTAAGAGATGTAGGAAATACAGTAATAGTAGTTGAGCATGATGAAGATACTATTAAGGAAGCAGATTTTGTAGTTGATATAGGGCCAAGAGCAGGAGAACATGGTGGAGAAATAGTAGCAGCAGGAACTTTAGATGATATTAAAGAGTGTAAAGGTTCTATAACAGGGCAATACTTAACAGGAGAAAAGAAAATTGATATTCCTACAGAAAGAAGAAAGGGAAATGGTAACTTTATATCTGTTAAGGGAGCTAAAGAAAACAATCTAAAGAATGTTAATATAAAGGTTCCATTAGGAACTTTAACTATGGTAACAGGAGTGTCAGGCTCAGGGAAAAGTACTTTAGTTAATGAAATATTATATAAAGGTCTTAATAGATTAGTAAATAGAAGTAAAAATCCAGTCGGGGCACATAAAGAAATAACAGGTTATGAAAATATAGATAAAATAATAGATATAGATCAAAGTCCTATTGGAAGAACTCCAAGATCAAATCCAGCAACTTATACTGGCGTGTTTGATATAATAAGAGAACTGTTTTCTACAACTCCAGAATCTAAGATGAGAGGATATAAACCAGGAAGATTTAGCTTTAATGTAAAAGGTGGTAGATGTGAAGCTTGTTCAGGAGATGGAATAATAAAAATAGAAATGCAATTCTTATCTGATGTATATGTTCCTTGTGAAGTATGTAAAGGAAAAAGATATAATAGAGAAACTTTAGAGGTAAAATATAAAGGGAAATCTATTGATGATATACTAAGTATGACAGTAGAAGAAGCCTTAAAGTTCTTTGAAAACATTCCTAGAATAAAAAATAAATTAGAAACTTTAAATGATGTTGGACTTGGTTATATAAGGCTTGGCCAACCTTCTACTCAATTATCAGGTGGGGAAGCACAAAGAATAAAACTAGCATTTGAACTTTCAAAGAGAAGTACAGGAAAAACACTTTATATATTAGACGAGCCGACAACTGGACTTCATATTGATGATGTAAATAGACTTGTTGAAATACTTCAAAGACTAGTGGAGTCAGGAAATACAGTAGTGGTTATAGAACATAATTTAGATATGGTTAAATGTGCGGATCATATAATAGACTTAGGGCCAGAAGGCGGAGATAAAGGCGGTACAATAGTGTCAGTTGGGACTCCAGAAGAAATAAGTAAGGTAAATAACTCATATACAGGTAAATATCTTAAAAAGATGTTAAGATAAGTCAAGTATACTTGTTATTTTTAACTAGAAGTTTTAATATATAATGGTAATAGAATACTAATTTTGAGGTGAAAAGATGGGTTTTTCAAAGCTAATGACATTAGTTTTTGGTGTGGCATTTATGATAATACTATATTTTATTATTTATTATGCACTAAAAATAATGTACAAGGATGTAAAAGGTGGAGGAAGAAGAAAGCAACCTTCTGCTAAAAAGAATTATGGTATAGAAGTGCTGAGTGTGGGTGAAAATTCAAGCTTAGAAGAAGGATCTATTTTATTGTTAAGAGGAATTATAACAATAGGTAGAAAAGAAGGAAATACAATAAAATTAACAGATCAATATGCTTCAGGAAACCATGCTAAGATTGTAGTTAAGAATAATGAGATAATTATAGAGGATTTAGATAGCACTAATGGGGTGTTTATAAATGATGAAAAAGTAGAAGGATATGCTAAGATAATGGCAAATGATAAAATAAGAATAGGTAGTGCTATATTTAAGGTTATAAGAGCAGATAAAAATTAGAGGTGAGATTATGAATAGTGCATTAAAGTTAGAAAAAAGAGTTCTTAAATTGATTTATCTTCTATGCTTACTTCTATTTACTAATCTAGCTCTATTGAAGAAACCTTTTGATACAAAAGCATTAATTATAGGAATTATTTTATGCTTAATAATAGGATTTTCTCATTATTTAATAAGGAGATTTTATCCTGATGGCGATAAATTTATGCTTATATTTTCAAGTATATTAGCTGTAGTTGGAATAGCAGTGCTCTATAGGATAGATCCTAGTTTTGCAATAAAACAATTAGTGTGGGCTGTACTTGGAATAATAGCATATATAGTTATAGTTGTAGCATTACCGGATTTAAAGAGTTTTGCTAAGTACAAAAAGATATATATGATTATTACATTAATACTTATGCCAATGGCATTGGTGTATGGTCTTATATTTAAGGTAGAAACATATGGGGCTATGAACTGGGTTTTTATAGGACCCTTTGGTTTCCAACCATCTGAGTTTGGAAAAATAGCATTAGTTTTATACTTATCAGCTTCGCTTATGAACTATGAAAGTAAAAACGTAATTAAGGAAGATTTTAAACAATTAATAGAACCAGCATTAATAGTTATGTTTTCTTTGGTTTGTATGGTGCTACAAACTGACTTAGGATCAACCTTAATATTCTTTGGTATATCTGTAACTATGCTATATATTGCAACTTCAAAGAAAAAATATGTTTTTACTTGCTTAGGACTTTCAGCTATAGGAGCAGTAGGGGCTTATGGTGTCTTTGGACACGTACAAAGAAGAGTTAAAATATGGCTTGATCCTTGGAAATATGCACACGATGAAAGTTATCAAATAGTCCAAGGGCTTTATGCTATAGCTTCAGGTGGTTTATTTGGAGTAGGATTAGGAAATGGGTATCCTGACTTAATATTTGCAAAAGAAAGTGATTTCATTTTTGCAGTTATTTGCGAAGAGCTTGGAATAATATTTGCAGTCGGATTAATGATAATATATTTCTTATTATTTTATAGAGGAATAAGAATAGCATTTGTAACTAATGATAAGTTCAGTCAACTTGCAGCTGTTGGATTTAGTACAATGATAGCTTGTCAAACATTAGTTATTATAGGTGGAATATTTACTGTTATACCGCTTACAGGTATAACACTACCTCTTATAAGTTATGGTGGAAGCTCAATGATAACAATGTTTTTTGCGTTGGGAATATTACAAAAAATATCAGAAGAGTATTAATTTTTATAGCTATAATTGTATTAATAGGTTTTACAGATTAAGGAGGATTTTATGAATGATTTAGCAAAAAGTGTACGAAACGTTATGGTTATATTCCTTTTTTGCTTTATAGCGTTGATATCATATATAGCCTACTTTCAAGTTTTTAAGGGTCCTGATATAGCAAATGATACAGGAAATAAAAGACTTTGGGCAAAAAGAAATGAAGTGTTAAGAGGAACTATATATGATAAAGATGGAAATCCGTTAACTAAAAGTGTTAGATTAGATAAGTTTAATCAAAGTAGAGAATATTTATATGGAGATTTATATGTTCACTCACTAGGATATATAGATGAAAGATTTGGATTAACTGGATTAGAAGAGGAATTTGATAGCGAATTATCAAAATATAATAGTTTTTCAAATGGTATTAGAAGCTTACTTAAAGATTTTGATTTAAAAAAAGCTTTTGAAAGTAGAAACGAAGAAAAAGTAGGAAATGGTATAGTCACCACTTTAGACTATAAGTTGCAGAAGATTGCATATGAAGCTATGGGAGATTTAAAGGGAGCTGTAGTTGCATTAAATCCTAAAACAGGAGAAATATTAGCTATGGTTTCAAAACCAACATATGATCCAACTAATCTTGAAAAAGCTATAGAAGAAGCTAATACTGGTGTTGATGTAGATAGTAAATTATTAAATAGAACTATAAATGGATTGTATCCTCCAGGATCTGTATTTAAAACAGTAACATTATCAGCAGCTTTAGAAAATGATCCAAGTATAGTTAATAGAACATTTAATGATACAGGTAAAATAACTTTTCCGGATGGAACAGAACTTAATAACTATATGAAGCAAGCTCATGGAAATCTAGATTTACAAATGGCATATAGAGTTTCAAGTAATGTTGTATTTGGAACACTTGCAATGGAAATGGGAAATCCTAAGTTAAAAGAAGTTTCAGAGAGGTTTGGATTTAACTCTAGAGTTCCAGGAATAGGAATTTCCATATCAGAAAGTAGATTTCCAGCATTAAAGGATTACGAAGTGGGAAATATAGCTCAAAGTGGAATAGGGCAAGCAAGTGTATTATCAACTCCAATGCAAATGGCTATAGTTGCTGCGACTGTAGCAAATGATGGGGTTCTTATGGAGCCTAAATTAGTGAATAAAATAGTAGATAAAGATGGGAACACAGTAAAGGAAATACCTAATAAAACATTAAAAACTGATGTTATTTCAAAGGATATAGCAGAAACAGTAAAAAAATATATGGGTTATTTAGTATCAAATAATACTCATAGATGGCCAGCCTTTGAAGGAACAAATGCTGGTGGAAAAACAGGAACAGCAGATTATATAGAGGATGGAGTTGAAGGAATACCTCATGGATGGTTTATATCAGCAGCACCTTTAGATAATCCACAAATTGCAGTAGCTGTAATAGTAGAAAAGGGTGAAAATGGTGCAGGTTCAGCTGCTTATATAGCATCTCAGGTTGTGAGAGCAGCTGTTCTTGGAGAATAGCGTTTAAGAGGTTGATTTTACTTATCAACCTCTTTTTCTACAAAATTTTATCTTTTAATTTAAGCTTTCTCACTCTTTAAATTTTTTGTCATATATTAAGATAGAGACTTAATTTTAAGCTTTATTTATATAAAGTTAAAAAACTTTAAAGACTAAAAGGAGAATACAAGCTATGTTTAGGGTTAAGCAATTAGAAGTTGAGGGATGCTACTTAATAACACCAACTGTTTTTATGGGAAGTACTTGTGATTTAATTAAAGTTTTTAATGATACTCAATTTAATATATATGGGTTAAGCACAGAATTTAAAGAGGAATATTATGCAATAGCAAAGCCAGGGGTAGTAAGAGGAATGCATTTTCAATTACCACCAGAAGATCATGATAAGCTTATAACTTGTATAATAGGAGAAATACAAGATGTAGTAATAGATTTAAGAAAAGATTCTAAAACCTTTGGAAAGTATACAGTAGTGGATTTAGATGAATACAATAAAAATCTAATATATATTTCTAAGGGATGCGCACATGGATACTATATAAAAGGAAAGAGAGATGCTTTAGTTTATTATAAGGTTACAAAACCATTTATAAGAGAATTAAGGGGTGGAGTGCATTGGAATTCATTAAATATTCCATGGGATTTTAAAGATGAGGTTGAAGTCGAAAGTGAAGATAAACTTTGGCCAAAGTTTGAGGAATTTGATTCACCATTTTAGAAATTTAAGGATATAGCTAATTTAAAAGTTATATCCTTAAATTTCTATATAAATAAGTTTTGTTTACTTCTATATATAATGATAAAATTTATATTGAGAAGTATCATAATTGGAGGGAGGAACTCTGATGTTTGATTTTGAATATCATTTAAAAAATTTACCAGATAAACCTGGTGTTTATATAATGAAAAACTCACTTGGAGAAATAATTTATGTGGGGAAAGCAAAAGTTTTAAAAAACAGAGTAAAAAGTTATTTTCAAAATTCTAAGAATCATTCAGAAAAAGTTAAAGTAATGGTTAAAAACATATCTGAGTTTGAGTACATAGTAACAGATTCTGAAATGGAAGCTTTGATTTTAGAGTGTAATCTTATTAAAAAACATAGTCCAAGATATAATATAGCATTAAAGGATGATAAATTTTATCCATTTATAAAAATAACAGCAAATGATGACTACCCTAGAGTATTTGTAACTAGAAAATATGCAAAGGATGGTAGCAAATATTTTGGACCATATACAAATGGAACAGCAGTCTATGAAACTATAACTTTGATAAATAAAATATTTCCTATAAGAACCTGTAAGTTAATAATAAATGAAAGTGGAGAAAAAGTTAGACCATGTTTAAATTACCATATTAAAAAATGTGTTGCGCCATGTGCTGGATATGTAACAAAAGAAAAATATGGTGAAATGATTGATGATATTATGGATATACTTAATGGTAAAGATAAAACAATACTAAATTCACTTAAAAAAGATATGGAAGACGCTTCAATGAATCTTGAGTTTGAAAAAGCGGCAAAATTTAGAGATAAGATACTTGCAATAGAGGCTATAGTGGAAAAACAAAAGATATTTAAAACTATGGAAGGCGATGAAGATTTTATAAATATATTTCAAGATGAGAAGGATAGCTGTATTCAAGTATTTTTTGCTAGAGATGGCAAGGTGACTGGGCGTGAACATTTTATGTTTGAAAATACAGTAGATGATAAAATAGGAGAAGTATTACAAGCTTTTATAACATCTTTTTATGCAGGAGCCGCTAAAATTCCTAAAACAATATATATTCCAGAAATAGAAGACTTAGAACTTATGGAAGAGTTTTTAACCATTAAAAGAGGATCAAAGGTTTGGATAAAGATACCCCAAAAAGGTCAAAAGAAAGATATGATTGAAATGGTAAGAAATAATGCTAAAATAACTTTAGAGCAATTTAAGGATAAGTTCCTTAAAGAGAAGGAGATCAATAGAATATCCCTACAGGAGTTACAGTGTTTACTAGATTTAGATGAAGTACCATTTAGAATAGAAGCCTATGATATCTCTAATATACAAGGTGTTGACTCAGTTGGAACAATGGTTGTCTTTGAAGAAGGAAGATCAAAAAACAGCGATTATAGAAGATTTAGAATAAAATCTGTAAAAGGTGCCAATGATTATGATAGTATGAGAGAAATACTAGAAAGAAGGTTTGCCCATGGTCTTGAAGAAATAAAAAAAATTCAAGAGAGAAATCTAAACTTTTCAAGTGGTAAATTTTCTAGTTTCCCAGATCTTATTATGATGGATGGGGGTAAGGGACAGGTAAATGTAGCCTTAGAAGTATTAAAAAAGTTAAATATAAATATTCCTGTTTGTGGATTAGTAAAGGATGATAAGCATCAAACTAGAGGAATTATATATAACAATAAAGAAGTTATAATAAATAGAAGTTCTAACCTAATGCAAATGATAAGAAGGATACAAGATGAAGTTCATAGGTTTGCAATTACATATCATAGAACTTTGAGAGATAAGAGAACATTACATTCTATATTAGAAGATATTCCTAACATAGGAGAAAAGAGAAGAAGAAATCTTTTAATGAAATTTGGTAGTGTTGAAAATATTAAAAATGCAACCATAAATGAATTACTAGAAACACCTAGCATAGATAAAAAAGCTGCTCAAAGCATAATAGACTACTTTAATACAAAAGAAAAGAAGTAACAAAAGGGTTACGACTTTGGTATAATATATAAATATGCCTTTGGTGGGTTGTTTCTTGAAGTTTTTTAATTTATACTATGTAAGGATATTACTACGTATTTATAAGGAGTTAGGTATGAATCAGTATAAAGTGTTTAAAGAATTATTTGAAGAATTTTATAAAAGTGAAAATGTTATTATTGATGCGGAAATGAAAAATTATGTTCACTTTAGAGTAGGTGGACCAGCAGATATTCTTTTAATTCCGGAATCTAAAGATCAGGTTATTAAGACAATAGAAAATTGTAGAGAAAAAAACATACCTTTCTACGTAGTTGGAAATGGATCTAACTTGTTAGTAAAAGACGGTGGATTAAAAGGCGTTGTTATTAAGTTAAATGAAGTCAAGAACATAAAGATAGTAGGAGATATAGTTGAGGCTGAATGTGGAGCTATGCTCAAAGATGTATCTAATACAGCTTTAAAAAGTTCACTAACTGGATTTGAGTTTGCATGTGGTATTCCAGGAACTGTAGGTGGAGCTGTATTTATGAATGCAGGTGCTTATAATGGAGAAATAGCGCATGTTATAGAGAGTGCAGAAGTTATAGATGATAAAGGTAATATAATTACTTTATCAAAAGATGATTTAGAATTAGGATATAGATCTTCTATAGTTATGAAGAAAAATTATATTGTTTTATCAGCTAGATTTAAATTACAAAATGGTGATGAAGATCAAATAAAAAATGCAGTTAATGACCTAACTAATAAAAGAGAATCAAAACAACCATTAGAATACCCATCTGCAGGCAGTACATTTAAAAGACCAGAAGGTTATTTTGCAGGTAAGCTTATACAAGATGCAGGATTAAAAGGATATAGTATAGGTGGTGCAGCAGTTTCAGAAAAACATTCAGGTTTTGTTATAAATAAAAATGGAGCTACTGCTAAAGATATATTAGATTTAATATCATATATTCAAGATGAGGTAAAAAGGCAATTTAACGTAGAATTACATCCAGAAGTTAGAATAATAGGTGAAGATAAAAGATAAATATTTTATTTTAAAAGACTTAAGAATTTTCTTAGGTCTTTTTTTAAAACTTTTTATAAAAAACTAACAAATTGTTGACAAGTAATAAGAGGTATAATATACTGTATTTAAAGTTTAAATAAATTATATTGTATTGTGATTAGTGTGGAGGTATTTATGAGAAGGTTTTATGTTAAAGAAAGATTATTTGCTATAGGAGCTAAATTTGATGTGTTAGATGAGTATAATAACACAGCCTTTATTGCAGAAGCAGACAAGTTTGACATAGGAAAAAATATAAGTATTTATGATACAAATAATAGGAAAGTGTTATATATGAGACAACAGTTAAGGTTAGGAGCACATAAGTATATTGCTTATGATGAAAATATGAGAGAAATAGCAACAATTAAAAAAGAATTTATGGTTCCTGAATACAATATAACTGGATCAGTAGGGGTAATGGCTATGGAATCAAAAAGTATGTTAGGGAGACACTATATAATAAGAAAAGATGGTGTGGAAATAGGTAAAATAGATAAAGAGTTAACCTTTGGACGTGACAGATATTCTTTAGAGGTGTTAGATGAAAGCTATACTAATTTTTTTGTAGGACTATTAGTAATGATAGATATGGTAAGATTTCATAGTGATAATTAGTATATAAATTATATGTAGATAAGTGTACTATATTTATATTATTAATAATATACTATATTTTATAAAATTTATTTAAGAGAGGTAAATAATAATGGCTCATGAAGTAGATTATGAAATTGTAGGAAATGAAATGCAATATGTAGAAATTGAATTAGATCCAAGAGAAACTGTAGTTGCAGAAGCTGGTGCAATGATGATGATGGATAATAGTATAACTATGGAAACTATTTTTGGAGATGGAAGTGAAAAATCTCAAGGTGGTTTTTTTGGAAAGCTTGGAGGAGCAGCTAAAAGAGTTATGACTGGTGAAAGCTTGTTTATGACTGCTTTTACTAATTCAGGTGTTTTAAAACAAAAAGTAGCATTTGCAGCTCCTTACCCAGGGAAAATAATGGCTATGGATTTAAGACAATTAGGTGGTAGGTTAATTTGTCAGAAAGATTCATTTTTATGCTGTGCAAAAGGAGTAAGTGTAGGGATAGAATTTACAAAGAAGCTTGGAACAGGATTTTTTGGCGGAGAAGGATTTATTCTTCAAAAATTAGAAGGGGACGGATTAGCATTTATACATGCTGGGGGTACTATTGTAAAGAAAACATTAATGCCTGGAGAAACCATAAAAATAGATACAGGATGTTTAGTTGCAATAACTCAAAATGTAAATTATGATATACAATTTGTAGGTGGATTTAAAAATGCTGTATTTGGAGGAGAAGGATTATTTTTTGCAACTTTAACAGGCCCAGGGGAAGTTTGGATTCAAAGTCTACCATTTAGTAAATTAGCTTCTAGAATTTATGCAGCTACACCACAGAATATGGGAAAGTCAGTTGATCAAGGTAGTGTTCTTGGAAGTTTAGGAAGTCTTTTTGAGAATTAATCACAAAATATTTATTAGATATGTCTAAGTGAATAAGAATTAGTGTAGGAACTGAAGAGCTGAATTTAGTAAGCTACTATATGATATTATAAAAGAAAGAGATATAAAATAAGTTAAAATGAGAGGAGTGACAGCTTTTCTCTTTTAACTTATTTTTTATTCTTCATCTAGGGTCTTTAAATAAAAATCTTATTTTATAGAAAAGATATTACTGCTTAGGTATAGTTATAATATTTATTATAACTTATATAAATAAGCTTAATATGATATAATTTAATCATATAATCTTCAAATTAAAAGGAGGCAGCATGATGAGATTTATAATAGTTACAGGATTATCAGGAGCAGGCAAGACAGAAGCAACAAGAAGCCTTGAAGATATGGGATACTTTTGTGTAGATAATCTTCCTCCAAAGTTAATACCAAAGTTTGCAGAAGCTTGTGTTCAAAGTCAAGGAAAAATTAATAAAGTCGCTTTAGTTATAGATATAAGAGGTGGAATATTCTTTGATGATTTATTTGAAAGCTTAAATTACTTAAAGAGACAAGATTTTAAATATGAAATATTATTTTTAGACGCATCAGATGAGATTTTAGTTAAGAGATTTAAGGAATCTAGAAGAAGTCACCCATTAGCACCAGGAAGTAGGGTTATTACAGGGATTAATGAAGAAAGAAATAGATTAAGAGAAGTAAAAGATAGAGCAGATATAATTATAGATACATCAAAATATGCAATTAGAGATTTAAGAGAAGAAATGAACAAAAATTATGGAGATATGAAGCAACCTGAAAAGCAACTTTCAGTAACTGTTTTAAGCTTTGGATTTAAATATGGAATACCAGTTGACTCAGATTTAGTATTTGATGTTAGATTTATACCAAATCCATTTTATATAGCGGAGCTTAAGCCTTATTCAGGAAATGATGAACCAGTAAAGGATTATGTATTAAAGCAAGAAGAAACTAAAGGATTTATAAAAAGAGCAGATGATATGTTGGATTTCCTAATACCTAACTATAAGAAAGAGGGTAAAAGACAACTTATAATATCTGTAGGATGTACTGGTGGAAGACATAGATCAGTAGCTATAGCTAATGCTTTATATAAAAAATTATTAGAAAGAAATTATAATGCTTCAGTTGAACATAGAGATATAATAGAAGATGTACACCAAGGAGCTAAAAAACTATGAGTATTAAAGATTGGTTAAAGCCAGGGGTTAGAATTAAAAGGTGGATTTTCTTTGGAATATTTGGAATACTATTAATTGCCTTTGGCTTTACTGAACTAGCAATGCGTAGAGTTTATGATTTTTACTATAAAGTATTTTATATATTCCTAAATATAACAGGAATATTCGTTATATATATATCAGTAGTAGAGAGCATGAAATCTATAATAGCACTTACTAATAAGGGTTATATTCAGTTGTCTTTAGATAGCAGAAAGATGGAAAATCTTATTTATGAGAAGAGATTATTAGTAAAAGGACCTAAGATTGTAGTTGTTGGTGGAGGAACAGGATTATCCACTATGCTTAGAGGATTAAAATATTATACATCTAATATAACAGCAATAGTAACAGTTGCCGATGATGGTGGAGGATCTGGGGACTTAAGAGAAGATCTTGGTATGCTTCCTCCTGGAGATATAAGAAACTGTATTTTAGCTTTAGCAGATACAGAGCCATTAATGGAGGAGTTACTCCAATATAGATTTCCGGATGGAAGACTTAAAAATCAAAGCTTTGGTAACTTGTTTTTAGCAGCAATGGATGGGGTAAGTGACAATTTTGAAGATGCGATTCAAAAGATGAGCTCAGTACTAGCGGTAACGGGGAAAGTTTTACCAGTTACCTTAGAGGATATGAAGCTTATCGCAGAGCTTGAGAATGGAAATAAAGTAGAAGGAGAATCTCAAATTCCAGATGAAGTGTTAAGACAAAATTCAAGAATAAAGAAGCTTATGATAGAGCCAAAGGATGCAAAGCCATTAGAGGATGCAATAAAAGCAATAGAGGAAGCAGATGCAATAGTATTAGGACCAGGAAGTCTTTATACAAGTATAATTCCTAATTTATTAGTAAAAGATATATCAGAAAGTATAAGAAAAAGCTATGCAATTAAAATATATATATCTAATATAATGACTCAACCAGGAGAAACACATGGGTTTAAAGCATCAGATCATATTAAGATATTAAAAAAGTATGCTGGAAGAGGAATTATAGATTATGTTATAGCAAATAGAGGAGATATTCCCGATGATGTAAAAAAGAAATACTTATTAGATAATTCTCAATTAGTAGAATTAGATATGAAGGAAATAAAGGCCTTAGGAGTAGAAGTAGTTGAGGCATCATTAGCAAAGATAGAAAAAGGTTATGTTAAGCACGATTCAGAGTATTTAGCAGAAGTTTTAGTTGATACAATAATGGAGAAAAAGTTATTGTATGATAGAAAGAAAATAATAGAATATATGTATGTATCACAAAGAATTAAAGAAAGAGAGAAAAAAAATAAGCTTAACAATAAAAGGAACTAAGAATTATACCTTCTTGGTTCTTTTTATAATATAGAAAACTATCCTAAAGCTATAATTTACATCTAAATTTTTATTAGTGTTTATGATATAATTACATGATAAGAATAGATAATAAGGAGAAATAGGCCATATGTCATTTTCATCAAAGGTAAAAGGAGAAATTTGCAGGCATTCAGAATTAACAAAAGAAGAAGCATTAGCTGAGATATCAGCAATAATGAAAGTAAGTGGAACTATATCATTTAGTGGGTTAGGGTTAGCATTTAGAATTACTACTGAAAATCCAGCGTCTGCAAGGCATATATTTAGCTTACTTAAGGAGCATTTTAATATACATTCAAAATTAATGGTTAAAAAGAGTAATTCCCTAAAGAAAAATAATATATATATGGTACTTATAGAAGAAAATATGGGAGTTAGAAATCTTTTAAGAGAGACAGGAATACTTACAGAAGTAGAAGGCGTATTAACTTTGGATTATAGAATAGATGAAAATATGGTTAAGACAGATGAATTAAAAAGAGCATATGTAAGAGGAGCCTTTGTAGGTGGTGGTAGTATAACCAATCCAGAAAAAACTTATCACCTAGAATTTGTTACTCATAGTGAAGATTATGCTAAAGATTTATCTGTTTTAATAAATACTTTTGGATTAAATTCAAAAGTAATTCAAAGAAAAAACAGTTATATTATTTACTTAAAGGAAGGAGAGCAAATATCTAACCTTTTAGGCATAATAGGTGCACATACTTCTTTATTAGAATTAGAAAACATAAGAATAATGAAGGAGATGAGAAATAATGTAAATAGACTTGTAAATTGTGAAACGGCTAATTTAAGCAAAACAGTTAATGCAGCAGTAAGGCAAGTTGAAAGCATAAAGTTAATACAAAGAGAAATAGGACTTCAAAGATTACCAAAAAACTTAAGAGAAATAGCAGAACTTAGATTAAGCTATCCAGATGAATCTTTAAAAGAGCTTGGAGAAATGCTTAATCCTCCAGTAGGTAAGTCTGGAGTAAATCATAGATTAAGAAAAATAGAAAAAATAGCAGAAGAAGTTAGATCAGGAACTTACTAAGAAATATATAAATAAACAAAGGTGGTGTTTTAGTTGAGTAAAAAATTTACACATCTACATCTCCACACTGAATATAGTTTACTTGATGGTTCAGGAAAGATTAAAAAGTTAATAAATAAAGCTAAAGAACTAGGTATGGATAGTATAGCTATAACTGACCATGGTGTTATGTATGGGTGTGTTGCTTTTTATAAAGAAGCTATTGAACAAGGAATTAAGCCTATACTTGGTTGTGAAATATACGTGGCTGCAAAGTCTATGGATATTAAGATTAATGATAAAGAAAATAGCACCCATCACCTAGTTTTATTAGTTAAAAATGAAGAAGGATATAAAAATCTTATGGAGATTGTATCTCAAGCATCTATAAGAGGATTTTACTACAAGCCAAGAGTAGATCGTGAATTTTTAAGAAGTCATAGTGAAGGACTTATAGCTTTAAGTGCTTGCTTAGGGGGAGAGGTTCAGTCATGGCACCTTAAAGATAACTATGAAAAAGCTAAAGAAGTAGCTCTTCTATATAAAGATATTTTTAAAGATAGATTCTATCTTGAGATACAAAATCATGGGATGGATGAGCAGCGAAAGGTTACAGAAGCAAACATTAAGTTAGCAAAGGAAACAGATATTCCTTTAGTAGCGACTAATGATGTTCATTATATAAATCAAAGAGATTCTGAATCACATGATGTATTAATGTGTATTCAAACAGGAAAAACTATTGATGATCCAAATAGAAGAAGGTATCCTTCAGACCAATTTTACTTAAAATCTCCAGAAGAAATGTGGGATATGTTTTCATATATTCCAGAGGCTCTAGAAAATACAACTAAAATTGCAGAGGAATGCAATTTTGATTATGAATTCCATGTGTCAAAACTTCCTAAATTCCCAGTTCCAGAAGGAATTGAACCTTATGATTATTTAAAAGAGGTTTGTTATTCTGGATTAATTGAAAGATACGAAGTTTTTAAAGAATTTATAAATAAACCACTAAATGTGGAAGAGCTTGTGGATTATTATAAAACAAATGAAGAAGCTTGTGGATACATTAAAAGATTAGAATATGAACTATCAGTAATCAAGCAGATGGGATATGTAGATTACTTTTTAATTACTTGGGATTTTATAAAATTCTCAACAGATAATGGAATTCCAACGGGACCGGGGCGTGGATCTGCAGCAGGTTCAATAGTAGCCTATACTTTAGGTATAACAAAAATAGATCCAATAAAATATAGCTTACTTTTTGAAAGATTTTTAAATCCTGAAAGAGTAAGTATGCCAGATATAGATTCGGATTTTTGTTATGAAAGACGACAAGAAGTTATTGATTATGTTGTAGATAAATATGGAGTAGATAATGTTTCTCAGATTATAACTTTTGGAACAATGGCTCCAAGAGCTTGCATAAGAGATGTTGGTAGAGCTATGAATTACTCTTATGCAGAGGTAGATAAAATAGCTAAGATGATTCCTACTATGCTAGGAATAACAATAGATAAAGCTTTAGAAATAAATCCAGAGTTAAAGGCAGCATATAATACTGATGAAAGAGTTAAAGAGTTAATAGATGTAAGCAAAGATTTAGAAGGCTTACCTAGACATTCATCAACACATGCAGCAGGAGTAGTTATAGCATCTAAGCCTTTAGTTGAATATGTTCCTCTGCAAAAAAATGATGAATCAATAGTAGCTCAATTTGATATGACAACATTAGAAGAGCTTGGATTACTGAAAATGGATTTCCTTGGTCTAAGAACACTAACAGTTATGAATGATGCTGTTAAAATGATTAAAGAAAATCAAGAAATAGAAATAAATTTAGATAAAATAAATTTTGAGGATAAAGAAGTTTATAAAATGCTTGGAGAAGGAAAAACAGCAGGTGTCTTTCAATTAGAATCACCAGGAATGACTTCCTTCATGAAAGAGCTAAAACCTGATTGTCTGGAAGATATAATAGCTGGAATATCTTTATATAGACCAGGACCTATGGCAGAAATACCAAGATATGTAGAATGTAAGCAAAGTCCTGATAAAGCTCAATACGAGACTTCAGAGTTAGAAGACATATTAAATGTTACTTATGGAGTAATGGTTTATCAGGAACAAGTAATGGAAATAGTTAGAAAACTAGCTGGATATTCTATGGGAAGAAGTGACCTTGTAAGAAGAGCGATGTCTAAAAAGAAACACAAGGTCATGGAGGAGGAAAGAAAAAACTTTATATATGGAGTTGTAGATGAAGAAGGAAATATAGAAGTTCCAGGCTGTAAAAGAAATGGGATATCAGAAGAAGCTGCAAATAAAATATTCGATCAGATGATGGACTTTGCTTCGTATGCGTTTAATAAATCTCACGCAGCAGCCTATGCAGTTATAGGGTATCAAACTGCATATTTAATGAAATACTATCCTGTAGAAACAATAGCAGCAATGCTTAACTCTGTTATGGGAACAAGTGAAAAGGTAGCACATTATATTAACTTTGCAGAAAGTCTAGGAATTCAAGTGTTACCACCAGATATTAATGAAAGTTATTCTAAATTTACAGTAAAAGGTGATAAAATTAGATTTGGATTAGCAGCTATAAAAAATGTTGGTTATAATGTTGTTGAGACTATTGTTGCGTCAAGAAGTGAAAAAGGAAATTTTGAGTCATTAATAGATTTTATAAATAAGATAGATTTATCTGCTGTAAATAAAAGAGCAATCGAAAGTTTAATAAAAGCAGGTGCTTTAGATTACTTTAATGTATTTAGATCAAAACTTTTAGCAGTATATGAAAAACTAATGGATGGAGTTTCAAGTGAAAAGAAGAGAAATATAGATGGACAAATAAGTTTATTTGGCTTAGAGGAAGAAGTTTTAGATATCCCCGAGGTAAGTTATCCTAATATAAGAGAATTTTCAAAGAAAAATCTTTTAGATATGGAAAAAGAAATGACAGGGCTATATCTATCAGGACATCCTTTAGATGAATATGCTGAGAGTTTAAGAGTTCAAACAACGACTAATATAGAAAAGATATATAAATCCTACGAAATAATTCAAGATGCATATAATAATATTGAATTACCAGAAGATATAATACACGATGAGGAAAGGATTATTCTTGGAGGAATAGTTGCAGAAGCAAATCAAAAAATAACAAGAAGTAATTCAATGATGGCCTTTTTAAAGTTAGAAGATTTAACAGGTACTATTGAAGTCATAGTATTTCCTAAAACTTTAGATAAAGTTAGAGAATTTGTAAAAGAAGACAGTTTAGTTGTAATAAAAGGAAGAGTAAGCATAAAAGAAGATGAGTTGCCAAAGCTTATATGTGAAACAATGGAGCCTTTAGAGAAGATAAATACAGCTAAGGTCTATATTAGAGTAAATAATTTAGATGAAGGCAAGAACATGATGAAAGAATTGCGAACTATGCCAAAAGAATTTAAAGGAGATACAACCGTATTTGTGTTTACAGCAAATGATAAGAAGAGTTATAGAATGTCAAAGGATATATGGATTAACTTAGAATCGGATGCAGTAATTTATTTTAGAGAACTTGCTGGTGAAGATAATGTTAAAGTTATAGAATAATTAAAGCTAGTATCAAAAATGGGAAGGAGATAAAACTCTCTTTCCCTTAAATTATATTGTGAAAAATTTACAATTTTAGATGTAATATTAATGAATTGTGAAATGAAAAAATTTACAATGATTAATTAAGAAAAATTTATTAATTAATATATAAATTATAATTAATTAGGTTATAATATACTTAAGAAAGTATAAAAAAGTCGATAAAAATCGTAATAATGTATAAAATCGTTAATAATATATTTATTTTAGTTGCATAAACTTAGAGTAGCAAGTAAAATAAATAAGGTAATAAAAATTAGTAAGAAAATTTAAATTAATATAGTGCAAAAAAATTATTATAGTAAATAAAAAAATGGATAATTCCACAGAATGTGGGACAACCTTTGTCCCGGTGGTGTTAAGGAGGAAACAACATGAAAAAAATAGCTATTTTAACTAGTGGTGGAGATGCTCCAGGAATGAACGCAGCAATAAGAGCCGTTGTAAGAACTGCTTTACATCATGGCATAGAAGTAATGGGCGTTCAAAGAGGATATAGTGGTTTAGTTAATGGAGAATTATTTACTATGGATAGATCATCAGTATCTGACATAATCCATAGGGGAGGAACTATTTTAAGAACTGCTAGATGTGTTGAATTTAAAAAAGAAGAGGTAAGAGTTAAGGCTACCAAAATATTAAAAGCATATGGTGTAGATGCATTAGTAGTAATTGGTGGAGATGGTTCATTTACAGGAGCTAAACTTTTATCAAAGTTAGGGGTTAAAACTGTAGGTTTACCAGGAACAATAGATAATGACTTAACTTACACTGACTTTACTATAGGTTTTGATACAGCTTTAAATACAATAATAGATGCTATAGATAAAATTAGAGATACATCAACTTCTCACGAAAGAGTTTCAATAGTTGAAGTAATGGGAAGAGACTGTGGAGATTTAGCTTTATATGCAGGTATAGCAGGTGGAGCTGAATATATAATAACTCCAGAAAAAGGATTTTCAAAAGAAGAACTTTGCAAAATAATATTAGAAGGAAAACAAAAGGGGAAAATACACAATTTAGTTTTATTAGCTGAAGGTGTAGGTGGAGCTCAAGAATTAGCAAAATATGTTGAAGGTGTTACAGGAATTGAAACAAGAGCAACAATACTAGGACATATTCAAAGAGGTGGAAGTCCAACAGCTACTGATAGAGTTTTAGCATCTAAAATGGGAGCTAAGGCTGTAGAAGTTCTTTTAGAAGGAAAAACTTCAAGAGTAATAGGAATAAAAAATAATGAGATAATTGATCAAGATATAGATGAAGCATTGGCATTAGATAGAACATTTGATGAAAAATTATTTGACATAGCAAACGAAATTTCATCTTAGAATATACATATTTGATTTTATTACTCAAATTATATATGACTATATTTAGTCGATTTAATAATATTTAATCAAACTAACAATAAAAATTACATGCGTAAATTAAAGGAGTGTTATTACATGAGAAAAACTAAGATGATTTGTACTGTAGGACCAGCTAGCGAAAATCCAGAAATATTATCAAAAATAATAGAAGCTGGAATGAATGCATCAAGACATAATTTCTCACATGGAGATCATGAGGAACATGCACAAAGAATTAATTTGGTTAAAGAATTAGCTAAAAAACACAATAAAGAAATAGCTATAATGTTAGATACTAAGGGACCAGAAATAAGAACTGGAAAATTCGAACCTAAAAAAGTAGAGTTAAAGTCAGGTGATGACTTTGTAATATATGCAGGTGGAGATGTAATTGGAGATACAACACAATGTACAGTAACATATGAAGGATTAGCTAATGATGTTAAGCCTGGTAATATTATATTAATAGATGACGGTTTAGTAGGATTAGAAGTTCAATCTGTAGAAGGTAACAAAATTAATTGTAAAGTTAAAAATACAGGATTTGTAGGTACTCATAAAGGAGTTAATGTTCCTGGAGTTTCAATTAAATTACCAGCATTAACAGAAAAAGATATAGCAGATTTAAAGTTTGGTTGTGAAATTGGAGTTAACTTAGTTGCTGCATCATTCATAAGAAAAGCATCAGACGTTGAAGCTATCAGAGCAATATTAGTTGAAAATGGTGGAGAGCATATTCAAATATTCTCAAAGATAGAAAACCAAGAAGGTGTTGATAATATAGATTCTATATTAGAGGCTTCAGATGGTATAATGGTAGCTAGAGGAGATCTAGGTGTTGAAATACCAATGGAAAAATTACCAGCTGTTCAAAAAATGATAATTGAAAAATGTAACCATGTAGGTAAACCAGTTATAACAGCTACTCAAATGTTAGATTCTATGATAAGAAATCCAAGACCTACAAGAGCAGAAGTATCTGACGTTGCTAATGCTATATACGATGGAACAGATGCTATAATGTTATCTGGAGAATCAGCAAATGGAGATTGGCCAGTAGAAGCTGTTCAAACTATGGCTAAAATAGCTGTAGAAGCTGAAAAGCAATTAAGCTATGAAGTTGCAGTTTCAAAAGCTAAGAAGCATATTCCAGCTATAGCAGGAGTTATTTCAAGAGCTGCTGCAAATGCTGCAAATGAATTAAAAGCTTCAGCTATTATTTCATCAACTCAAAGTGGTGCAACTGCTAGAAGATTATCACAATGTAGACCAGATTGTCCAATAGTTGCAGTAACTCCAGATGAAAAAGTTGCTAAGAAGTTAGCATTATGTTTCGGAGTTTACCCAGTTGTTGCAGGAAAAGTGGAGTCAACTGACGAAATGATGGAAGAATCAGTTAAGGCTGCGCAAACTAATGGTTTTGTTAATGTAGGAGATACAGTTGTTATAGCAGCTGGAGTTCCAGTTCATAAAGTAGGAACTACTAACTTATTAAAGATAAGCGTAGTTGAATAAAAAATAGAAGTATAATTTTACTTTTTAACTTAAGTAAAACTTACTTATTAACACAATAATTAATTTAAGAAATAAGCCTCTATGCTAATAGTTTTGTTATAAACTATTAGCATAGAGTTTTTTTATATATTAAGAAATTAAAATTTGACAAATGTTTAATCGAAAGAAAATCATTATCAATTATAAAGAAAAAAGTTGCTATTTAGTATAAAATTTGAATTAAATAAGTTATAAAATAGTATGAAAACAGATAATTAACAAAAAGTTCATAATTATATTGATAATATTTAAGTTATAATGTATATTATGAAATGAATATTGTAATAATATTAAAAAGGAATTAAATGGCAACTAATTCTGAATTAGGCATCTTATGATGCCATTTTTTTTATCTAAAATAAATTTATAGGAATTATATATTGTGTTCATTAATAAGGTAAGTGTCTTATTAATATGCACCTTTTGTTTTATATATTTTTATGCTATTATAAGATGAAACTTTAGAGAGTATACAAGATTTCATATAGATAGATAAGATTTTAAGAGGTGATTATTTTGGTAGAAAAAAATAATGAATATATCTTAGATATAGTAGGAGTAGGTTACGAAGGTGAAGGTATAGCAAAGATAGATGGATATCCTATATTTATAGAAGGAGCTATATATGGAGAAAAAGTAAGGGTATTAATAATGAAAGTTAAAAAGAATTTTGCCTATGGAAAGTTATTAGAAGTTTTAGAAGCTTCAAAAGATAGAATAGAGCCAAAATGTAGAAATTATAAAAGATGTGGGGGTTGCTCTGTTCAACATATGAATTATAAAAAACAACTAGATTATAAATGGGAAAGAGTTAAAGATTGCATTTATAAAATAGGTGGATTATCAAAGGATATAGTAAAATATCCATTAGGAATGGAGGAACCAGAAAGATATAGGAATAAAGTTCAACTACCAGTTGGCTTAGTAAAAGGTAAGCTTGCAATAGGTTTTTATGCACCAAGAAGTCACGATATTATAGATTTAAATACTTGCTTAATTCAAGATAAAGTAGCAGATAAAGTAGCAGAGTTAACAAGACTATGGATAGAAAAATACAAAATACAACCAGCAACGATAGATGGAAAATTTAACCCTAATGGCATAATTAGGCATATAATGATACGTAGAGGCTTTAAAACAAATGAAGTGATGGTTGTATTAGTTACATTAAAAAAAGAAGTTCCTTATATAGAAGAGTTTATAAATATAATAAAAAATGAGATAGATGGAATAAAAAGCATAATACAAAATATAAATGAAAAAGAAACTAATGTAATATTAGGAGAAAGATGCATAACCTTATGGGGAGAAGATACAATAACAGATTACATAGGAGATTTTAAATTTAATATATCTCCACTTTCATTCTTCCAAGTAAATCCTGCTCAAACAGAAGTCTTATACTCAAAAGCTTTAGAGTACGCAAACTTAACAGGAGAAGAAACTGTCTTTGATGCATATTGCGGTACAGGAACAATAACACTATTTCTTTCTCAAAAAGCTAAAAAAGTATATGGAGTTGAAATAATAAAAGCAGCTATAGATAATGCAAATGAGAATGCTAGGATTAATAATGTCAATAATGTAGAATTCTTTGTTGGAAAATCAGAAGAAATAATACCAGAGCTAATGGAAAAAGGAATTAATCCAGAAGTTATAGTTGTTGATCCACCGAGAAAAGGCTGCGATATAAAACTATTAGAAGCAATAGGTAAAGCAAGGCCTAAAAAAGTTGTATATGTTTCTTGTGATCCAAGTACTTTATCAAGGGACTTAAAGATATTAGAAGAAAAAGGATATAGGACTGAAATAGTTCAGCCTGTTGATATGTTTCCACATACATCACATGTGGAGACGGTGATAATGATGACGAGTTATGGTCAAGATGGAAAATAAATTATATCAACTTAATAACAATAGTGTAGATTTTCTAATAAATTAGATTACTAAAAAAGACTATTAAAGTACTGCTCATTTATTTCAAGTTAGAGAGTTAGGGCGTCCATTAGGGGACTTTATGGTCTAACTTTGCATAGATAAGGTAGAGATTCTTCATGCAAAAATGAAAATTAACCTGCTAACGGTAGCTTTTGAAAAATTAAAGCTACCGTTTTATGCTTTGCAACAAAATCAAGAATTGTGCTTATTTATCAAGTGCTTTCTTGTGGTTACTCTATAGAGGTTTGTAGTAACTACACGAGATATACTCTTAGAAAATCAATGATGTACATCAACTTCTAACTTGAATTAACTATTATTTAGGTGATTTAAGATAAAGTGATGAATTTATAAAATATTTAGGCTTGTGGATTACTTCTGTATCAGAAGAATATAAGAAAATCTATAAGTCTTTTTTCTCTGAAAAGAGGCAGTCTTCTTTCGGTTAGGATTTTGATTAATCCACTTGGTGTCATATTCATACTAATAGCAAAATCTGTTTTAGATATTTGTGCTATATTAATAAGTTCTTCTAATAGTGTACCTATCTCCATCTTATTCCTCCCAATTTAATTAAATTCTTCATAATGATGTGATTGGTTTTAACTTATTTGATAAAAGTAGAGGCATTGGATATATTATTACCTTTATTTATATATCAATTAATTTAATTTACACTCTTCCAATAATCATATAGATATTTTTTGATTTATTTTTATAATAGTACAGATGAAAAATGAAATAAGTAAAATAATATACTGTATAACTCTTACTATATTATAAATTATTTTTTATGCCTTTGCTTTCCTAAAAATGAAGATGGAGAGCAGAAAGGAATTGCTGAAATAAGCAATTCTTTTCTGTTATGAGACGCCTATGAGATGAAGTTACAAACAGAAGAGAAGAATATAACTAGTGAGATAAATAACGGTAATTTGAAGAAATAGGACTATACTGCATAAAGCTGAGCAGGGTTATAAGAGAAACTTGCATAATTAAATCATACAACTAAAGTTAAAGTTAATGAGATGTTGACTTGTTGGCTTCACTCACAAATGCTAGAATAAACTTGATTATAAAAAGTTCTTACGGTGGAATGACACTATTATACATTCAATAAACTAGATATTAACTAGCATGTTAAGTTATTTAAAATATAAACATTTTAAATAAAAAAGATAGAAAGCAACTGAAAGAAATAAGTGAAATGATGAACAAAATTATATTAGAATATCTTCAGAATAAAAAACGAGAGTAAGGAATGGTCCATTAAAGGATAACATAATGGCGCTAAAATTAAGTAAAATGAAAAAATAAAGCAAAATTTTTTTAGATAAATGCAAATAAAAAAGATGAATAAGCAAACATTAAAGGATATACTCTATATCATTATTGAAAATCAGAAGAAGTTTTAATATTCTTGAAGATAAATCGGAGGAGTTAAAATGGACAAATATTTAAATGCTTTAACTGACAATTTGTCAATATTGGAAAATTTATATGATGTTATAAGAATAGTAGACCCATTAACGAAAAAAACTGTACATTATGATAAAGCTAAAATTAAAATTTTAAATAATAGTTGCTATGATTTTTGGAAATCTGAAGAATATTGCCCTAATTGTATATCTATGAGAGCATACAATGAAGCTGATACTTTTGTAAAAATTGAATATAACAAAGAAAAAATTTATATGATAATGGCATCACCTATAGTTATGGAAAATAAGAAATATGTTTTTGAAATGTTAAAGGATGTAACAAATACAGGTATTATAGAAAATTTTTCTGAGAAAACAAGTGAGGAAATTCAGCTTTATATAAATGAAATGAATGATAAGATTATCAAAGATGAATTAACAGGAGTATATAATAGACGTTTTATTGATGAAAGGCTGCCAATAGATATTTTAAAAAGTGCATCTCAAAAATCTCCACTATCAATTATAATTGCAGATATAGATTTTTTTAAATCTATAAATAGTAACTATGGACATTTAGCGGGGGATTGTATATTGCTTGAGTTTGCTTCATTAATTAAGAATTCAATAAGAAAAGATAGTGATTGGGTGGCAAGGTATGGAGGAGAGGAATTTATTATTGTTTTAGACAATACAGACAGTAATACTGCTTTTGAAATATCAGAAAAGATAAGGAAAAAAGTTGAAGAAAAAGTTTTTGAATATGAAGATAACAAGATTAATATTACATCAAGTTTTGGTATATATACATTAGATGAAGATAACTTTGATATAGATATAAAAAGCTTGATAAATTATGCTGATAAAAAACTGTATGAAGGCAAACAAGCAGGTAGAAATAAGAGCATAAAATAGTATACGAATACTTATATTTAAAATAATTTACATGAAACACATAAGTCGAAAAGCTTGCTTTATAAATATAAAATTCAAGTATAATGTTTGTTTTTTTATTAATACTATAAGTAGACATAGAACATTATTTAACAAATATTTTATGTTAAGACATGGAAAATATATATTAAAACAATAGAAAGGAGCGTAAGATTACATGAAAATGAAAAAGTTTAACAAACTATTATTTTTTATTATATTAACGTTACTGGTTAGTTCTTATGCGCCAACAGTTTATTCAGAAACTGTAAAGGATACTACATATATTGGAGTTACTTCAGATCTCCACCATAAGATTTCTAATTTGACACAATGGCTATCTAATTTGAAAAGTACTACAACATCGATGGATTACATGATTTTTGGTGGTGATTATGTAGGTGCAGATGATGCAGAATCCTATGTCTCTGATGTGAAGAACCAATTTAGCGGAACTTCATCCATATTAGCAAAAGGTAACCATGATAAGGGGAAGGGAGGAAAATATGATTCAGGATTAGTTGTTAACAATAGCAATTATGCTATATATGTAATGGATTCATCAAGTAAGTCTTTTACAACTGACGATATGGAGAATCTTAAATCTTCTTTAAATGACATAAATTCATCGAAGCCAGTTTTTGTTGTTTCTCATTGCCCTATTCATTATTTTGGGAAGAGAACCATTGGAAATTCAGAAGAACTCCTTTCTCTTCTTAATAATTATGGAAACGTAATATTCCTTTGGGGACATAATCATTCTCAAAATGATACAAATTATGGTACAGTTAAAGTGAAGGGTGATACTATACAATGCTCCAAGTCTTCTTCAGAAGTTCCTATTAATTTCACATATGCAAATATGGGATCAATGAAGCAAGGAAATAATGGAGCATATGGATTGCTTATAAATTTAATAAATAGCAGTGATAGCACAAATATTAATTTCTATTATAAAGATCTTTCAGGAAAAACTGTTTCAAATTATTCTGTGAACATCAAGTAAGAAGAAATAGATTTTCTTGATTCACTCTTTATTGACTTTTTCTATGTATAATGGTATAATGATAAGAAAATTGAAATTTGAGGTGAAAAAATGATTAATTTTTCTTGCTAATTTTTAAAGTACATTTAATAAAAAGATAAACAGGTGTATTCTGTTTGTTTTGTTGTACTTATGCAAGAAAGTTATTCTTTTTTCTCTTAATATATACACTTGTGCTATGCTATAATGATTAGCTTAACTACGTATATCTATGAGCTGTAAGAATAATTAATTCTTGCGGCTCTTACTTTTTTATAAATAAATTCGAATAAGGAGGATAAATAATATTATGATAAATGAAGACACTTTACTAACACATGATAATCTCCATATAGAGTCGGATACTGCAGGTGACACTTATATGGAGTAATAACAAGGTCGCCTATTGTTCCGACTTTGTTATTTATACTATTAAATACAGAGGAGGACAAAAATATGTCTTTAATAAATGTTACAAACCTAACCTTTGCTTATGAAGGTAGCTATGATAATATTTTTGAAAATGTTAGTTTTCAAATTGATACCGATTGGAAATTGGGATTAACTGGAAGAAACGGAAGAGGAAAGACTACTTTTCTAAATCTTTTGCTTGAGAAGTACGAATATAATGGAAACATTTCAGCTGATGTGACTTTTGAATATTTTCCTTATGAGGTGCAGGAGCAAAGCAATTTCACCATAGATGTCATAAGAGAGATTAGTCCAAATTCAATGGATTGGGAAATAGTAAAAGAATTATCTTTGTTAGATATGGACTACGATGCTTTATATAGACAGTTTTATACACTATCTAAAGGAGAGCAGACCAAAGCATTGTTGGGCGCTATGTTTTTGAAGGAAAATTCCTTCTTACTTATTGATGAGCCTACCAATCATTTGGATGCTGAAGCTAGGCAAAAACTAAGTAATTACTTGAAAAAAAAGAAAGGATTTATTCTGATTTCACATGATAGATCTTTTTTGGATAATTGTGTTGACCATATCTTGTCTATTAATAAAACTAATATTGAAATACAAAAAGGAAACTTTTCTTCATGGTGGAGAAATAAAGAATTACAAGATGGTTTTGAGCTAGCAGAAAACGAAAAATTGAAAAAGGATATTAACAGACTTTCTAGCTCGGCAAAACGTACATCTACGTGGTCAGATAGTGTTGAAAGCAGCAAGTATGGAACTACTAATTCTGGGAGTAAATTAGATAAAGGATATGTTGGGCATAAAGCTGCAAAAATGATGAAGCGTGCTAAAAATATAGAAGCTAGACAACAAAACATGATTGAGGAAAAATCAAAGCTTCTTAAAAATATTGAATCTAATGAAAGCTTAAAAATAGTACCACTCACTTTCCATGATAAAAAGCTTGTAGAACTTACAGGTGTTGCAATTGAATATGATGATAGAATTGTCTGTGAAGGAGTAAACTTCACTATAGAGCAAGGCGAAAGAATTACTATTGAAGGAAAGAATGGCAGCGGAAAATCAAGTATATTGAAATTAATTTATGGAGAAGATATCCCCCATAGTGGAATTGTAAGAAAGAATAATAAGTTAATCATTTCGTATGTTTCACAAGATACTTCAGATTTATATGGTAACTTATCTGAGTATGCAGATAAACACTGTATTGATGAGAGTTTATTTAAAGCGATGCTTAGAAAACTTGATTTTTCAAGAGAACAGTTTGAAAAGAATATCAAGGATTTTAGTGGAGGACAGAAGAAAAAGGTATTGCTTGCAAAAAGTTTATCTGAGCAGGCACATTTGTATATTTGGGATGAACCATTGAATTTTATTGATGTCATTTCTCGTATGCAGATTGAGAAATTGTTAATTGAACATGAACCTACAATTTTGTTTGTTGAGCATGATAGTGCATTTTGTGAAAATGTTGCAACAAAAATAATAAAATTGTAAAGGTAGAAATGGCAATTAATATGTTTGATGGGAATATAAAAGTAACACACAATAGGCTCCATGCAAAGCTAGATGTTTTGGGCGACGCTTGCATGGAGTAGTATAAGTCGCTAATTATACTGGCTTTGCTTCCTAACTATTAATAGTGAGGGGGAAGCCTACGTGAAACAGACAAAAACGAAATATGGAAAAATGAAACAAATAGTATCGGATTTGAAATTACCTGATTATAGATACGAGCAGCTTACAAAAGCTATTTTTCATCAAAGAATAGGTGATTTTGATGATATGCATATACTACCAAAAACGTTAAGGATGGCTTTAGTAAATGAGTTTGGAAATAATGTATCTAGTGTAATACCTATTTTTTTACAAAATTCTAAACAAACTCAAAAATTGTTATTCGAATTGAATGATGGAGAAAGAATAGAAGCTGTTGGACTAAAGTATAAACAGGGGTGGGAATCGTTTTGTATTTCTTCCCAATGTGGTTGTGGTTTTGGATGTCGTTTTTGTGCAACAGGAAGTGCTGGATTTAAACGCAATCTTACTGCTGATGAGATAACTGATCAATTACTTTATTTCTATTTTAATGGCCATATATTGAATAGTATTTCATTTATGGGAATGGGTGAGGCTTTTGCAAATCCAGAGTTATTTGATGCAGTAAAAATTTTAACTGATCAAAATTTATTTGGGTTAAGTCAACGAAGAATTACTATTTCAACAATTGGCATTATATCGGGAATTCAAAGATTGACCAAAGAATTTCCACAAGTGAATCTGGCTTTTTCACTTCATTCACCATTTGAAAGCCAACGAAGTGATTTAATGCCTATAAATAAAAGATTTCCATTGAATGATGTAATGAAAACATTAGATGAACATATCATTCATACGGGACGACGAGTGTTTATTGCTTATATTATGCTTGAAGGAATTAATGATTCAAAAGAACATGCAGAGGCAGTTGTAGGTTTATTGAAAAATCGTGGTTCATGGGAGCATTTATATCACATTGATTTGATACCTTATAATTCTACGGATAAAACAACTTTTAAATTTCAATCTTCAAGTGCTATCAAGCAGTTTTGCAGTATACTAAAGAAAGCTGGTATTAGTGTAACTGTTAGAACACAATTTGGTTCTGAAATTAGTGCTGCTTGCGGACAGTTGTGTTATGAAAATGAATTATAATGTTAGTTCAAAAATATTCATTTGAGTAAAGAAATAGCCTCATTTTAAAGGTCTTGAAGATTTTTAATTAAATATTGAAGAGTGTTGTATGTCCCTCAAACTTTAGATTTGAGGGACTTTTCTGTAGTTACTCTATAGAGATTTATAGTAACTACACGAGATACACTCTTAGAAAAAAGTTAGCACATTCATTAGGGGCTTTATGGTCTCACCTTACATAAATATAGCAGAGAATCTTCATGTTAAAATGAAAATTAACCGACTAACGGCAGCTTTTGAAAAATTAAAGTCGCCGTTTTGTAGTTACTTTATAGAGATTTATAGTAACTACACGAGATATACTCTTAGAAAAAAGTTAGATGCGATCTTTGGGGAAAACGAGGAAGGTTAATCAGCATAGAAGATCACATTATTATTATAAAGCCGATAAAAGAAGCAACGCTCGAATATCCTGCGGGCAAGGTGCTTTTTAGTTTACAGAAATTTATCTATGTTAAAAATTCTAAGAGGTTTATGAAATAAAATTACAAATATCAGTTATATTTATGTAATATATTTACATATAGGATAAAAAATGTATAATGAAGATAAATGGGTTATTTTTATTTTAATTAATAATTAAAAGGGGTTGGGAAAATGAAAAGATATTTAAAGTATTTTTCAATGGGAGTTATTATATGCCTATCGTTCTCATTAATTGGATATGATTCTTCTATTAAAGCAAAGAAGAAATCAACATGGAATGATGCTGCTTTAAAATCAATGGAATTATTTGATGATAAAGGAGGTTATTATACTGGTTTCAAACATCTAGAAGGTTTTAAACAAAATGCTTGGGAAGGAATGGATAAAGCATATAAGTTAGATTCTAAATCAAATACTCCCGTTATTGATGTTGATGAGGCAAGGCCTTCATTTTGTTCATCAGCTATTTATATGTTGTTATTAAAAAGTCTATCAATATGGAATGAATTTCAAAAAGAGAATGTTATTTCTAAAGAGGCATGGGTAAATTTAAAACCATATACACTTGATGAGAAAGATGATTCTGGCAATTTAATTCAAGCAAGGCAGGATGATGGATTTGGTTGCTGGGGGAGAGCTAATGCAAATGGGCCTGGTATAGCTGTATTAGTTAATGAGTTAGATGCAGGTAAAAATTATTATATTGGCTCTCGAAGTGAGTATAGTAAAGAGAAGGATTATTATAATGCATGGAGCCAAGTAGAGAGATTTGATTTTTTAAAAATTTTCTGGAATGATGGTATTGGGTGTGATGATAATAATAGTGAGGGTGACGAACGTGGACATCTGGTATTATTCCTAGATAAAACTGTTTCTTACGATAAGAATGGAAATCGCGATGATATTGTATATTATTGGTCATCTAATGGGTCTAAGCCGGATATAAATGCTGGGTATGGAATAGCTAAGTGTAGAGTTTCTACTATAACAAGAGCTGTCGCTACTAGAATTACTAATCCTGAAAACTTCAATAATGCTAAGTCAATAGATCGTAATAATGAGAATAAATGGTTATCTGACTTAAATGGTAAGAAGCACGGGACAGTTGAAGAACTAAAAAAAGCATGTGGTATAGAATAAGAGGCAAAAATTATTTTGCTGTCCAAATATAAATCTAGAAATATTTAAAATATAATAAATTAAAGTGAAGTCACAGAAAAAGCGTTGACAAATAAAAAAAATGTGCATATAATGAGTATATAATACACACTAATCCGATAGGAATTAACGGCTATGACAAGAAGAGTAAGTTAAGGAAAATTTACAGAGAGAAATCTCCTAGGCTGAAAGAGATTTTAGGTGGAACTTAATTGAAGTGCATCTTTGAGCCCTGAATCGAAATAATAGTAGATTTCAGCGGGAACGCCCGTTAAAGCGTTGAGGTATGTTTGTACCGAATTGATGAGATTTTATGCAATTGCATAAAAATCAGAGTGGAACCGCGAAGTTAAAGCTTCGCCTCTGAAAATAGAGGCGGAGTTTTTTGTTTTTCAAAATCCGGAGTTTGAAGAACAAAGGCTCTAATTCTTATAAATATAAATTAATCTTAAGGGGGATTAAAATGAAATTCAAAAAACTATCAAAAATATTAACAGGAATAATAACCGCAGCAATGATATTGACAGGATGCGGAACAAATAAAGGGACAAGCTCAAATGCTAATGGAACTGCAGCTAAATCAGATACTTTTGTATATGGAATACCAGGTGATCCAGGTAATTCTGTAAATGTAATAACAACAAGTGATCGTTTTGGATTAATGACAATAAAGGCATTGTATTCACCGTTATATATGTATAATGCAGATGGAATTAATTATTTTCTTGCAGAAAGTATGACACAATCAGAAGATAAATTAACTTATACAGCAAAACTTAGACAAGGTGTCAAGTGGAGTGATGGAGAAGATTTTACTGCAGACGATGTAGTTTTCACCTATAATGAAATGTTAAAAGAAAAAAATGCTGGTTGGGCATATAGCCAATTAATATTTAATGGAGAACCAGTAAAGGTTACAAAGGTAGATGATTATACAGTTGACTTTACACTTCCAGAAGTTAGTGCACCTGGAATTGAGCTTTTAGCTAACATCTTTATAATGCCAGAGCATATCTATAAGGATGAGACTAATTTTGAAAATAGTCCTAAAAATGCAACACCAGTAGGTACTGGACCATATAAGTTAGAAGAATACAAAGCTGGTCAATATGTAAAGTTTACAAAAAATGATGATTATTTCTTAGGAAAGCCAAATATTCAAAATGTTATTTTTAGAGTAATACCAGATGCTAATACAGCTAAACTTTCTCTTCAAAAAGGAGAAATTAATGCATTATCTGTTCAATCAAGCGATTTATCCGATTTAGAAAAGAATAATAGCTTAACCACTTACAAATATGATGAAGGTAGAGTGGGTTACCTAGTTCTTAATTCTAATTCAAAAAAACTTAAGGATGCTAATGTGAGACAAGCAATATTATATGGATTAAATAGAAAAGATTTAATTAATGCTGCTTTTGGATCAGAAGAGTATGCTGCTGAAGCTTATACATTCCTTCCAAATGAAAATCCATTCCATACAGATAATGTTGAAAAGTATGATTTTAACCAAAATAAATCTAAAGAACTTTTAGAAAAGGCTGGAGTCTCTGGGCTTACACTTAAGCTTGGTTATTCTTCAAATGATGTGCCTTCCCAAAAAGAAGATGCTATAATTCAACAAAATCTTAAAGCTGTAGGAATAAATGTTGAACTAGCTGCAGGTGAGTCAACAGCAATAAGTCAACAAATGAAAAATAAAGATACTGATTATGATATGTTCCTAGGTGGATATATTATGGGAATAGATCCTGATACATTTAATTCATTATTTACATCAGATAGCCCATCTAATTATAGTCATTTTGGGGATAAAGAAATTGATGATTTATTTAATGCTGGAAGAGTAGAAACTGACGAGGTGAAGAGAAAAGAAATATACAATAATGTTCAAAAGAAACTTCAAGATAATGCGTATTTTTATCCAATACTTGAAAATAAGAGAATTGTAGTTATGAATTCTAACTTAGGTGGAGTAGAAGAGGCTAAGTTAGTTCCAGTTTATACTTTTGAAGATATGTCTAAATTATATTTTAAATAATAAATTTGAATTTTAATATATTGGGAATAAGATCTTATTCCCAATATATAATTTTTTATTAAGGAAGTGAGAGTAAGTGGCAAAATATATAGTAAAAAGAATCCTTCAAGCGATTCCATTGGTATTATTAATTTCTATAATATGTTTTGTTTTAATTCAGTTAGCCCCATATAATGCAATTGATACAATGATTACGCCAAAGATGCCACAAGAAACAGTAGACCTTATAAAGGCTAAATACGGATTTGACAAACCAGTGTATGTTCAATATTTTTTATGGCTTAAAGGAGTATTGAGTGGACAGTTTGGATATTCAATAATAACTCATGAAAGTATTTCAAATGATTTGGTTGCAAGAATACCAGCAACTATTGCTTTAGTATTACCATCTTATTTAATTGCCGTTGTAATATCAATAGTTCTTGGTTTAATATCGGGCTCAAATAAAAATAAAATAGTAGACAAAATAATAGATGTTTTTTGTTCAATAGGCATAGCCATACCTAGCTTTTGGTTTGCGATGATTATGATATTTGTATTTGGATATAAGCTTGGCATTTTGCCTATATTAGGTATGAACACTATAGGGAGAGAAGGCTCAGTTTCAGATTTCTTACTTCACTTTATAATGCCAGGCACTGTCTTAGTTATTGCATATTTACCAGATTTAATAAGATATGTAAGATCATCAACTATAGGACAAATTTCAGAAGAATATGTAATTGTACAAAATGCTTTTGGAGCAAGTAAAAGAGAAATACTTTTTAACCATGTATGTAAAAATGTACTTTTACCTATAGTCACAAAGAGTGGTATGGCATTACCTATGTTAATTACAGGAGCAATGATAACAGAAACAGTATTTGGATGGCCAGGAGTTGGGCCATATTTTGTAAATGCTGTTCGTGCCTTAGATTATCCAGTTATCATGGCAATTTTACTATTATCATCTTCTTTAGTTATAATAGGTAACTTATTATCCGATATACTATATTCTCTGATTGACCCTAGAATAAAGGAAATGGGGTAAGAAATATGAATAGTAGAAGAATAAAAAATGTTAAGGATGAACTTAAAGGAAATAAGAGTGCTTTAATTTCAATAGGATTTCTAATATTTATAGTAGTTATTTCAACATTTGCATTTGTAATACCTATAGATCCTGATGTTACAAATACATCAAATATACTGCAATCCCCTAGTTTAACTCATTTATTCGGTACAGATGAGTTAGGAAGGGATTATTTTGTAAGAACTGTATATGGAGGAAGAGTATCTCTTACAGTTGGAGTCCTTGCTATGATTATTTCCACTAGCATAGGGGTAGCCTTTGGTACTATAAGTGGATATTTTGGTGGAAAGATAGATAGTATTCTTATGAGATTTGTTGATTTAATATCATCTATTCCATGGATGATATTAGTAACTGTAATAAGCATATTTTTAAAGCCAGGGCTTCAAGCAATAATAATTGTAATAGGCTTATTTTCTTGGATGGAAACTGCAAGGTTAGTTCGTGCAGAAACACTTTCAATAAAGGAGAGGGAGTATGTTCTTTATGCAATTTCTATAGGGGAATCATCTAATAAAATAATATTTAAGCATATAATTTCTAGTGTATTTCCTACTATAATAATAGCTTCAACATCAAGTATTGCTAGTGCAATAATGACGGAATCCTCATTAAGTTTCCTAGGACTTGGAATTCAGCAACCTATGTCTTCTTGGGGAAGCCTACTTCAAAATGCTCAAACAAACTTACAAAGTGCTCCTTATATGGCCATATTACCAGGATTATTAATAGTATTAACAATATACTCATTTAATAAATTAGGTAATGTCTTAAGAGTATTTGTTGAACCTAAAGTTTCAGGGGGTGAAAGATAAGTATGAAAGATGAAACACTTCTTAAAGTTAACAATCTTAAAACAAATTTTTACAGTAAAAATAATAAAATAGAAGCTGTAAGAGGGGTCAGCTTCCATGTTAATTCTGGTGATATACTTGGAATTGTTGGAGAATCTGGTAGTGGAAAAAGTGTACTTATGAGATCAGTAATGCAAATACTTCCAGAAAATGCGAAGATAGATTCCGGAGAAGTTTATTTTGATGGCAAAGATATTTTAAAATTAGATTCAAAGGAAGCAAAAGGTATTAAAGGGAAAGAAATTGCTATGATATTTCAAAACCCTATGACTGCATTAAATCCATTAAAAAAAATAGGAGATCATATAGTAGAAGTACTAGTTAGACATAAGGGTATAAATAAAAAGGAAGCAAGAAAAATGGCAATAGAGGTTTTACGTGAGGTAGGAATACCTATGCCAGAGAAGAGAATTGATCAATATCCTCATGAATTTAGTGGTGGAATGAGACAAAGAGTGCTAATAGCTATGGCTCTTGCATGTAGCCCAAAGCTTTTAATTGCAGATGAACCAACAACGGCTCTTGACGTCACAATACAAGCACAAATTTTAGACCTGTTAAGATCCTTGAAAGAAACGAATAATATGTCTATTATTCTTATAACTCATGACCTTGGAGTAGTGGCTAGTCTATGTAATAGAGTCGAGGTTATGTATGGAGGACTAATAATGGAGGAAGGACTTATAGATGAAATATTCTATGATGCTAAACATCCATATACAAAAGCATTATTAAATTCTATACCTAAAATCGAAGGTGATGAAAAGATAAGACTTAAGCCAATAAATGGCTCAGCGCCATCTCTTTTAAATCCACCTAAGGGATGTCCCTTTGCAGAAAGATGTCAATTTGCAAATAAAAAATGTTTTGATGAAATGCCTGTATATAAGAATTTCAGTAATACACATAAAGCTATGTGCTTCTTAGCGAAGTAGAGAAATTTATAATATAAGTAGTTAGGAGGGAAGTTATAGTGACGAAGTCTAATGATGTATTAATAGAAGTAAGAGACTTAAAGAAGTATTTTCCAGTAAAAAATCAGTTTTTAAAAGGTGAAAAGAAGTTTGTAAAAGCTGTTGATGGAGTTTCCTTTGAAATAAAAAGAGGAGAGACTTTTGGGCTAGTTGGAGAATCAGGTTGTGGAAAATCAACTCTTGGAAGATCAATTACTAGACTTTATGATATAACATCTGGAGATATATTTTTTGAGGGTACTAATATTGCTAGATTTAATAGAAGAGATATGAAAAGTTTTTATAGAAAAATGCAAACTATTTTTCAAGATCCATATTCATCATTAAATCCCAACATGAATGTTAAAGAATTAATTGATGAACCTTTAGCAGTGCATACAAATTTAACAAAAGAAGAAAGGGATAATAAAATACAAGAATTACTTGAAATGGGTGGTCTAAAAAAATCTGATATGGAAAAATTCCCATATGAGTTTAGTGGCGGACAATGTCAGAGGATAGGAATTGCAAGAGCAATATCAACAGAGCCAGATTTTATATTATGTGATGAACCTATTTCAGCATTAGATGTATCAATACAAGCTCAAGTAATAAATATGTTAGAAGATTTACAAGAAAAAATGGGATTAACTTATCTTTTTGTAGCTCATGACTTATCTATGGTAAGGCATATTTCAGATAGAATTGGAGTAATGTATTTAGGAAAAATAGTGGAAATATCTGAAAGTAATGATTTATATAAGAATCCACTTCATCCATATACAAAAGGACTTTTATCAGCCATACCAGTAGCTGATCCTAAAAAAGCAAAGGCTTCTGAAATACAAATTATTAAAGGAGATATACCTAGTCCAATAGATATTCCATCAGGTTGTAGATTCCACACTAGATGTCCATATGCGACAGAAAAGTGCAAGGAGGTTCAACCAGAAATGAAGGAAGTAGGAGTTGGACATTTTGTAGCTTGTCACTTATATTAGAATATAAGGATAGATGGTTTTTAATATTTATGTTTTTAAGATAAAAGGTAGTTTCTTTGGAAACTACCTTTTTATGATATAAAAAGGCAATTTGTTTGTATAAAACATTAGAATTACTTAGATAAGGCGTCTCACCTTTAGACTATTATTTCCTTTTGCGAAGAAATTTTGTTATATTTTAGGACGTGCAGAATTTACCACAATAACAAAGTACATTAAAAACTATGTTAATAAAGAGTGTAGATACCATATTGAAACAAATAACACCATTTGAATTTAGTATTAAATAGGTTTTTTTACTCAAACTAAACCATGGTAAATGTTTACATGAAAGTATATCAGTGTTATAATTTTCATGATATATAATTTTATCGATTATATATAAAGTTATAAGGGGATGAAAATATGAGAAATATTAGAAAAAGAGTTTTAACTACTATCTTAAGCACCGCAGTTTTACTTAACGGAACAATTTATTCTAATGGAAAAACTGTACAGGCAGAGGAAAAATCAGAGGTGAAAGTAACAATACTTGGCACTTCAGATTTACATGGAACATTAGTACCATGGGATTATGCATCTGATTCAGCAAATGTATCAGGAAGTTTATCACAAATTTCTAAGGTAGTTTCTGATGTAAGAAAGGAAAATCCGAATACAATCTTGATTGATGTAGGAGACTCAATTCAAGGTAACTTTATTGAGACATTTAAAGATGGTGATGTACAACCTATATTGTTAGCAATGAAAGAAATGAAGTATGATACATGGACATTAGGAAATCATGAATTTGATTTTGGTCTTGATGTTCTAAAAAGAGCAACAGATCAATTAGTAGGATCAACAATGACACCTATATCAGCAAACATCTATAAGCAGGATGGAACAAGGTTTATTGAGCCTTATAAAATAGTTGAAAGAGATGGATTGAAAATTGCACTTATTGGAATAACAACTCCAATGGTTGAACAATTTAAAACACCAGAGCAAATAGGATTTATGAAATTTAAAAGTCCTATAGAAGAAACACAAAAAATTATTGCAGAGTTAAATGGAAAAGTAGATGCAATGATTGGAATTATGCATATGGGCGTTGATAATGAAAATAACATATCAGATACTGGTGTAACAGATGTAGCTAATGCATGCCCAGAACTTGATGTTATTTTTGCAGGACATATGCATCAATTAGTTAAGGATAAGGCAATAAATGGAGTAAGAATAGTAGAGCCAGGAAAATATGGACAATATTTATCAAGGGTTGATCTTACTTTTAAGAAGGACAGTAATAACAAACTAGTTTTAGATAAGAGTTCATTAAATGACAGCAGTTATACTATTAAAGGGGTAGAATCTGATAAAAATATTGAAGCTTTAGTTAAGCCTTATCATGATAAACTAAGAGCGGATGCAAATATTGTAATTGGGGAAGTAAAAGGTGTTAATATGGTAGATCCAGATGAGATTCCAGGAATTCCAACAATTCACTTAGAAGATACACCTCTTATAGATCTTTTCCATGAAGTAGCTCTTTATTATAGTAAAGCTGATGTAGTTTCCCTAGGAACAGACAATGAAAAAGCTAAGCTTAATGTAGGGCCGATAAAGAGAAAAGATATTGCATTTAATTATACATATGCAGGTGGAGAAGTAACAGTATATGAAGTTACAGGAGCTCAACTAAAAAAATATATGGAATGGTCAGCGGATTACTATAATACATTAAAGGATGGAGACATAACTATAAGTTTCAATCCTGTAAGAAGAGCATCTAAGTATAGTACAAACGATTATTTTGGTGGAATCAATTATACAATTGATTTGACTAAAGAATCAGGAAACAGAATAACAGATTTAAAGTATAAAAATGGAGCACCAATAAAAGATACTGATAAAATTAAGTTAGGAATGAACTCCTATAGAATGGATCAGCTTTTAGCTAAAGGTGGAATATTTGAAAACGAAAAAGATTTAATTAAGAAAACAGATTTTGATTCAAAATTAATTTTTGGAGAAGATGAAGGAACTATAAGAAATTTAACTATCAAATATATAAAAGAAGTTAAAAATGGAGTAGTTGAAAGTAAAAAACAAGATAATTGGAGAATAGTTGGAATAGATAGAGATTCTGCAGATTATAGAAAAGTAGCTGAATTGGTTAGAAGTGGAGAATTGGAAATACCTACAACAACAGATAAAAATGGAGTTGTTTATACTGCTACAGCTTCTATAAATAAAAAGGATTTACCGGTAGATAATACTGATGATAATGAAACAAATACTAATCCTGGGGATAATTCAGAAACAGGTACAAATACAGAAGATAATCAAGTAGATACTGACAAGGGAAACACTTCAATTAGTGAAGATGCAGGTAAGGGAGGAAATCTTCCTAATACAGGATCAGCAGTTACTCCAAATCAAATTTTAGTATTTGCTAGCATACTTATATTATCAGGAGCTATTTTGATTAAGAGAAAAAAGAAAGCTAGCTTATAAATGTTTAATTAATGTGGGGGAAGGATCAATCATTAATATTTCTTCTGTTGGAGGAAGTGTGCAAGATATTTCTCAAATAGTTTATGCTACTAGTAAAGAAATAGGATTGTATTAAAGATTTTAAGTAAATATTAAAGTGCTTTTCAGATTCCCTCAGACTTAGGTTTGGGGGAATATTTTTTCGTAAATAAAATTACAGAATTGTAAAGTATAAATTATATTTGAAATTCATTTAAATGATTTTTTATGAAATTGAAAGAGAATACTGCTTATTATACAGCGAATTAATAAAATCTTTAAAAGCTAATAATGTACCCATTAATAACATTGAGTTTAAACCAGTAAAAGAATTAATTATGATTAATAAACATGGTGGTTTAATTAAATTAAAAGAAGAAATAAGTAATTTATATATGTTTACTTTTTTAATTTTATCTGCTATTTAATTACGTTGCAGACTACTTAAGTGTAACTATTAATTTTTATTACGAGCAATCATATTTTGTCAAGTATGGTAGAATGATGTCGATATATAATATATATTTAAATATATGGTGATATAAAACTGTGTATTAGTAATTTCACGGGAATCATCGCCATAAATTACGGTTTGCCTAAGTATAGGAATAGATTCTTTGTATTAAAGGATAAGTAGAAACGAGAGAAAAGAAATTTTATAGCTAGTATCAAAAAATGAATAGCAAATAATTAACTAAAAATAAATATGGAGGTAATAATATATGAACGATAATTTTTACAAACAATTAATTGAAAAATTGCCAATAGGATATGCATATCACAAGATAATATGCGACAAACAAGGTAATCCTTGTGATTATGAATTTCTTGAAATTAATGATTCATTTGCAAAAATTACACGTCTAAAGGCTTCAGAAATTGTTGGTAAAAAAATATCTGAAATATTACCTGAAATTAAAAAAGATGAATTTGATTGGATAAAACTTTATGGAGAAATTGCTATTAATGGTGGTGAAAAAGAATTCGAACAATATTCACAAATTTTAAAGCGTTGGTACAGAGTAAAAGTATACTCTCCACAAGAATATTATTTCATAACAATTTTTATTGATGTAACTGCAGAAATGAGAGGAGTGGAAGAAAAGACAGCTATACTGACCACATTAAATGATATTATTTTTGAACTAGATAAAGATTATAGATTTAATAATATAATTGCTTCTGATGATAACTATCTATTTATGCCTAGGGAAAAAATTATTGGTAGAACTATTAAAGAACTTTTTTCTGAAGAATTGACAAAAATATTTATTTCTTCTTTTGAAAAGGCAGTAGTTTCTGGAGAAAAAGAATCTATTGTTTATAAATCACCTTTACAGGATAGTGAGCAGTGGTTCAAAGCAGATATTAAACATACTGAAATTGGAATAGAAAAAGGGTATATTGTAAGTATTATTAATTTTACTGAGCAAAAAAAACTTGAAGATAATTTATTGAAAAAAACACAAGAATTGGAAAAGTTTTTTTCTGTAAATTTGGACTTGCTATGTATAGCGGATACAGAAGGTAATTTTCTTAATGTCAACAAGGAATGGGAAAATATCCTAGGATATTCTAAAGAATATATAGAGAAAAGTAATTTTATGAAATTTGTGCATGCTGAAGACGTTGAAGTTACTATTGAAGCTATTAGGAAACTTGAAAAGCAAGAGCAGGTTTTAAATCTTGTAAACAGATATAGATGCAAAGACGGTTCTTATAGATATATAGAATGGCGTTGTCAACCATATGATAATTTAATATATGCTGCTGCTCGTGATATTACAGAAAAAATAGAAGAACAAAATTTATTAAAAAAAATGGTGAGTTTTTCAGAAGAATTTCTACAGTTATATGAAAAAGAGTTGAATTATCAAAAAATTACTGATGACTTTTTACATATGTCAAGAGCTAAATTTGCTGCATTCAATTTATATGATGAAGTTGGCAAACAATATAAGACCATGGCTATATCAGGTGACAATGATTTAATAAAAAAAGCTATTCAGTTGTTAGGTATAAAAATAGAGGGTAACAACTGGGAGTATGATTTAATAAGGGCTGAAAAAATAAAAGATAAGATAGTTACACGGTTTACTTCGTTAAAGGAATTTGCAGGTGATTTTATTTCTAAACCTCTACTTGATCTATTAGTAAATACATTTGATATTGGAGAAATTATTGTAATTAAAATTCTAAAAAATAATACTATTCTCGGAGATTTTACCTTTATTATGCCTAACGAGAAAAGCTTTAATAATGAAATTATAGCAGAAATGTACACTAGACAATTAGGTATGGTTATTACACAAAAGAGAACAGAGAATTTATTAAGGATAGAAAGAGAAAGATTAGAAAATATTCTAAAAGGTACTAATGTAGGTACTTGGGAATGGGATATTGAAAAAGGAGAAATAGTATTTAATGAGCGATGGGCAGAGATAATTGGTTATAAGTTTAATGAACTATCAATAATTAATTCTAAAGATTTAAAAAGATTTTTTCATGCTGAAGATTTAAGAAAATGTAGAATTCAATTAAAGAAAATATTTTCAAAAGAAATAGATTATTATGATATGGAACTTCGTATGAAGCACAAAGATGGTAGTTGGATCTGGGTACAAGATAGGGGGAAAATAACTTCATGGAATTCTAATGGTAAGCCTTTATTAATGAGTGGGACTCGTAGTAATATCAATCATCGAAAGCAAGTTGAAAATGAACTGATGAAAAGTGAAGAAAAATATCGTTTGATTTTTGAATATTCTCCACTTGGTGTTTACCATTTTGACAGTAGGGGAGTTATTACTGATTGTAATGACAATTTTGTAAAAATAATTGGATCATCTCGTGAGGCACTGATAGGGTTGAATACTCTTAAGCTATCAGATGAAAAGTTAGTAGAAGAAATAAAAAGAGCGCTTCATGGATATGAGACAACTTATGAGGGCAATTACAAGTCATTTACAGGAAACAAGATAACATCAGTAAGAGTGATGTTTGCCACAATACTTTCAGATGATAAGAGCATTGAAGGGGGAATAGGTATTGTGGAGGATATTACAGAACGTAAGAGAATGGAAGAAATAATATTTGATGAAAAAGAACGTTTAAAAACAACCCTTCTTTCTATTGGTGATGGCGTTATTTCTACTGATAGTCATGGGAATATATTGCTATTAAACAGAATAGCTGAGAAGTTAACGGGATGGACACAAGAAGAGGCTGTTGGTAAACCATTAGAAGAAGTATTTAATCTTATTGATGAATTTACAAGAGAAAAGTGTAATAATCCTGTATATAATGTTCTAAGAACAGGTAATATAGTTGAACTTTGTAATAATTCCATTTTAATATCTAAAGATGGAGAAGAAAGATTTATTGAAGATAATGCAGCTCCAATTAAAGGTGAAAATGATGTTATTAATGGAGTAGCGTTAGCATTTAGAGATGTTAGTGAGAAGAAAGAAAGGCAAGAAAAAATTGAATATTTAAGCTTTTATGACCAACTAACTGGATTATATAATAGAAGATTTTTTGAAGAAGAATTAAAGAGGTTAGATACTAAAAGTAATCTTCCAATAACTCTTGTTATAATTGATGTCAATGGATTAAAACTAACTAATGATGCTTTTGGTCATTTAGAGGGAGATAAACTTTTACAAAAAGTTGCTAAGGTGATAAAAAAAGAATGTAGAAATGAGGATATTATTTCTAGAATAGGTGGAGATGAATTTACAATTATATTGCCTAAAACTAGTTCTGAGGAAACAGAAAAGATTTTAAATCGAATAAATAGTGCTATTGATAAGGAAAAATTTAATTCGATTAATGTATCAATTTCTTATGGGTGGAAAACTAAAATAGAAGAGAATGAGGAAATGCTAGCAGTATTTAAGAAAGCTGAAGACTATATGTATAGGCGGAAGTTATCTGAAAGTACCAGTATGAGGTATAAGACTATAGAGGTAATAATAAAAACTTTATACGAAAAAAATGAAAGAGAAGAGAAGCATTCCATACGAGTCGGAGAACTATGTGCTTTAATAGCATCTACTTTAAATTTAAGTGATGCAAATATAAGAGAGCTTAGAACGGCAGGACTGATGCATGATATAGGAAAAATAGCCATTGATGGAAAAATTCTGAATAAACCTAGTTCGCTTAGTGATTCTGAGTGGCTAGAAATCAAGAGGCATCCTGAAATTGGATATAGGATATTAAGCTCTTTAAATGAATATGCACCAATTGCAGAGTATGCTTTAGCACATCATGAAAGGTGGGATGGAAAGGGATATCCTAAAGGACTAAAAGGAGAAGAGATACCTTGGCAAGCTAGGGTTATAGCAGTGGCTGATGCTTATGATGCTATGACTAGAGATAGACCTTATAGGAAAAACTTAAGCAAATCTGATGCAATTGAAATAATAAGAAAAAATGCTGGAACTCAGTTTGACCCAGAAATAGTTAAATTATTCATTGAAAAGGCGCTAAATGAGGAATAAAAAAGAAGCTTAATAATTTCATTCAAAGATTTAAAATATAAAATTTAATAATAAATTTTATATAAATTAGAATGTATAACATATAGTTTAGGAATCCTAAGGAAATTTAGGGTTCTTAAATTTTTTAATTATAATATATTGTTCTAAATTTTCAAATTAATAAAATATTGAAAAAATTCTTTTTTAGGTATTGACAATAATGAAATAAGATTGTACACTATATATAATTTAATAAATACCTCACTTTTATATGTGAGGTAGAGGCGCAAAATTTAACAGTTTTTAGTGGAGCTTGAGAAGGCGATGATGCTAATGAGAAGGGAATTTTGCCGAAGTTTGTAATATTTCTCAGTATTACTTGCTGGGTCTGTAGTTAAGAGCTACAGGACTGTCTTAATAAATGTCCCGGTTTATTAAGTTGTGCTATCTCAAATGGGAAAGATGAGGATTAGGTTAATTATATAAGTAGACCTGAGCTTTGCTCAGTTATTTTTTTATAGTTAATTATCCGAATATTTAAGATAGCACCAACCTAAGTAAAGGTTGGTTTTTTTATTATAAAAAAGGAGAGGATTTACTATGAAGAAAAAACTATCATTATTAATTTCATTATCATTGACAGCAATGTTAACACTAACAGGGTGTGGCTCAGGAAAATCATCAGGAAATAAAGGTGAAGATGTCTTTAGGGTGGGACTTGAAGCAGGATATGCACCATTTAACTGGACACAAATGAATGATTCAAATGGTGCAGTAAAAATTGATGGAAGTGCAGAATACGCAGGAGGCTATGATGTAGAAATTGCAAAAAAAATAGCTGATGGCTTAGGAAAAAAATTAGTTATTGTTAAAACAGAGTGGGATGGATTAGTTCCAGCATTAACATCAGGTAAGATAGATGCAATAATAGCTGGAATGTCTCCAACAGAAAAGCGTAAAGAAACAATTGATTTTTCAGATAACTATTATACATCAGATTTGGTTATGCTTGTTAAAAATGGAGGAGCTTATGAAAATGCTAATTCATTAAAAGATTTTTCAGGAGCTAAAATAACAGCTCAATTAAATACATTCCATTATTCAGTAATAGATCAAATTCCAGGTGTAAATATACAACCAGCTATGGATAATTTTCCAGCTATGAGGGTTGCTCTTGAGTCAGGAGTAATTGATGGATATGTAACAGAAAGACCAGAAGCTATAAGTGCTCAAATGGCTAATTCAAACTTTAAAATGATTGAATTCAAAGATGGATTTGTAACATCACCAGAAGATACAGCAATAGCAGTAGGGCTTGCAAAAAATAGCGAGTTAACTAAAAAAATAAATGAAATTTTAGCTGGTGTATCACAAGAAGAACAAAAAACAATAATGGACAATGCTATTAAAAATCAACCAGCAGCACAATAATATTAGAGTTAGAATTGGTTAAATTCAACCAATTCCCTCTTATTATATTTAATAAGGAGAATAAAAGATGAGTATAGAATGGATAATAAGAATTGTTGAAAATAACTGGCCAATGTTTTTACGTGGGGCAGGAATGACATTATTAATTTCTATAGTTGGTACTTTAGTAGGTTCATTAATTGGTTTATTAGTAGGTGTTGTACGTACTATTCCAGTACCAGATAGAGGAATTAAAAGAGGAATTTTAAAATTTATTAATGCTATTCTTTCAATTTATATAGAGTTTTTCCGTGGAACACCTATGATTGTGCAAGCTATGGTAATTTATTATGGATCAGCACAATTCTTAGGGATAGATATAAATAAAATAGTAGCAGCTTTATTTATAGTATCTATTAATACAGGTGCATATATGTCAGAAATAGTTAGAGGCGGTATTGTTTCAGTAGATAAGGGGCAATTCGAAGCGGCTCAAGCCATTGGAATGACGCATTCTCAAACAATGATTAATGTAGTATTACCACAAGTGATTCGTAATATTTTACCAGCAACAGGCAATGAATTTGTAATAAATATAAAAGATACATCTGTACTAAATGTAATTTCGGTATCAGAGTTATTTTTCCAAACTAAATCAATTGCAGGAAATAATTTTAGATATTTTGAGTCATTCTTTGTATCATGCATAATTTACTTTGTAATGACATTTACAATTACAAGAATTTTAAGAGCTATAGAAAGAAAAATAGATGGTCCAGACAATTACATTATGGCAGGTAATCAAATGCAAGTAGAAACACCTGAAAATATACTACGTAAAAAGAAAGTACTGTAGTAGTATAGTTTAATGGAGGAGAGAATATGGAAAAAGTAATAGATATAAAGCATTTAAATAAATCCTTTGGAACACATGAAGTATTAAAAGATATTAACTTTTCAGTAAATAAAGGAGAAGTTGTTTGTATAATAGGTTCATCTGGGTCAGGAAAATCAACTCTTCTACGTTGTATAAATCTTTTAGAAAAACCAAGTGGTGGAGAGATAATTTACAATGAAGAAAATATTTTGGATGATAACCATAATATATATAAATATCGTACTAAACTAGGTATGGTATTTCAACAATTTAATTTATTTAATAACCATAATGTATTAAAGAATTGTGTTGTAGGACAAATGAAGGTATTAAAGCGTTCAAGAGAAGAATCTGAAAAAGTGGCAATGAAATATTTAGAAGTTGTTGGCATGGGTAACTATATTAATGCTAAACCGAAACAGTTATCTGGAGGACAAAAGCAACGTGTAGCTATTGCAAGGGCATTATCAATGGAACCAGATGTTATTCTTTTTGATGAGCCAACATCAGCTCTTGATCCAGAAATGGTAGGAGAAGTTTTAAAGGTTATGAAAGAACTTGCTGAGAGCGGTCTTACAATGCTAGTAGTAACACATGAAATGGGATTTGCAAAAGAAGTATCTGATCGTGTAGTATTTATGAATAATGGAGTTATTGAGGAAGAAGGCACTCCAGAAAAAATATTCAATAATCCAACTAAAGAGCGTACTCGTGAATTTTTAAAACGTACATTAAATAATATATAAAAATCGCTACTGTCAAAATAATTTTGATAGTAGCGATTTTTTATAAGAAAAACATTTCATTAAACTATAATAAATTTAATTTATTATAGTTTTTAATATGTCTATATATTAACTTGTTTTAATTATAGAATAATGTATATTTATTTATGATAACTTAAATTTTCATATTTTTTATTTCTTGAATTATATCTATAACAGCATTTTCAATAAGATCTTCTCTTACGTTTGTCACATTTAATTTCAAAATCTTTTCTTTCTGAAAAGTATCTAAATAATGACCTTGCTCAGTAGCAACTATGATAGATTTCTTTTTTAGATTACTTAAAAGGTGCTCCCTATTTACTTTATCGTTAAAAGTTATATAGGTATGAATACATTGATTTTCATTAGAATGATACTTAAAAATATCACTGTAATATTTATATTGATGCTCTAGCGTTGAATTTAAGCAAGTACTTCTTAAAGAATAAGAGGTTTTAATTTTTTGTTTATGACGCTCAAACATACCACTTTTTATATAGATTTCTAATGCAGCTTGAGAGAGCATAGGACTATCTACATCTATAAGCTTTTTATATTTACCAAAATCATTTTTAATAGCATCAGGAATGATAGCAACTCCTATTCTTAATCCAGGAAATATAATTTTTGAATAGCTTTTTAAGTAAATAACATGAGAAAAATTATCATAAGCATATAATGGATCAGCTTTTGAATTTTTTTCTAAGTCAGCTAAATAGTCATCTTCTACAATAAATACATCATATTTTTTTGCTAATTTTACTATTGTCTTTTTTTCTTCTTGAGAATATGAGGTTCCTAATGGATTATGAAATCGTGGCATGGTATAAAAAAATTTAATGCTTTTTGTTCTAAATAATTTTTCAAGTTGATTTAAATCAATTCCTGAACTAGTTCTTCTAATGCCTAATACTGGTATATTATGAGTTTCTAAATAATCTATAAATAAATGATATCCAGGTTGCTCTATTAAAATAGTTTCTTTTTTATTTGGAAAAGGTAATTTAGCTAGTATGGCTAATGCTTGTTGAACTCCAGAAGTAATAAATATATTTTCTTTATTTGCAAAAACCTGATAGTTAGCTAAATGCTTTTGAATAACGTTAATTAATGATGGCAGTCCTTTAGAAGTTCCATATATAAATAACTCATTTTTATATATGTTAATTGCTTCGTTAATACAATGCTGAAAATCTAAATATGGAAAAATTTGAGGGTCTGGAGATGCAGATGAAAAATCCAATATAGAGCTTTTAGAATTATCAAAATTAACTTTTCTTTTTACAAGATAATACCCACTTTTGGGTATAGAATAAACTATATGTTTTCTTTCTAATTCATTGAAAGCCCTTATTATAGTACTTTTATTGCAACAATACATATCAGAAAAAGCACGAATAGAAGGTAACTTATTTCCTTCTTTAAATTCTCCTTTCTGAATTAAATTCTCAATCTTATTTAATATTTCTAAATATTTATACATGGTTTTTACCTCTGAATTAAATTCTGTATCGGTACAGATAGCTTTTATTAATATTGTATCATATATATTAATTTACTAATATATAAACATACCTTATTAAGTTTAAATTTAAAGCCTATAAATATATAATTTTAGGAGGAATACATAATGAAATTTTCACATAAAAAAAAGGCGTATATAGCTGCCATATTATATTCCCTTATAACAGGGTTATCATTTTTATTTTCAAAATTAACATTAACTTTAGCTAATCCTCTAGATACATTAGCCCATAGGTTTACCGTATCATTTATTTTTGCTTCCATACCTGTTTTGTTAGGGTGGATAAAGTTAGATGTAAATAAGAAAGATATAATTCGTATTTTACCTCTTTCATTATTTTATCCAATTATGTTTTTTGGATTTCAAATTTTTGGACTAGTATACATTTCTTCTTCAGAAGCAGGAATTATTCAAGCTACTATCCCTATTTTTACAATGATATTGTCAATAATATTTTTAAAAGAGAACCCTAGTACATTACAAAAGATATCGATGTTGATATCTGTATTAGGAGTAGCTTATATATTTTTTATGAAGGGTATAAATTTAAAAAGTAATATTTTTATAGGCATATTGCTTATTCTTTTATCAGCTATTTCATCTGCAGGAAATAACGTACTATCAAAAAGAATGTCAGTAAGATATAGTCCGATTTCTTTAACTTATATAGTAAATTCTATGGGATTTATATTTTTTAATAGCATATCTATTATTAACCATATTTTCAAAGGAACAATTAATATTTATTTTAAACCATTTTCAAATCCGGTGTTTGTAGGATCAATAGTGTACTTAGGAATACTATCTTCTCTAATGACATCATTACTAGTAAACTATGCTCTATCTAAGATAGAAGCATCTAAGATGAGCGTATTTAGCAACTTTTCAACATTAATAACTATGATTGTAGGAGTAATTTTCTTAGGAGAAGAATTAAAATACTTTCATATAATTGGAGCAATTATGATTATACTAGGAATAATTGGAACTAACTTTTTGGATAATACATCTAGAGATTTAACAGAGGAGTGTAAAAGTTAAGCATAAGCGAATAATATTAAAAATTAATAAATAAAGTTTGAGAAGAGTAATTATTATAGGTGTTATTTCATTATAATAATTTATTTATAGTCTTGAATTGAGAAATTTAATATTCTTTAATTCAAGCTTTTTAACATATTAAATAAAAAAGCTTTTCTAAATTCACTGAGACTTATACCATAAACTAGTTCAAAGCATCTGTAAATATACTATTTAACATAAATGACATTAGGCTTTTCTTATAGCATTTATTTTATAATTATAAGATTTATTGATGTTATAACAAAGAGATTAAAGGTAGTTAATAATTAAAGTAACATATACTTTTTATATTCTAATAACAGATTTAATTATTTTAGATGTACATACATATATATAATAATATGGTAAAATATACATAAATTACTATAGGGTTTAAGGAGGGTTTATGGTGACGAAATTGATAATTGGGGGATTATTTTTTGTAATATTTGTCATGCATATGATTTTTACTAAAAATGAATATATTAAGGGGCGGTACTACACTAAGCCATTTTTAATGATATTACTAGCAATTTATTATATATTAAGTGTACCTGAAATTAATAAATTCATTGTATTAGCATTAGGATTTGCTTTTATTGGTGATGTATTTTTAATGTGGTCTGAAAGAAAAAGTTATTTTATTATAGGATTAGTAGCTTTTTTAATGGGTCATATTTGTTATGTTTTACTTTTTTTACAGGACATTTCTTTCACAAAAGATATACCAATATGGTTTTATCTTTCTATTATAATATATGTTATTGTAGCTATAGCTGTAATGAAAAAATTAAAGAATTATTTAGGTAACATGAAAATACCTACCTATGTATATGTGACAATTATTTCATCAATGAGTTTTGCTAGCTTAGCACGTATTTCAGTTATGGGGATTAGTACATCATCTTTACTTCCTTTTATTGGATCATTGTTATTTTTATGTTCAGATTCTATATTAGGATTTTATACTTTTAAAGGTAAATTTAAAAATGGAAATGTATATATTATGCTAACTTATGTTTTAGCTCAAGTTTTAATTGTTGGCGGATATTTATTTTAATATATAAAAATCGCTACTGTCAAAAGGGTTTTTGATAGTAGCGATTTTTTAGGGAAATTTTGAGTAATGGTCAAATTATTCAAAGAGAAATTCATATATTACAGGTAGTAATTTCTATGAAGTTTCAAGGGTTTTTGCAGATAATATTGTTTGAAAGATTCTCAAGGTTATAAATATACAGAATATTATGAAAATAATCTATATAATTTGTAAAAAAGCCTAAATATTATCAAGAATATTACGAAAATATATATAAGAAACAAATTTAGAAATTTATAGGAGGATAACTTGCTATGGAAGTAATTTTTGAATACGAAGAAAATATTTATCTACCAATTGAAACTATATCTGTAATTGGAAAGTTTAATAATTATGATCCTATCAAGGGAAAGATGGTTAAAGACAATAATAAATGGATATTTAAATGTAATTTAAAATCAGGAGAGCACCCATATAAATTTCTTATTAATGGGGAACTAAAGCTTAATGATTCAGCTGCTAACATATATTTACCAGATGATAATGAGGAACTTTGGTCTATAGTCATGATTAATGAAAATGACCAAAGAATGTATAACAATACTCAATATACAACCCATATAGAAAAGTATAATATAAGTTCTGCAATAAGCGAAAGAGAGAATATTGCAAATAAAAAGAATTTTAACTTGTTGTTAGATAAGAAAATAGTAACAAGATTTCAATTTACAAATGTAACTGGACTACATACTGTAACGGCTGCATGGTATACACCTAAAGGTGAGTTATTCCAAATAAATGAGAATAATCTATTTGCCCCACCAGATGAGAAAAAGCCAATAATGTTATGGTTTTGGATGGACTTAACAGATAATACTCGTGAATATTCTATTGGAAGTTGGAAGATGAAGCTTTTTATAGATGGTGAATTTATATTAGAAGATGAATTTCATTTGCTAAAAAATGCAACATATTCAGCACAAGGAAAGTACTTTTAATACTTTATATTAAAAATAGTTTATATTATGTATCAAATCAAAAGATTAACTTATTTAACTATAGATATAAGCACCTAAAGGTGAGTATATAAATTATAAAAAGTAAAGGATGTGAAAAGTTATGAAAATAACTAGTGATGTTAGTTTAAATGTGAATGTCTTATCTAAAAAAGATGACAGTAAATTTAATAATAATACAAAAAGTATTAATTGTAATACAGATAAGCAAGCATCTAGCATAAAATCAGCTGCAGCTAACTATAAGGATTCAATTGTTAGTATATCAGAAAATTCTCCAAAAGTTGTAGCTGAAAAAAAAGATACAACTAAAAGTTCTATAGGGAAATTTTTCAAGTCAGTATCTGATAAATTTTCATTTGTAGCTAGTGAATCAAAAAAATTCATTAAAACAGCAGTTTCTGTAGGTGAAAGTGTTATTAATACAGTAAGTTCAGTATCAAAAACTATTTTTAATACTGGAAAATCTATATCAAAAACCACAAGAGATGCTTTACAATCAGTAGGTAATAAAATATCAGATAGTGCATCAAGAATATCTAATACCGTTAAACAAGTAACAACAGCCTCTGTGGAGCTAAAAAAAGCGGCAGAGGATATTAAAAATTCATCTATATCTTTAATTGAAACAGGAGCAAAGACAACTGTTTCAGTAGGAGCAGATGTTATGGAAGTAGTAGGAAAAGTTGGAGCATCAGTAGTTCAGATTAAAGAAACTTGGAATAGTCCAAACAGTGGTGTTATAGGTAAAATAGTTCAAACTGGTGGAATTGCCAAGGATGGAATAAACTCTATAAAGGATCCTATAAAAAGAATACCTAATACACTTTCAACAGGATATAATGAAATTAAAAAGGATTATAATAATATAAAAAATTCTATTAAAAGTTCAATGTCTCATATACAAGAGGTTAAAAAGATGATTATATCAGTTAGTAGAGATGTAATTGATACAGCAAAATCAGTTGTAAATGAAGTTAAAGAAACAAGTAAAATTGTGGCTAATAGTATAAATGATGCTGTAACTAATATAAAAGATACAGTTTCCAAGGGATATAAAGACATAAGCAATGCTATTGAAAATGGATATGAAAAGAAGAATGACAGTAGTTTAGAAGGTAACATAGGTATATTGCCTAATTTAGCTTAATTGAAAATGGTGTTGTATTAAAATAACTTTTGATAATGGCACATGGAAAGAGAGGGTTCGTAAATTGAATCCTCTTTTTCTTGTGTATCAATCATGGGCAAAAACTTGAAAGTGCAAGTTAGTTATAGTTAAGATTTTTTATTATTTCTAATTTCGGGTATAGGTCTTCTCAAAAACATATTGAAAAATGCTTTTTTATCAAAAGGTATTAGTGGCCATAGGTATGACTGGTTTCCAAAAGCCTTTGTTGTGCCTATTATTACTAAAACAATTATTAGGCCTATAGAGAAGCCTATTGTTTTGAATAAACCAGTTAATATTATTAAAAACAATCTAAAAATACGAATTGCCATACCAAATTCAATACTTGGTGATGCAAATGTACCTATTGCAGCAATAGCCATATATAATATAGTTTCCGGAACGAACCAACCAACATTTACGGCCAATTCACTTAATATTAAACCTCCTATAATACCAAGGGATGTTGAGAGTGCATCAGGAGTATGAATAGATGCTGTTCTTAAAAAATCCAGACCAAATTCTAAAATAATAAGTTGAATAAAAAGAGGAATATATCCTGTTTCTTTAGGTCCTATAAAGGCAAGATAAGAAGGTAAAAATTCCTGATTATATACCAATAATAGCCATAATGGTGAAATAATAAATGCTAAGAACATAGCAAAAAATCTTATCCATCTTAAATATGTACCAACTAAAGGATTTTGATAGTAGTCTTCAGCATGTTGCGTAAAATGAAATATTGTTACAGGTAGAAGAATTACACTTGGAGAAGTATCAACTATTATTGCAATATGTCCTTCAAGAAGATGGGCAGCCACAACGTCTGGTCTTTCTGTAAATCTAACTTGAGGAAGTGGATTGTACCATTTCTTTTTAATTAAAAGCTCCTCAAGGGTCTTTTCTGCCATTACAAGTGCGTTCACATCTATTTCATCTAGTTTATTCTTAAGTTCACCTAATAGTTTATGATCTACTACATTATCAATATAACCAATAGCTACATCTGTTCTTGATTGACTTCCTACATTTTTCAATTCAAATATTAAATTAGGATCTCTAAGCCTCCTTCTTATTAGTGTTGTATTAAAGATAATAGTTTCTACAAGACCATCTCTTGACCCTCTTGTAACTTTTTCTAAATCAGGTTCTTGAGGACTTCTTACAGGATATTCTCTTACATCTAGTATAATTCCTTCATTTTCACCATCTATTAATAAAGCGGCCCCTCCAGAGAGGACTGATGTTTTCATTGGCTCTAAGGTATTAAAGGTATCTACTTCTATATATGCAATTTCACTTTGGATAAGTTTAGCTATAAAGTCAGCAGAGATTTCTTCTTTTTTTAGATTTTGAAGTCTTTCAATAACGTAAAGTAATATTTGGTCTTTTGCAAAGCCGTCAATAAAAATTAAGTAAGAATTTATATTTCCTATATTAATATTTCTGCCAATTATATCAAAACTTTTACTTATTGCTAGTTGTTCCTTTATTAATTTTATATTTTCATTTAAATTTGAAGATAAAGCCATGTAGGCACCTCCTTTACAATATATGTCTAATCATCTTTATATAAAAGTAGTATGTGAATCCTAGAAGAGAATATACTAAACTTTTTTATATTAAAAGTATTATGGAGAACTAAAAAAGTATAATGCACATATATATAATTATTTAACCTTAGATTTAAATATAAAATATTAATTAAATTTAATAATTATAAAAGTTCATACAAAAGTTATTATGTCTGAACCATATGAAGAACAATCTTCTAGATTACAAGAAATGGCTGGAGAAGCAGAAACCTTAAAGAGCTATTCAGATATATTAAATAATCTAATTAAAAAGTTTAAGATATAGTGAAAATAAAGAGTCTTCATTGAAAGTTGAACTAGGACATAAGTGATGATATAATTTTAAAGTATAATACATTAAAAGCTTCGATTAATCTTCGAAGCTTTTTTGATATATAATAAGTTAGGGGTGATTTATATGTCCAGTTCTTTATTAACTAAAAAATCATTAGCTAGATCTTTAAAAAGTTTAATGAAGACAACACCATTACATAAAATATCTGTAAAGGATGTAGTTCAAGATTGTAGTTTAAACAGACAAACATTTTATTATCATTTTCATGACATATATGCTTTGGTAGAGTGGATATATAAAACCGAAGCCCTTGAAAGTATATCAGAATATAAGAGTTATAATACGTGGGTTGATGGATTCTATAAGATATTTTTATATATAGAAAGCAATAAAGCTTTTTGTTATAATACTTTAAACTCATTAAGTAGAACTCATCTAGATATGTATCTTTTTTCTGTAATAAATGATTTGCTTATGGGAGTTATTAATGAAATATCTAGTAACATGAACGTTAAAGCAGAAGATAAAAAGTTTATTGCTAATTTTTATACACATGCTTTTGCAGGATTAGTAATTCAATGGATGAAAGATGGAATGAGAGAGGATCCAAAGATTTTAATAGAAAAGCTTAGAGAGTTAATAGAAGGAAATTTTATAAGAGCATTAAGAAGATATGAAGTTTAAACATATCTTTATCAATATATAGTTTAACTGTTTCGATGTTTTTATCTGTAACTGATGAAATACTAAATATGATGAATTAGTAAATACAGGATCACCATTTGAAAGTAAAACATTAATAATTTTAGGTATAATGATGCTATTCTTAGGTGTATTTGGATATAGAAGAGAGATAATAAAATAAATTTTATTGAAATTCAGATAATCTATAAATAAAAAATATATTTTTTTAATTTTCATAAAAATAATCAGTTATAAAACAACCTACTCTTTAAAGAGTAGGTTGTTTTATTTATATAATTTTATACAAGAGAAAATGTACTAGAACATTAAGTAAAATATTAAATAAATTATACCTTATTCAGAGGAGCAATTTACAACAATGAGAGAAGTAATTAATATATATTATGAATTTCTAAGAGAAAAATGGTTTTATTTAGCAAATACAAACATTTACATAAAAATATGAGAAAAAATAAACGGATATTGTTGAATTTTAGGTTTTTTTAACTAAATTAACTTTAAAAAAATTCGAAATTAGAAATATAGATTAAAATATATGAAAGTAAAAAAAATTGTATAAACAAGAATAAAATATATTATAAAGGGAGATGAAAATGAAAATGAAAAAGATAAGAGAAAAAACAATAAAACAAGAAATATTTCAACTTTTAATTATGACCTCAATAATACCTATATTAGTGATGGGAGTGGTTAATTTTTACTCACTTAGTAAGAATATTAATAAGTCTGTTGATATTACAATTAAGGGTAGTGTTGATATTATAAAAGAGGCATTAGTAAATAGTAATGCAAATAGTTATAGAGATATAGATTATTTATCAATGGATCCAAATGCTAAAGGGATAAAGGAAAATAAAAATAATGAGGCATTATGGTTCGGAAAAACTTTACAAAGTTATTTCGAAAAAAAAACTGATATAATGAATTTGTCTATTGCCAGTGAAGATGGGAAGTATATATTAGTTCCACATGAAGATGTGGGAAGCGATTTTAATCCCAAAAATAGACCTTGGTATAAGGAAGCAATTAATAACCCATCAGAAATTATTATGTCTGAACCATATGAAGATGCAGTAAATAAAAAAATAGTGGTTACCTATTCTAAAGCAGTTAAAAGTGATAATGGTGAAATACAAGGTGTAGTATCATTAGATAAGAATCTAGATAGACTTTCAGATATAGTAAGAAATATAAATTTTGGGAATAATTCATTTGCAACTGTTTTAAGTGAAAATGGAACTATTGTTGCACATGGAGATAATAGCTTAATAGGAAAAAATGCAAAAGAGGTTCCTTGGATAGAAGAAGTACAAAATATTGAAAATAATACGAGCAAGAATATAGATATAGATGGAGTAGAGTACTTAAGTTATAAAACAATAGAAAATGGAACTGGTTTATCTGTAGTTGTATTTGTTCCAACGCAAGAATTATTTATGGCAGCGCTAAAAGAAATGTTATTACCTTTAGGAGTTTTTATAGCAATTATAATACTAATTGTAATAGTTTCAAAAATATTTACAGGTAAATTAACAAATCCTATAAGAGAAGTAGTAGAAAGTTTAAATAAAATCAAAGATGGAGATTTTACTAAGAAAGTAGAAAATAAATTCTATTATAATAAGGAAATTAATTCAATGATTAATGGGTTAAATATATTAATTGATGATATGATAATCTTATTAGGTGGTGTAAAGGAAGCTTCAGATAAAGTAAATGAAGGATCGGAGATATTATTTGGAATTATAAAAGAATCTAGCAATGTAGGTGAAGAAGTTGCAAAATCAGTGCAACAAATAGCAGAAGGAACTACAGATCAAGCAGCTGAATTAGATGCTGGGGTTCGTATAGTAGGGTTATTAGAAGAAGAAGTTAATAAGTCTATAGAAAGCTCCAATATGATGCTAGAAACTTCGAAGGATGTTAAAACATCTTCAACAGAAGGAACAGTCGCTTTAAGAAACCTAAGTACAACATACGAAAAAAACAAAGAAGCTAGCGATAATATAGCTGTAAAAGTAGATATACTAGCAGCTAAGTCAGAAGAGATTGGAATTATCGTTGATGCAATTAAGTCAATTACAGGACAAACTAATCTTTTAGCTCTAAATGCAAGTATAGAAGCTGCAAGAGCTGGAGAAGTAGGTAGAGGATTTGCTGTTGTTGCAGAAGAGGTAAGAAAACTAGCAGAAGAATCAGCTAAGTCAGCAACAGAAATTAATAATGTTATAGAGGAAGTAAAAGGAAGCATAAAAGAACTTTATGAGGATACCTTAACTACTAAAAAGTTAAATGATGAAACAGAAAAAAGTTTAGTAGTAACAAAAGATAAATTTAATATAATAGACAATATGATTAGCGAGCTAGAAGAAAATATAAATGATGTTACAGCTTCTTTAGATAAAATAAGAGAAAGTAAGGACACTGTTGTTGAAAAGATATCAGAGGTTGCAGCTGTATCTCAAGAAACTGCAGCTATAACCGAAGAAGTAAGTGCTGCATCAGAAGAACAATCATCAGGTTTACAAGAAATGGCTCAACAATCAGAAACTTTAAAAGATTATTCAGATATTTTAAATAGACTAATTAAAAAATTTAAAATATAAATATAAATAAATGGCTCAATAGGAAATCTATTGAGTCATAATTTTTCAAAGAAATAACCTCATTTTATTTGAAGAAAATTTATTATAGAAGTTAAATTTAAAATGTACTTTAAATAAAGAATTAATCAAATAAGACATATAAATATGCCCCTAAGAAAAGTAAACAATGAATATAGTTTTGCATATGATAGAAAATATTATTGTATTTCTAGGGGAAATAATGTTTGTAAAGTTCGAGAATATAAATGATAGAAAGATTATAGATGTTAGAACTAAATCGGAATTTTTGATAATGAATATGACAGAATATAATATACCAGTAATAGATGAACTTCAGCATCAAAAGATAAAAAGTTTTTATCCCTTGGCTATTTTTATAATAAGCATAGGAATAATAAAAAATAGAAAGAAAATAAAAAAATTATTATTGGAAATGTCGAACAATAGAAATGATGAGGTTATAATAGCTTGTTCTAGAGGGAGGCTAAGAAGTCCAATTACTTATTTATATGCTAGAATTATAGGTGTAAAATGTAAAATACTATGGGGTGGATTAAAGAAAAAATATTATGTAAAAATGAAACAGTAGATAGATTTGTTTTAGAACAAATCAACTACTGTTTTTTCTATAGGATAAATTAAAATATCAAGTACAAAGCTAATTAAATGCAAAAAATAACCACATTGGCACTAGAAGAAATATTCAGATTCAGTTCGTATTCCTGTATATACAAAATAGTTAAAAGTACAATAAGAAGTTCTCCATAATTCAATCCAGTACATGTAATGAGGTAGGTTAAGTATTACAAATAAGTTAAAAGTATAAATAACTTTTCCTTTTTAATGAAATGAAATTTCAGAAAAAAGACAAAAATGTGTTATAAAAATAACTATTATAGACAACCTTTTATAAAAGGTTTACAATTGGTTTTAGATAACGTTTAAATAGGAATAATTTACAACCATTTTGGGGGTGGGGTGTAAAAAGTAATTAGAGTTTAATATACAAAATTGTGTATATTAAAGTAAATTTTATGAATGTTTTCTTAAATTTATATAGAAGACTTAAAAATAATAAATCAGGGGAGATGAATTCATGAATACTATAGTGTGTATCAAGCAGGTACCAGGAACATCAAAGGTTGAGGTAGATGAAAAAACAGGAGTTCTAAAAAGAGATGGAATAGATACAAAGATGAATCCATATGATCTTTATGCATTAGAAACTGCTTTTAATATTAAAGAACAAAAAGGTGGAGAGGTAAATGTAATAAGCATGGGACCACCTCAAGCCATGGAGGTAATAAGAGAAGCTTTTTCCATGGGTGCTGATAATGGAATATTAATATCAGATAGAAAATTTGCAGGTGCAGATGTTCTAGCAACTGCATATACAATATCACAAGGAATAAGAAAATCTGGGGAGTTTGATTTAATTATTTGTGGTAAACAAACAACTGATGGGGATACAGCACAAGTTGGTCCAGAAATAGCAGAATATTTGGACATTCCTCATGTGGCCAATGTTAGAAAGATCTTAGAAGTAGCAGATGATTACATAGCAGTAGAAATGGATATGGCAGATACAGTTGAAATTGTAGAAATTAAATATCCTTGTTTATTAACTGTAGAAAAAGACATATTTGAACCTAGATTACCTTCATATAGAAAAAAGATAGAATCAAAAGGTAGGGAAATTAAAGTTATATCATTAAATGACTTTGAGGATAAAGATGAAAATAAATATGGTTTAAATGGATCACCAACGCAAGTAGAGAGAATATTTCCTCCTGAATCTAATGCACACCATGAAATATGGAGTGGAGATTCAGATGAAATAAGTGAAAATATAGTTAATAAATTAAAAGAATTAAAGTTTGTTTAGGGGGATATGATATGGCTAAATTAGTAATTAATCAAGATAAAGTAATAAATATAGATGAGATTATTAAAATTTGTCCTTTTGGAGCATTAGAAAATGATAATGGAAAATTAGATATAAATTCTAATTGTAAAATGTGTAAGTTATGTGTAAAAAAAGGACCTAAGGGAGCTGTAGAGTATTTAGAAGAAGAAAGAATATTGATAGATAAAAGTAAATGGAAAGGGATAGCAGTATATGTAGATCATGTTGATGGAGATATACACCCTGTTACCTTTGAACTTATAGGAAAGGCAAGAGAATTAGCTAATAAAGTGAAGCAAGATGTATATTGTATTTTTATAGGACACAATATAACTGAAAAAGCAAAGGAATTGTTACATTATGGAGTAGATAAAGTATATATATATGATTATGAGAAGTTAAATAACTTTATTATAGAACCATATACAGCAATGTTTGAAAGTTTTATAGATGAAGTTAAACCATCTGTTATTTTAGTTGGAGCAACTAATGTAGGAAGATCATTAGCACCAAGAGTAGCAGCAAGATATAGAACAGGTTTAACGGCTGATTGTACCGTTTTAGATATAAAAGAAAATACAGATTTAATACAGATAAGGCCAGCCTTTGGCGGAAATATAATGGCTCAGATAATTACTCCGAATTCAAGACCTCAGTTAGCTACAGTTAGGTACAAGGTTATGTCTGCCCCAGAAAGAAGTAGGGAAGCACATGGAGAGTTGGTAATTTGTAATATAAATAAAGACAAGCTGAATTCTAATATTACTGTTAGAAGTGTAGTAAATAAAGAGAAAGAGCATAGCATATCAGAAGCTGATGTTTTAGTTGTTGCTGGAAGAGGAGTAAAAAGCGAGAAAGATATGAATATGATTAGAGAATTAGCCAATCTTTTAGGAGGAGAAGTTGCAGTTACTAGACCTTTAATTGAATCAGGATGGGAAGATGCTAGCAAACAGGTTGGTTTAAGCGGAAGAACAACTAGGGCTAAGCTTATAATAACATGTGGAGTATCTGGTGCAGTTCAATTTACAGCTGGTATGAATAACTCAGATTATATATTCGCTATAAATAAGGATGATAAAGCACCAATATTTAAGGTTGCTCATTATGGAATCGTAGGAGATATATATGAAATAATTCCTAAATTGATTCAAAAGATTAAGGAAAATGGAGGGGAATCATATGCAATATAACAAAGTACTAAATCAAAATATAGAGGATATAAAAGCATTAATTAATGATGAAGATAGAATTTTTTATGGAGAAAATATAAATGAGGACTATAGTCATGATGAATTAGGTTTTGTTAGAAAACTACCAGATGTAGTTGTTAAAGTAGTTACAACTGAAGAAGTATCTAAAATTATGAAGTATGCTTACGAAAATAATATACCAGTAACAGCAAGAGGTTCTGGAACAGGATTAGTTGGAGCGTGTGTACCATTAGAAGGTGGAATAGTTATAGATTTAAGCGGAATGAATAATATATTGGAATTAGATGAAGAAAATCTAACCCTAACAGTAGAACCAGGAGTTTTACTTATGGAAATAGGAAAGTTTGTTCAAGAGCACGACCTTTTTTATCCACCAGATCCAGGTGAAAAGACAGCTACAATAGGTGGAAATATAAGTACTAATGCAGGTGGAATGAGAGCTGTAAAGTATGGTGTAACAAGAGATTATGTAAGGGGCTTAGAAGTTGTAACTCCAAAAGGGGATATTATAAATATAGGAGGAAAGGTTGTAAAAAATAGTTCAGGATATAGTATTAAGGATTTAATAATAGGTTCAGAAGGAACTTTAGGAATAATAACTAAAGCAATATTGAAGTTACTTCCATTACCTAAAAAAGCAATAAGTTTATTAGTACCTTTTAAAGAATTAGAAACAGCTATTGAAACTGTACCAAAAATAATTAAATCAAAAGCAGTTCCAACAGCTATTGAATTTATGCAAGGTGAAGTAATACTTGCAGCAGAAGAGTATTTAGGTAAAAAGTTCCCAGATCATAGTTCAGATGCTTATTTATTATTAACCTTTGATGGAAATTCAAAAGAGGAGATAGAAAATAATTATCAAAGAGTTGCTGATATATGTTTAAATGAAGGTGCTATAGATGTATTTATATCAGACACAGAAGAAAGACAAGAAGCTATATGGTCTGCAAGAGGAGCTTTCTTAGAAGCTATAAAATCTTCTACAACTGAAATGGATGAGGTAGACGTAGTAGTTCCAAGAAATAAGGTTGCTAGCTTTGTAAAGTTTACTCATAAGCTTCAAGAAGAGCATAAAATAAGAATAAAAAGTTTTGGACATGCTGGAGATGGAAATTTACACATTTATATTTTAAAAGATGATTTAAATGAAGATGAATGGCAAACAAAACTTAATGATGTAATGAAATGTATGTATGATAAAGCTAAAGAACTTAGAGGACAAGTTTCGGGAGAACATGGAATAGGATATGCTAAAAAGGGATATCTAAGCGAATCATTAAGTGATGAAAATATAGAGTTAATGAGGGGAATAAAATCAGTTTTTGATCCTAAGAATATATTAAATCCAGGAAAAGTATGTTATTAGAATGAACTATAAAAAGCCTAGTGAATAGAGATGTCACTAGGTTTTTTATTAAATAATTATTTAAATAACCATATTGGTTTAATTAATCAAATTAATGGAATAATAACCAATGAGGTGATATTTTTATGAAGTCAGTTTGGAGTGAAAGTTATACTGTTAAAGAAAGAAAATCATTAAATGGTGATATTGAAGTAGAAGCAGTAGTGGTAGGTGCTGGAATTGCAGGGCTATTAACAGCTTATATGCTTAAAAAAAGGGGAGTAGATGTTGTTGTTATTGAAAGAGATAGAATATTAAATGGAAACACTTTAAATACTACAGCTAAGATAACTATGCAGCATGATATAATTTATAGTAAATTAATTAAAGAATTTGGGCAAAAAAATGCAAGGGATTATGCAGTTGCAAATCAATTAGCAATAAAAACCTATAAAGATATAATAAATGAAAATAAAATAGACTGTAATTTTGAAGAAAAGGATGCGTATATATACACTTTAAATAATCCTAAAGGAATAATTGATGAATATGAAGCTGCTAAAAAATTAGGAATAGATGCAGAACTAGTTGATGAAATTGAATTGCCATTTAAGATAGAGAAGGCTTTGAAATTTAAAAAGCAAGCTCAGTTTAATCCAATTAAGTTTTTAAATTACATAGCAGAAGATTTAAATATTTATGAAAACACAAAGGTTACAGATATAAAGGAAAAAATAGTAATAACTGAAAAAGGGAATGTTAAAGCTAAAAATATAGTAGTTGCAACACATTTTCCGATTATAAATTTTCCAGGCTATTATTTCTTAAGAATGCATCAAGAAAGAGCTTATGTAATAGCATTGGAGAATGCTCAAAAGTTAAATGGGATGTATGTTGATGAAAACAAAACTGGATATTCCTTCAGAAGCTATGAAGACTTAGTAATATTAACTGGAGCAGATAGAAGAACTGGTAGTAATGAAGAGGGCGGAAGATATGATGAGCTAAGAAAACTTGCAAAAGAATTATATCCAGATGCAATTGAAAAATATAATTGGTCAGCACAAGATTGTATGACTTCTGATGGAATTCCATATATAGGATTGTACTCTAAAGAAATGCCAAATGTTTATGTTGCAACTGGATTTAATAAATGGGGAATGACATCCTCAATGGTTTCAGCAATAATTTTATCAGATAAGATAGCTGGTGTAATGAATGACTTTTACGATATATTTTCACCAAGCAGATTTGATATGACTGCATCGATAAAAAATATGCTTATAGATGGAGCACAAACAACTTATAATTTTATAGCTCAAAAAATTCATATTCCAATGGACACTATAGAATATATAGAAAATGGAACTGGTGGAATAGTTATTTATAATGGTGAGAAGGTTGGTGTGTATAAAGACGATGAAGGAAAAGTGTACGCAGTTTCAACAAAATGCCCACATTTAGGTTGTGAATTAGGTTGGAATAGTGATGATTTATCCTGGGAGTGCCCATGTCATGGATCAAGGTTTGATTACAAGGGTAATTTACTAGATTCACCATCTATTAAGAATTTAAAATATGAAGAATAATAGCACATATAATAAGAAAAAAAGTTTTTTTGAAGGATGGTATTTTAAAAACCAATATAATGGTGGTAGCATTGCATTTATTCCAGGAATAAATATAGATAAATGCGGTCTTAAATATGCTTTTATTCAAATTATAACAAACACAAACTCATATAATATAAAGTATAAATTTGAAGATTTTTCAGTTAGCTATGATAAACTAACAGTTAAAATAAAAGATAATATATTTTCTAGAAAAGGTATAATATTAAATATAAAAAGTAACGAAATTAAAGTAAATGGAAAGCTAAGTTATGATAGCATTACACCTATTAAATACGATATAATGGGACCTTTTTCATTAGTTCCATTTATGGAGTGCAATCATGGAGTAATAAGTTTACATCATAAAATTAATGGGAAATTAAATATAGATAACAAAGAAATTGTAATAGAAAATGGAGTTGGCTATATTGAAAAAGATTTGGGGACATCATTTCCTAAATCATATTTATGGATTCAAAGTAATAATTTTAAAGAAGAAAAAACGAGCATTATGGTTTCCATAGCAGATATACCTTTTTTAGGATTTGAATTTAAGGGCTGCATAGCAGTAGTTTTATATAAAGGTAAGGAATATAGATTAGCAACTTATAATGGAGTTAAAATAATTAAATATGATGAAAAAGGATTAATTATAAGAAGAGGAAAATATAAATTAGAAGTACTAATAAATGAAAATTATCCACAAAAATTGTTAGCTCCTGATGGTGGTGAGATGGTTAGAACTATTTATGAAAACATAGAGTGTACAGCAAAATTTAAATTTTACATAAATCAAGAAAAGATATTTGAATTAGAAAGTAAGAATACTAGTTTTGAGTATGTAAAGTAAAAGGACTTAGAAAACCTAAGTCCTTTATATATTACATTGATTTATGGAATGTTCTGTTTATAACATCTAATTGTTGTTCTCTTGTTAACTTAATAAAGTTTACAGCATAACCAGAAACTCTAATAGTTAATTGAGGATATAATTCTGGATGTTCCATAGCATCTAATAAAGTTTCTCTATCAAATACATTAACATTTAAGTGATGAGCATTTTGACCAAAATATCCATCCATTAATGAACCTAAGTTCTTAATTCTGTCTTCAGAAGTTTTTCCTAAAGCATCTGGAATTATTGAGAAAGTATTTGATATACCATCTTGAGAATGTTCATATGGTAACTTAGCAACTGAATTTAATGATGCTAATGAACCACTGTTATCTCTTCCGTGCATTGGGTTTGCTCCTGGAGCAAATGGTTCTCCAGCTTTTCTTCCATCTGGAGTAGTACCAGTTTTCTTACCATAAACAACATTTGAAGTTATAGTTAATACTGATTGAGTGTGGTAAGCATTTCTGTAAGTCTTGTTTTGTCTGATTTTGTTCATCATGTTTTCAACTAGATATACAGCTATATCATCAACTCTATCATCATCGTTTCCGTATTTAGGGAAATCTCCTTCAATTTCAAAATCGATAGCTACGCCTTCTTCATTTCTTATTGGTTTTACTTTAGCATATTTAATAGCTGAAAGTGAGTCAGCACAAACTGAAAGACCAGCTATACCACAAGCCATTGTTCTAAACACATCTCTATCATGTAAAGCCATTTGTAATTTTTCATAAGAGTATTTATCGTGCATGTAGTGAATAACATTTAAAGTATTAACGTAAAGGTTAGCTAACCAATCTGTCATTAGCTCAAACTTTTCCATTACTTCATCATAATTTAAGTATTCACTAGTTATTGGAGCTAATTTTGGTCCAACTTGCATTCCATATTTTTCATCTTTACCACCATTTATAGCGTAAAGTAAAGTCTTAGCTAAGTTAACTCTAGCACCAAAGAATTGCATTTGCTTACCAACCTTCATAGCAGATACGCAACAAGCTATAGCATAATCATCGCCCCAGTAAGGAGCCATTAAATCATCATTTTCATATTGAACAGAGCTTGTATCAATAGAAACCTTAGAACAGAAATCCTTAAAGCCTTGAGGTAATCTTGTTGACCATAAAACAGTAAGGTTTGGTTCTGGTGATGGTCCTAAAGTGTATAAAGTGTTAAGAATTCTGAAAGAGTTCTTAGTAACTAAAGTTCTTCCATCTAATCCCATACCACCGATTGACTCAGTAACCCAAGTTGGATCTCCTGAGAATAAATCATTGTATTCTGGAGTTCTTAAGAATTTAACAAGTCTTAGTTTCATAACAAAATGGTCAACTAATTCTTGAGCTTCTTCTTCAGTAATTAATCCAGCTTTTAAATCTCTTTCAATATATATATCTAAGAAAGTTGAAGTTCTTCCAAGAGACATAGCAGCACCATTTTGGTCCTTTATAGCTCCTAAGAATCCAAAGTATAACCATTGAATAGCTTCTTTAGCATTAGTAGCAGGTCCTGAAATATTTAAACCATAAGTTTCAGCTAAACCTTTTAATTCTTTTAATGCAACGATTTGATCTGAAATTTCTTCTCTTAATCTAATAACATCTTCATCTATACATCTAACTTCTAAGCTCTTCTTTTGATCAATTTTATCTTGTATTAATCTATCAACTCCATAAAGAGCAACTCTTCTGTAGTCACCTATGATTCTTCCTCTACCATAAGCATCAGGAAGACCAGTTATAACACCTGATTTTCTTGCTAATCTCATGTCATCAGTATAAGCATCAAATACTCCTTGGTTGTGGCTCTTTCTATATTTAGTAAATATTTCAGAAATTTTAGGGTTTATTTCATATCCATAAGACTTAGCTGCATTTTCAGCCATTCTTACTCCACCAAAAGGCATAACTGCTCTTTTTAATGGGGCATCAGTTTGAACACCAACTATTTTTTCAAAAGCTTTGTCTATATAACCAGCGTTATATTCATTGATTCCAGAAATAGTTTCGGTATCAACATCTAAAACACCATTTTCTCTTTCTTTTTTAAATAATTCACTTACTTCTTCCCATAACTTAGTTGTTGCTTCTGTAGCACCGACTAAAAAGTTATCATTTCCTTCGTATGCAGTATAATTTAGTTGTATAAAGTTTCTTACATCAATAGATCTAGTCCATTGACCTTCTTTAAAATTGATCCATTCTTGCTTCATATAGTGCACCCCTTTTTCTAACATTTAATAAACATTAACTTTATTGGAAATAATTATCAATGAATAATGTTTATCAAGTAAATTTTAACATTAAAGCTGATTTATTGCAATGAGTTAGTGAATAAATTGAGCAATAAAAATGAAATAAGTAAATCGATATACTAAAAATATGGATAAAATAAATTAATTAATAAAAAATATTGAATAATATATTTTATCGATATATAATTATAAAGAAATAACAGATATGTTTTAGGAGGAAGTTATGGCTGGAGATAGAAAAATTTGTAGATGCAGAAATGTAAGCTACGTCGATATAAGAAAAGAAATGATAAATGGAGCAAGAACGTTAGAAGAAATAATGGAAAAGACAGGAGCAGCTACTTGTTGTGGAGGATGTACTAGTGAAGTTAAATCAATTTTAGAATCTGTATGTAGTTGTAAAGGTGTATCATTAGAAGCAGTAGTAAATGCAGTTAATAATGGTGCTGATACAGTAGAAAAGGTTGGAGAAGTTACAAAAGCTGGTACTGGATGTGGTAGATGTAAATCTCTGATAGAAAATGTTATAGAATTAAAGAGATAGAGTATATTTTGCTATTAATTACACGAAAATAAACCTTAAGGATAAAATACCTTAAGGTTTATTTTTCTAGAATCAACTTATTAATTAAAGTGAATAAAAATGACTGGAACTTTAAAAATATTTAATTATACATATGAATAAACATTAATGAGTGAAAATGAATTAAAATGAATGAAATTGGTTGAAATTGATTTTTAAAAGTTGTATTATTTAGTTGGGAGTGATTTTAATGTTAACTGAAGAAAGACATAAGCGTATCCTGGAAGAACTTAAAAATAATTCTGTAATACACGTAAATGAACTTGTGAAAATATTAGACACATCAGAGTCAACAATAAGAAGAGACTTAAATTTCTTAAATAAGGAAGGAAAATTAAAAAAGGTTCATGGAGGTGCTACTCTATTAGAAAAAGAGTTTCATACTAAAGATGATTTGGTATCAATAAGAGCAACATTAAATATAAATGAAAAATCAATGATTGCAAAGTATGCGGCAAGCCTTATAAAAAAAGATGATTTTGTATATATAGACTCTGGAACAACAACTAATTTGATGATTGATTTTATAAAAGAAAGAAATGCTGTATATGTTACTAATGGAATAAATCAAGCTAAGAAGTTAATAAGCAATGGATTTAAAACTTATATACTTGGAGGAGAAATAAAGGCATCTACAGAAGCTGTAGTTGGTGTTGAGGCCATAAATAGTTTTAAAAAATATAACTTTACAAAGGGGTTTTTTGGAACAAATGGTATATCAGATTGTAGAGGATATACTACGCCAGATATTAAAGAAGCACTAGTAAAAGAAGAAGCATTAAAAAGAACAAGAAGTCCGTATATCTTAGCAGATCAAACTAAATTTGATGAAATAAGTTGTGTAACTTTCGGAGAAATAGATGGAGCAGTAATAATAACAACAATATTAAATAAGAGTAATTACAATAATAGAGCAAAAATAGTGGAGGTTTTAAAACTATGATTTACACTATAACTTTTAATCCAGCACTAGATTATATAGTAAGGGTTGAAGATTTTAAATTAGGACAAGTAAATAGGACATCTTATGAAGAAGTTTATGCTGGGGGTAAGGGTATAAATGTTTCTATAGTATTAAATAATTTAAATGTGGAAAATGTAGCACTTGGATATATAGCTGGATTTACTGGCGATGAGATAGAGAGAAGGGTTAAATCTTTTGGCTGTAGTACAGATTTTATAAAGCTTAAAGATGGTGTGTCTAGAATAAATGTTAAATTAAAGGCTAATGAGGAATCGGAAATAAATGGGCAAGGACCAAATATTACAAGTAATGATTTAGAAGAGTTATATAAAAAACTAGATTTATTAAAAGAAGGCGATATTTTAGTCTTAGCTGGAAGTGTTCCCAAAACTCTTCCTAAAAATATATACGAAATAATAATGGAGAAGTTATCTAATAAAGGTATTAAATTTGTTGTTGATACAACAGGAGAGCTTTTATTGAATGTATTAAAATATAATCCATTTCTAATAAAACCTAATAATCATGAATTAGCAGAATTGTTTAATACTACCATAGATATTGAAGAAGAAATAATAATTTATGCAAAAAAGCTTAGAGAAATGGGAGCTAGAAATGTTCTAGTTTCTATGGCTGGCGATGGAGCTATATTTATAACAGAGAATGATGAGATAATTAAGTCAGAGGTTCCAAAGGGAAAGCTTATTAATTCAGTTGGGGCTGGTGATTCAATGGTAGGTGGTTTCATAGCTGGATATTTAAGAAATAAAAGCATAGAAGAAGCCTTTAAGATTGGTGTTGCAACTGGAAGTGCTAGTGCATTTTCAGAGGGGTTAGCAACGAAAGAAAAAATTTATGAATTATTGAATGAAATACTATAGTTTAGAGGGGAATTATAATATTTTTGTATATATAATAGATTAAATAAGTATATTTACAAAGGAAACCATGTGAATGAATTTAGAATAATTAATAAGAATATTAATTATTTATTCAATTTGCTAATTAATTATATATGTAATATAATACAAGTATGGGGAAATGATGAAAATAAATCTATAATATGGAGGGTGATGAGATGAAAAGCTTAAAAGGTACTAAAACAGCAGAAAATTTAATGAAGTCTTTTGCGGGAGAATCACAAGCTAGAACAAGATATACTTATTATGCTAGTGTAGCTAAAAAGCAAGGCTATGTTCAAATAGCTAATATATTCCTAGAAACTGCAGAACAAGAAAAGGAACATGCAAAGAGATTTTATAAGTTTTTAAAGGATGATTTTGCAGGAGAGGCTGTAGAAATAAATGCTGCGTATCCGGTAGATTTATATGATGATACTGCTAAAAACCTAATGGCAGCAGCTAAGGGGGAGCATGAAGAATGGTCACATGATTATCCTGAATTTGCTAGGATTGCGAGGGAAGAGGGATTCCCTACAATTGCAGCAGCTTATGAGAGAATATCAGAAGTAGAAAATAGACATGAAAGAAGATATAATAAGTTATTAAAGAATATAGAAGAAGGAAAAGTGTTTAAAAAGGATAATGTAGTTTTATGGAAGTGTAACAATTGTGGGTATATTTTTGAGGGTGAAGAAGCCCCTGAAGTATGTCCGGCATGTTTACATCCACAAGGATATTTTGAAGTATTTACAGAAAATTATTAATAGTAATTAATGGCTTAAGAGTACATACTCTTAGGCTATTTTTTTAATCTATATAAAATAGTTAATAATAATATTTCGTATTTATAAGTTTCTGAGATATTTATATTATAAAAGTAAAATAAATGTGGAATATAGCTTTGTTTATTATGTATAATTAATAAAGTAAATAGCCAAAATTTTGAATTGAGAGGTTAAAGTTATGACTAACTCTTTAAAAAAGAAATTTACCGCCATATATATTACTTTAGTTATTATTATTATAGCAGTGGGCATGGTTTCTACATTTAATATATATACTCTTAGAAAATCTATAAATGGATTGATTACTAATAATTATAAAAGTATTGATACAAGCAATAATATGATTAAATGCATAGATAATCAAGATAAAGCTATATTAATATATTTACAAGAAAACAAAGAAGAGGCATTAAACCTATTTCATACAAGTGATGATGAATTTTACAAGTGGTTTTATATTGAAAAGAGTAATATAACAGAAACTGGTGAAGAAGAACTAGTAAATGAGATAGGCTTACAGTATATAGAGTTTAGCAAGTTATTCTCATCCTTACAAGATCATAATAATGGTGCAAATCATAATGAATTAGTAGAAATATATAAAGAAAGAATAGCACCTCAAATAATATTGCTTAAAGAAAAACTTAATGCTTTATCAGATTTAAATGAAGAAGTTATGTTTAATAAAAAAAGTAATTTAAAAAATAGTGCAGAGTCATCAACATATTTAATTATATTGGTATCAGTTGTAGGAGCAATATTTGGAGGATCTATAGCTATGTTTTTTACCAATAGATATTTTAATCCAATACACCTTTTGTTAAATGCTATAAAATCAGTAAAAGAAGGTAATTTAAATAAGCAAGCTCCAGTAATATATAATGATGAAATAGGGTTATTAGCTAAAGAATTTAACAACATGACAAATAGATTATACGAATTTGAAAAAAGTACTAAGGGAGACTTAATGTCTGAAAAGAACAGATCTATAAGTATAATCAAAAGCATATCAGATCCTATAATAGTCTTAGACGATAAATTTAAAATTAAGTTCATAAACAATGAAGGAGAAAACTTTTTTAATATAGAAGAAAAAGATATTGTTGATAAAAATTTTCTAGAAGTAATAAATATATCAGAAATATATGATTATGTTATAGAAGTTATAAATAATGATGACGAAAATATAGAAAAGTTAATAGAGATAACGAAAAACAATAAAAAATATTTCTTCAATATAACAGCCACTATTATTAAAGGATCAGAGAAAAAAATTAATGAAGTAGTTGTATTATTTAAGAATATTACTGGACTAAAAGAGCTCGAGATGGTAAAAGTAAATTTTATAGGAACAATATCCCATGAGCTTAAAACTCCATTAACCTCAATAATGATGGGAGTTGGACTTATAAGTAATAGCAATATAGGCAGATTAAATAAAAAACAAGAAGATATATTAGAAGCTATAAAGGAAGATGTACAGAGATTAAATGATTTAGTATCAAATTTACTAAAGATATCACAAATTCAATCAAACAGAGCATCATTTAATATAAAATCTAATGATATTAATGAATTAGTATATGAATGTGTAGAAAATTTTTTAACTCAAGCAAATGAGAAGGGAATAGATTTAAGTTTAGAGTTAGAAGAAAGGCTGCCGTATGTTATGATAGATGAAGAAAAAATAAAGTGGGTATTAAATAATTTAATATCTAATGCAATAAGATACACAAAAAATGGAACAGTAAAATTATCAGGATACATTAAAGAAAACTATATAGTTATATCTGTAAAAGATACAGGAAGGGGAATACCAAAAGATTATTTAGAGAAGGTATTTGAGAAATTTGTTAGAGTAGAAGGATTTGAAATCCCAGAAGAAAGTACAGGTTTGGGGTTATCCATAGCAAAAGAGATTGTAGAGATACACGAAGGTAAAATTTGGTGCGAAAGTAGAGTTGGATTTGGAAGTAAGTTTACATTTACTATCCCAATAGCACAAAAGTAATTAATTAGGAGCTGATTATATGAAGAGGGTTTTAGTGATTGATGATACAAAAAATATAAGAATATTATTAAGTACTTGCTTAGAGTTGAGAGGATATGAGGTTATTACGGCAGACAATGGTATTGAAGCATTAAATATAATAAACAATGTAAATGAAAATATAGATTTAATATTTTTAGATATAAGAATGCCAGGAATAAGTGGAACAGAAGTTTTAAAAAATATTAAGTTTAATTGTCATGTTGTTATAATGACAGCTTTTGCAACTGTGAAAAATGCAATAGAATGTACTAAATTAGGAGCAGTAGCATATTTACAGAAACCTTTTTCACCAGACAGAATAAATCTTGTATTGGATGAAATTGAAAATAAAGATTTAGATAATAAGAATGATAATGAAAACATAAAGGATAATCTAGATAAAGTAAGAGAGTTGTTAAATTCAAATAATATAGAAGCCGCTCATGATCTTTTAAAAGCTTCAATAGGAATAGATCCATATAATAAGGAAATATATTTATTAATAAGTGAAGTTAATGAATTAGCTGGCAATATAGAAGAAGCAAATAGATTTAAAGAGATATATAAGTTATTTAACTGATTTGAATTAAAAAACTCTTAATGGATAAAATAACACTATACTTAACAGGAGGTGTTATTTATGAAAGAAAAAAATGAAGCAATTGATAGATTACCAGAAAATAAAGAGGTGCAAACACCACATAGTAATGCACAATCAATAAGAGCTGTAGTTAAAAAGTCTGGTGAAATAATTGGGTATGAACTTTCAACTGGAGAAAGGATATCAAAAGAAGAAGGAGTTCAAATGGCTAAGAGTGGTGAAATAGCTGGTGTTTCAGTTTCTATATCTAGGAAAGGTGAGGAATATTTAAGAAGTCTTCCAGACCAAGACGAGAACAATAATTTAAGTTCTTTACCAACAGTAAAATAGAATACAAAATAATTTAAGTTATGATATGAATTTATTTTAAATAAAAAGGCTAAGGAAAAACTAATATATGTTCCTTAGCCTTAATTTATATAGTTAATATGATAGATTTAAGTTTCCACTAACTGTTTTTATATTGGCTTTAGTTGAGCCATCTCCAAGGGTTAATGAAACATTTTCTTTATTAAGTTGTTTGTTATTATCTTTATTTTTATAAAAATCTCCATTTACTGTTGAGTAGTTAATGGATAAATTACTATCATTAGGTGTAGATAAATAAACCTCTCCAGAAGTTGTATTAATATCGATATTAGTTAGGGATGGTGAAATTAAGGCTGAAACATTTCCATTAACAGTTGAAAGCATTACCTTACTAGAAAGCTCTGTTGATGATATATTACCATTTATAGTATTTAGATATAAATCTTTAGTTCTAAAAGTGTTAGTGGTTATATTTCCATTAGTGTTAGAAATATTTGAAGCTTCACAGGTTATATTACTAAGAGATATATCAGAGCTAATTGACTTCAAATTAAGAGATTTTAGCGTTAAATTATCTAATTTTATACTGCCAGAGAATAAATTTGCACTTAAATTATTAGAATATGAGTAAGGTATCTTTATTAAAAAGTCAATATTCTTTTTATTATTTACAACAGAAGATAAATTACTAGATGGTAATAAATTTAATGTCTTATTGTCTACATTACTTGATATAAAATCATTATTATTTTGTATTTGCATTCCTTCATTAGAGTATGCATATAAGCTTAAAGTATCACCAGGATAACTTTTAAGAAAAACAGTATATCCATTAAAATCTATATTTATATTATCAATTTCATTTAAATTAAATGTTTTTGAAAAAATTTCATCTCCGTTTATAGTATTAGTTCTATTAACTGAGTGCTTATTAAAAAGATCTTCAAGTATAGACTCATTTGCATTAAAATAATTGCTAAGCTTAAAATTACTATAATATAATTGAAAAAATGCGGTACTGAAGCATATTATAGATGAAACTAGGAGAAAAGACATAAAGAATTTCATTTTAGTGCTAATTATTTTTTTGTTCGTCATTACTTTTCCTCCTTTATTTTTGAAGAGATCCAATTTACTAATCTTTTAATTAATATAACACATAGTTTTATTACATAATATAAACTTAATATTAAAAATATAAACAATAGCGAGCTTCCAGCGACAGTAAAAGCTATAACTGAATTTGGAAAATCCAATATAAATGAAGGAAAAATAAAAATTCCTATTGTATTAGTAGCAACTTTTCCAAGGAGAATACCTATACCTACAACACTAATAGAAAGAGTAGTAACTATTAAAGAGATTATAATAGCAAATATAGTTCCTGCTATCCCAAGAGTTATTGGTCCAAATAGGATTAAACTAAGAATTATTATTATTAATGTTATAATAAAATTATTAGAAGATCTTTTTTGGCTTTCATGTGCATATTGATCATGATAATTTAAATCACTATGATTTTGTTTTGAATTATAAGCATTTTTATACTTTAAATCTTCTTCATTATTTATATTTTCTTCATTTAAAGGAGCTTGATATTTTTTTAAGTATCCATTTCTATATTTATCAACTATGTCATATGGATTTCCAAGTTCATTAATTATTTCATCATCACTTTTTCCAGATGCAAAGCCAATATCAAAATGCTCTTTGTAATCATATAAAATATCACTTAACTTTCCTTCTGGAAAGTCATTTAAACCTTGTTTAAGAATATCTAAAAATGTATCTTTAGTCATTATAATTATACCCCCTATAATAACATTACTAATAGAATTTATAAATTTCTTTTAGCGAGGTTATTAAAAACATTTATTTAATATTAGTATATGAAATAGTATTATATATCACAAGGTGATAGATAACCTTTAAGAAAATTTTAAGATGTAGATAAGTAAATATTAAGAAGTGGAAAAATGTTAAAAGTGTGGAAAGTTATCCACAAAATGTGGACAACTTGTAAAAACTGTTGAAAACTTTTAAAAAAGGTATTGACACAATATATATGCGAAGAATATATGTTTGTAACAATATGATGATTTTTGGCAAAGAACGTTAATATATGTACTAGAGTGTAGTGGTTAAAATCCTTTAGTTTCATATGTTAAAATAAAGTTATGCACAGTTTGTACAAAATGTGGATAAAAACTGTGGATAATGTTACACTAATACTATAAATATAGAGAAATTAAGGATTATTTAGATTTAGCCTGTGGACAACTTATATATTAATAAGGAATGTGGATAAAATATATGCTAAAGTTTGTTGAAATTTAGAAAGATAATCTAACTTAAGGAGAGAAAAATGAAATATAATAAAAATATATATGAAGCAGTATTTAAAAAAAGACCAAATAGATTTAATGCTATAGTTATATTGAAGGATGAAGAGATAGTTGTACATGTTCCTAACACAGGAAGATGTAAAGAAATATTAAAAGATGGAACAAAGGTATTTTTAAGAGAAGAGTTAAATCCAACAAGAAAAACAAAGTATGATTTAATTGCAGCTATTAAGGGAGATACTTTAATTAGTATAGACTCTCAAATACCTAATAAAGTAGTTAATGAGGCATTAGTTAATAAAAAAATTAATATTTTGAATAAGTACACTAAAATTAGCAGAGAAAAGACTTTTGGAAAAAGTAGATTTGATTTTAAGTTATCCACAGAAGATGAAAAGGAAATATATTATTTAGAGGTTAAGGGAGTAACATTAGAGGAAAATGGACATTGTATGTTTCCAGATGCTCCAACAGAAAGAGGGGTAAAACATATAATGGAGCTTATAGAAGCGAAGAAAAAAGGTTTTGGAGCAGGAATTTTATTTTTAATTCAACTAGATAATGTTAAGACCTTTTCTCCTAATGATATAACTGATGTTGAATTTGGTAATGCATTAAGATTGGCAAAAGAAAACCATGTAGATATAATGGCGTACAGCTGCATAGTTGATAGAGAAGGAATTGAAATAAATAATATTGTTGATATAATATTTAAATAGTAGATTAAAATGATTATAAGCTTATATTAATATTATTTGCTGAATTAAGAGGTGTATTATGAAGTACAAGTTTTGTCCTTTATGTGGTAAAGGATTAGAAGAAAAATATAGTTGGGATGAGGGTGGTGTACCTTATTGCGCACATGATGATGTTATGTTTTTTGACACACCAAAGCCATGTATAATGGTCGCTATAGCTAAAGAAGATGAGATATTATTGCTAAAGCAAAGTTATATATTTGAAAATTCTAAGGTTTTATTATCAGGATATGTTGGAAACAACGAAACGGCAGAGCAAGCAGTTTATAGAGAAGTAAAAGAAGAAGCTGGAATTGATATAAATAATATTACATATCTAGGATCTGACTATGTAAAAGATAAAGAAATCTTAATGATAACATTTATGGCAGACTATGTTTCAGGAACTATAAAAAAATCTACTGAAGTTGAAGGTATGGGATGGAGCAAGCTTTCAAGTGCTTTAGATGAAATGAAGGAAGATATAATAGGAACAAAAGTAGTAAAAAAGGTTTTAGAGATAAAAGAAATAAGAGAAGAATAAACTTCTCTTATTTTTTTACTAGTAATCATTTCTATATATTTTTAAAGTTAGTATATTATCATTAAAAGTTATATCAGCTTTATCTATCATCATTCCAACTAATGAAAGTTCCCCATCTAGTTCATATTCTCCACCTAAACTCCAATAGTACTCTTCAACTTCATGTTGGCGTTTAGTATTTAATATATTTCTTAAATTAGATAATTCTATGTCATCAATTTCTCTAACTTTTCCCCATATGAGGAATTGAGAAGAGTTTTCCTCCGTGTGCATTGTAACATGAATATCATGAGCCCCTAACTTATAAAGATAGGTGATTAATTCATTTATTATTCTAAGGTTTTTTTCAAATTTAAATTTCATTTTTTAGATAAGCTCCTTTTTAAATATGTTGATTACTGGAATTAGAAGCATTGCAACAAAGCCAGCAGCTAACCCGTTATTATATAAATTAAGACCACCATGAAGATATCCTATATTTGTAACCATATTTACATGCAAGAAACCAGCTAATATTCCTATTTTCCATCCAAATTTACCTGCAATTGGAGCAAGCGCAGTAGAAAATAAAATAGAAAGTATTAAAGATGGTGAATTTATAGGGTTTATATTTATAATAGCTCCTAATAATGCACCAATTATTATAGGAGTAACATTTCTTATATGTTTACCAAAAGCTCCAAATCCAATTATAGTAAATATTCCGGAAATGGTTGGTCCATTTAAATCTCCGTTTAAAATAATTACAAGAAAAGTGGCTAGAAATCCAAGGATACCCATATTAATATAACATGTTTCTCCAAAGAGTAAATAAAAATCACTAACTAATCTACCAGGCTGTTTAATTATATACATTAATTTTTCTTTGGGGTCAGAATTATGAAATAAACCAATTAATATTAAATATGATGAAATTATAATTAGTAGAATGGAAAATATGTGATTAGATCCAGTATTCCATATCATTCTAGTCTCAAATTCTATTCCTACAGCTCTAAGTATAGACATTAATAAAGTAGCAAATAAACCAGCAGCAAAGCCTATATTATATAAGTTATAACCATTATGAGCTTTTATACAATGCGAAGCTATAGGTGCTAAAATAAAACCTGTACAAATACCTATTGTATAGCCTAAAGTTATTCCTGATAAAGTTGAAAAATATGGTGTAAAACTTAGTTGACTTACAGTAGGTGCTAAAGTTGTTGATAGTAAAGCAACTAATGTGTAATTAAGAAAAGGTTCTTTTTGATACTTGGAGTAAAGATAAACTCCTATAATTATTGGCCAAATATTTAATAAATTTTTACCGAAGAATGCAAATCCAGTCATTAGCCATAAAGACATAATTGTAGATCCATTAGGCTTAACTCCAGTTAATACTAACATTAATATAGAGAGAATACTTGTTAAAGCAGAATTAACAAGTGATGCGCCAATTCCTCCTATTTCAACATAATCTGTTATTAAAATATCCGGACTTAAAATTATTTTCTTTAAACCGAAATAGATTTCACTTGGTGTATCTAATATAAATGCAACAACAATAAAAAATATATACATTAACAATAAAACAACATAAGGGGGGTATAACTTTCTTTTTCTTATAAAAATCACCTCTCAAGATTTTAAAATAAATTTCTGCACAATAATTTCAAATTATTAACAAATACTATTGATTAAATTAAATTAATTTTATAAAATTAGATGGTTATATATATTTAAATATATGATATATGGTTAACGGAGTATAATATAATTATAACTGAAAAAAAACTATAGTTAAATATAAAATAGGGGGAGTTTGGTATGGAGGTTAAGAAGCAAAAACAAGTACCAGAGATAAAAGGTATATTAAGAAGCCATGTAATAGAGGTTCCTTCTTGTATAAGAGAATGTACTGGAATAAAGATATTTGGAAAAAGAATAAAATCGTTACTCTTTACTACGGATGTTGCTATTATAAGAAATACTAATGCAGATGCTATTATAGCGGTTTATCCTTTTACTCCTCAACCACTTATAACTCAAGCTTTAGTTATGGCAGCGGATGTACCGGTATTTTGTGGAGTAGGAGGAGGAATAACTCAAGGTAAAAGAGTAGTGAATCTAGCTTTAGATGCAGAGTTCAAAGGTGCAATGGGCGTAGTAGTTAATGCACCTACAGCAAATGATATTATAAGAAAAATACGAGAAACTATAGACATACCAGTAATTGTTACTGTAGTTTCAGAGTGTGAAAATGCTGCTGAAAGAATAGAAGCAGGAGCAACTATATTAAATGTTTCAGGGGGTAAAAATACTCCTAATATTGTAAGAAAGATAAGAGAACAATTTCCTTCCTTTCCAATAATAGCAACAGGTGGTCCTACAGAAGAAACTATAATGAGAACCATAGAAGCAGGTGCAAATGCTATAACATACACTCCACCTCCATCAGGAGATGTAATGGGAAGTTTAATGGATAAATATAGAGATCAAAATTAAAATTATAAAAATATATTTAGTTTCAATTAAGAAATTCTACCACTATGAAAAACCATAGTGGTTTTATTTATTTTATTCTTAATAAGATTTAATCTATTTATTTAAATTTATAATAAATATGATATACTAAAATATAAGATTTAAAAGTGAAGAGGTGAATAATAGTAAATATATTATGGATAAAACTGAATATATAGTTGATAGAATTGAGAATGATTATGTTATATTAGAAACAAAAGTAAATAGTTTAATTAATATTAAAAAAAGTGATATAATAGGAACAGTAAAAGAAGGAGATATTTTAATTAAAAAAGATGGTCTTTACTTTATAGACGAAGAAGCTACAAAGTTGAGGCGTGAAAAAATTAATACAATAATGAAAGGGTTATGGGAAGAATGATTGAAAAAGATAAAGTAAATGAAGTAGAAGAAAATAATAAAAATTCTATGAAAAACTTCATGAATGAGTGGGGAATTCCAATAATCTCAGCAATAATATTAGCTGTTCTTATAAATAAGTTTATACTATTTAAGGTTTTAATACCATCAGAATCTATGGTTCCTACATTAAATGTTGGAGATAGACTTTTTGTTACAAGAGTCTATAATCCAGAGAAGCTTAAAAGAGGAGATATTATAGTATTTTACTCAGAAGAACTTCAAGAGTCTTTAATAAAAAGACTTATAGGATTACCAGGAGATAAAATAAAAATAGAAAATGGTAAAGTATTTGTAAACGGAGAAATGCTTGAAGAAAATTATATAGGAGCTGAGGATAAATTTAATGGTGAATACCAAGTTCCAGAAGGAAAATACTTTTTTCTAGGAGATAATAGACTTTGGTCAAAAGATTCAAGATACTGGATTAACCCATATATAGATGGAAAGGATATAAATGGAAAAGCACAAATTAAGGTTTATCCTTTTAATCAAATTGGAAAAATAGAGTAAAATAAGTATATGGAAAGGAAGAATTATGGATAATAAAAATACAGAAGAAAATAATAATAAGAAAAAGCAGTATTCAATATTTTATGCGATTATGGCAATTCTATTTTTATACGCTTTTACATCAACAAAAAATTTTATGACTACTCAAGAAATACCTTATAATGAGTTTTTAAGTATGGTAGAAAATAAGGAAGTTGAAAGTGTTACAATTTCATCAAGTGAAATAAAAATATTACCTAAGGAAGATAGTAGTAATAAAATAAGCGGTAAAATATTGTACACAGGAAATGTTGATGATCCTAATTTAATAAGCATTTTAAATGAAGCAGGTGTAGAGTTTAGAGCAGAAGCAATTCAAAATAATTATATAATAGAATTTATTATTACATGGATAATAACTCCTATAATATTCTTCTTTATTTTTAGGTTTATTGCTGGGAAAATCGGAAGAAAAATGGGAACACCTCCTATGATGGGAATGGGTAAAAGCAATGCTAAGATTTACAAAGAAAATGATATAAAGATAACCTTTGATGATGTAGCTGGGCAAGATGAAGCTAAGGAGTCTTTAAAGGAAATAATAGACTATTTAAATAATGCTGAAAAATACACTGATATAGGAGCTAAGCTTCCTAAAGGTGCTCTTTTAGTCGGACCTCCAGGAACAGGAAAGACGTTGCTTGCTAAGGCTGTAGCTGGAGAAGCTAATGTACCATTTTTATCAATTTCAGGATCAAACTTTGTTGAAATGTTTGCTGGTATGGGAGCTGCTAAAGTTAGGGATCTTTTCCAAGAAGCAGAAAAGAATGCTCCATGTATAATATTTATAGATGAAATAGATTCTATAGGTAAAAGCAGAGATTCTCAGCTTCAAGCAAATGATGAAAGAGAACAAACATTAAATCAGCTTCTAACTCAAATGGATGGTTTTGATTCATCAAAAGCTATAGTTATTTTAGCAGCTACAAATAGGCCAGAAATATTAGATAAAGCACTATTAAGACCTGGTAGATTTGATAGAAGAGTAATAGTAGATAGACCTGATTTAAAAGGAAGAATAGATATATTAAAAGTACACTCTAAAGGGGTAAAGCTTGGAGATGATGTAAATCTAGAAGAAATTGCAAAGAGTACTCCAGGGGCTGTTGGAGCAGACCTTGCAAATATAGTAAATGAAGCAGCTTTAAGAGCAGTTAAACATGGAAGAGAATTTGTAATGCAAGAAGATTTAAGAGAAGCTGTTGAAGTTATAATTGCAGGAAAAGAAAAGAAGGACAGAATACTTTCTCCTATGGAAAAAAGGGTAGTAGCGTTTCATGAGGTAGGTCACGCACTTGTTGCAGCTTTATTAGACAAAACTGACCCTGTTCATAAAATAACTATAGTTCCAAGAACTATGGGAGCCTTAGGATATACCATGCAATTACCAGAAGAAGAAAAATACTTAGTATCAAAAGAAGAATTAACAAGTCAAATAATGGTTATATTAGGTGGTAGATCTGCTGAAGAAGAGGTATTTAATCTCGTTTCAACGGGGGCATCTAATGATATTGAGAGAGCAACTCAAACAGCAAGAAGTATGGTTACTATTTATGGTATGACTGATAAGTTTGATATGATGGCTTTAGAATCAGTTCAAAATAGATATTTAGATGGAAGAGCGGTAAGAGAATGTAGTGATGATACTTCAACTCTTGTAGATGAAGAAATATTAAATATAATAAGAACTTGTCACAAAAATACTAGAAAACTATTAAATGAAAATAGAGATTTGCTTGATAAAATATCAGAATATCTATTAGAGAAAGAAACTATATTTGGAGATGAGTTTATGGAGTTTGTTTATGAAAAATATCCAGAACTAAAAGATAAGAAAGATAAGAAAAATAAGAAATTTGATGAAGTAAAAGAAATTTAAAAAAGATCAATGAAATAGTTAACGAAAGGGTGTACATAATTTTTTGTTACACTCTTTCTTAATCATACAAATATATAAAATCAAAGGGGGAATAACTCTTGGATAAAATAGAACTATTAAGAGAAGAAGAAAATCTAAAAAATACATTAAATATACTTAATGAAGAAACACTTAAATATATAGAAAAAAGAAAAAGCATATCAGAATATATACTTGACTATAGAAAAAAATATATTGAGGAATATAGAGATGATGAAGATAAACTTATAGAGTATTTCGATCATGAGAGATATATAAAGGAGGAATCCTACAAAACAATAGATAAAAGATTATCTGAATTTGTTAAACTTAAAGAATCACCATACTTTGGTAAAATAGGATTTATAGATGATGGGTATTCAGAAGAACTTTATATAGGTAGATATGGGTTAACACCAGAAGGAACTTATGATCCAGTTATTGTAGATTGGAGAGCTCCTGTTTCCTCATTATTTTATAAAGGAGTACTTGGGAAAACTAGTTATAAAAGCCCACAAGGAGAAATTCCAGTAAATATATTATCAAGAAGACAATTAATTATAAAAAAGGCTAAGTTAGAGGGATATTTTGATTCTGATATAAATATACAAGATGAAATACTACAAATGGTCCTTTCATCTAATTCTGGAGAAAAACTTAAAGATATAGTAAATACAATACAAAAAGAACAAGATGAAATAATAAGAGCTGATAGAAATAAGGTTATTGTAGTTAATGGTGTTGCAGGTTCAGGAAAAACTACTATAGCACTTCATAGAATTGCATATCTTTTATACAATTTTAGAGATCAATTAACTGATAAAGTACTAATTTTGGGTCCAAATGATATATTTATGGATTATATTTCAGAAGTTTTACCTAATTTAGGAGAAACAGCAGTAATAAATGAAACATTTTTATCTTTTGCATATAAGGAAATAGGCTTGCAAGAAACCGTAAAAGATATAACTTATTACTTAGAAGAAGTTTTAAATGGAAATGAAAGTATACTAAATGAAATAAAATATAAGTCATCAAATGATTTTATAGAAAAATTAGATAGAGAAGTAGAAAATATAGAGGAAAACTATTTTAATATTAATCCAGTTAAATTTTTAGGTGAAGAAATAGTTTCTATAAATGAAATAGATGAGTTATTCAATAAGCATTATAAATATATGCCGATATTTAGAAGAAGTAATAAAATAAAGATGATACTTATTTCTAAAATAAAAGACAAAAGAGATGAAAAGGTAAGAGAAATTAATATAAAGGCAAAAGAAGAAAAAGCAAGATTATCTGCAGAAGAATTAGTCATTGAAGAAAATAATATAGAGTTTAGAAGAAAGCTTGAAATAAGAGATGTAATTAGAGAAGTAATGAAAGCTAAAGATGAAATAGATAATTGGATAGAAAATGAAAGTGTTGTAAAAATATATAAAGACTTTATAAATACTGAAGAATTATCTTATTTAGATTTACCAGCAATTCTTTATCTAATGATAAAATTAGAAGGCAAAAAATCTAAAACTGAAATAAAGCATATAGTTATAGATGAAGCTCAAGATTATAATATGTTACAGTTTATAGTTTTAAAAGAATTAACAGGCTGCAGAAGCTATACTATAGTAGGAGATTCTAACCAAAGACTTATTAAAGCAGAAGAAACATCAGCTATGCTAAAATTGAAAGATATATTTGGAGGGTTCTTTAAATTATTTGAACTAAACAAAAGTTATAGATCAACTTATCAAATAATGGAATATGCAAGCAAGCTTTTAGATGAAAATGCAGTTGTTCCTTTTGTTAGAAAAGGAGAGTTTGATGTTTTAGAGACAGTTGTTCCTAAAAATGATAAGGAAGATTTAATAGATGTTATATTGAATTTATTAGAAGATTACCAAGAAGAGAAGTATGAGAACATTGCTATTATAACAAAGGGAAAAGATGAACTTAATATTATTGCTCCAGAACTTAAGAAGTATACTAATATGCTAGCATTTAATAATGTAGATGTAGTATATAAAGGAGGAAGAGTTCTTATTCCATCATATTATGCAAAGGGATTAGAATTTGATGCTGTAATTGTTGTTGATTTTGATGAAAATACTGATAATTTAATTAAATATATTATGTGTACTAGGGCATTGCATAGACTATCAGTTATAAAAGTTAGATAAAATTATACTTATATTAAGATAGAGGTTTAAATAAATATTATTACTAAAAATAATATCCAGAGAGTAATATCCCTGGATATTATTTTATAAATAATAATAAAATAATTATTGTTTTGTAACATTTCACAATATATTTAAATTTTTATTAGTCATAATTTAAGAAAAATTGATAATGGTATTAATAAGATTGAATTTAAAATAAAAGCTATTATAATAAAAACATAAGCTTCTTGTAAACGATATTAAAGGGGGGTTGAAGAGTGGAGTGTTTTTATGAACAATTCCAAACTAAAGATTATAGCAGTTTAGAGCGAATATTGAATATTCTATCTAAAGTATCATTAGTTATTGCACTATTGTTTTTAGTAATGTTTAACTTTATAATTGCAGCAGTCTTTGCTTTAATATATTTAATTATTTTTATTTTATCTAGAAAGCTTATAGTTGAATATGAATATGAGCTTACAGGAAACGAACTAGTAATATTCAAAATAATGAATAAGAGTAAGAGAAAAGAAATAGGGAGCTTCAATATAAGAGATATATCAAGTGTAAAGAACTCGGAAAATATTGGTGAAACAAATAATAAAATTGTAAAAGCTTATTTAGAGGATACTGGGTTAAAAGATAAAATTTATATGGCAAAAACATCTCAAGGAATGGTAGGATTTCAATTAGCTATGGATGAAAATTTAACAAATTTAATTAAAAGAGTTAATCCATTAGCATTTTATTAATATATAAAATTGGAGGAGAAAATTATGGCAGGCGTAACTTTAAAAAGTATTCAAAAAGTATATGAAAATGGATTTAAGGCAGTTCAAGATTTTAATTTAGACATTAAAGACAGAGAGTTTATAGTTTTTGTTGGACCATCAGGATGTGGTAAATCAACAACATTAAGAATGATAGCAGGATTAGAAGAAATATCTGGTGGAGAATTATATATTGATGATAAATTAGTAAATGACGTAGCACCAAAGGATAGAGATATAGCAATGGTTTTCCAAAACTATGCATTGTATCCTCATATGACAGTTTATGAAAATATGGCATTCGGATTAAAGCTTAGAAAGCTACCAAAGCAAGAAATAGATGAGAAAGTTAGAGAAGCAGCAAAGATATTAGATATAGAACATCTTTTAGATAGAAAACCAAAGGCTTTATCAGGTGGACAAAGACAAAGAGTTGCTATGGGAAGAGCTATAGTTAGAAGTCCTAAAGTATTCTTAATGGACGAGCCTTTATCAAACCTTGATGCTAAGCTAAGAGTTCAAATGAGAATAGAAATTTCTAAGTTATATAATAAGTTAAATACAACATTTATATATGTAACACATGACCAAACAGAAGCAATGACTTTAGGAACAAGAATAGTTGTTATGAAAGATGGAGTTATTCAACAAGTTGATTCACCAACTGAAATCTATAATCACCCAGCAAACTTTTTTGTTGCAGGATTTATAGGAAGTCCTCAAATGAATATGACATATGGACAAAACTTAGTTAAAGATGGTAAAAACTATGTTAAGGTATTTGATAAATTAATTGAAATTCCAGAAGACAAAGTTAATATTGTAAAAGAAAAGAATGCTGAAAATATAGAAGTTATAGTTGGTGTAAGACCAGAAAATATCTATCATTTAAAAGAAGAGTTGGCTAATCCAGGAGTTGTTACTTTTAAAGGAGAGGTTGATTTAAAAGAAAATTTAGGTGCAGAAACATATATCCATGTTAAGAAGGATGGAGCAAACTTTATAATTAAATCAAGAACTGGTGCTGATTATAAAATTGGAGATTCAATAGAATTTGGATTTGATGCTAATAAAATTCATATCTTTGATAAAGAAGAACAAAACACAATATTCTAATAAATTTAAGAATCTGAAAAGGGGTGCGCGAAACGCGTACCCCTTTATGTAATTAACAAAGGTAAACTAGAGAAATTTAGTAAGCATAATATAGACCTCTTTATTAAATATGCATTAGCTATTAAAAAAATAAATATTTTTCAAATTATTTTTTATAATTTTTTTCAGCTTGCTCCCAATTAACTACATTCCACCAATTATCTATGTATTCAGCACGTCTATTTTGATATTTAAGGTAATAGGCATGTTCCCAAACATCTATTCCTATAATAGGAGTTAAACCTATAGATATAGGAGAGTCTTGATTTGCTGTAGAAATTATAGACAATTTACCATCCTTATCGAAAACTAACCAAGCCCAACCAGATCCAAATCTACCTAATGCAGCTTCTTTGAATTTAACCTTAAAATTATCATAAGATTCAAAATCTCTATTTATTGCATTTAATAAATCTCCTTTAGGACTTTGATTTTTCTTTGGGCTCATTATACTCCAGAAGAAGTCATGATTATATACACCACCTGCGTTGTTTATAACAGTTTGCTTTATATCAGATGGGATTGAATCTAAATCCTTTAAGATTCCTTCTATGCCCTTAGAATATAATTCAGGATGTTTAGCAATAGCTTTATTTAAATTATCTAAATAAGCCTGTTCATGTTTATCATGATGAAGCATCATAGTTTCTTTATCAATATATGGTTCTAATGCATCATAAGCGTATGGGAGTGGCTTAAGTTGAAATTGTGCATCTCCTAAGCTTTTACCTGTAGCTAAAGATGATGGTATTAAAGTTATAAAAGTAACAAGTGATAAAGCTATTAATGATAAAAAGTTAAGTTTCTTTTTCATTTTATTTCACCTCCTAAACTAGTATTTGTTTTAAAATATTATTTTATAAATAAATAGTGAAAGTGATATAATAGCTATATTGATAATTTAAGGAAAAGATGGTGATAGTATGGAGGAATTAATAAAGAATAATTCAATAAGTATAATATATTTTAGTGGATCAGATTGTGGAGCTTGTGATGTTATCAAAGAAAAAGTTCAATTTTTAATAAAAGAATATAAAGAAATAAAATTTTTAGAAATTAATGCAATAAAAAATAAAGAGTTAGCAGCACAACATGATATATTTTCACTACCTATTTTATTATTATTTATTAATGGAAAAGAAGCATTGAGATTAGGAAGATATTTTGATGTTTTAGAATTTAAAAATTCAATAGATAGATATTATAGTTTAATTTATAGGTAAAGGTTTGAAAATGTAATTATATAATGCTTTTAGTAATTCAATGTGAAAAATTAGCCTTACCTTAAGTTTGTAAGTGGACATATGTAAGTTTGCGTTAGCTTGGAGCGGAGTGACGGAATAAGTAAACTTACATATGTCCACTTTTTTATTAAGAAACTTTTAATAAATATGATAGCAGTTTCTTAATTTTCTCAAATTAAACTTATTAATAAGAGCAAGGTTACTTAATATCTATATTATGGTAAAATATTAATAAAAAGATATTGGGAGGACTTATGAGTAAGTTAAGCATTTTAGTAGTAGATGACGATAAGGAAATTACAGAAGCAATAGAGATTTATCTTATAAATGAAGGATATAATGTATTTATTGCTTATGATGGAATACAAGCTTTAAAAATAGCTAAAGAAGAAAGTATACATTTAATAATAATGGATATAATGATGCCTAATCTTAATGGTACTAGAGCCACAATTGAACTTAGAAAGGAAAAAGAAATACCAATAATAATGCTATCTGCTAAATCGGAGGATTCAGATAAAATTTTAGCATTAAACCTAGGAGCAGATGATTACATAACTAAGCCGTTTAATCCGTTAGAACTTATAGCAAGGGTAAATTCACAAATAAGAAGATATACAAGATTTTCTTCTATAAATAAAGAGGAAAATAATGAAAAAATTATAGTTGGAGGATTAGAATTAAATAATAATAATAAAGAAGTAACTGTTAATGGAAAAGAGGCCAAGCTAACACCACTAGAATTTAAAATTTTAAGTCTTCTTATGAGCAATTTAGGAAGGGTATTTTCTATAGAAGAGATATATGAAAGAGTTTGGAATGAAGTTGCATATAACGTAGATACAGTAACTGTACATATAAGAAGAATTAGGGAGAAGATAGAGGTAGATCCTAGAAATCCTCAATATCTAAAGGTAGTTTGGGGAGTTGGATACAAAATTGACAAAAAATAAGTACTTTTATAATTAAATTTAGGAGGGAGTGATTCTAATAAAATCAATGGAAAAATTATATATAAAACTACCAATGGATATAAAAATTATGATTCCTGTATTGTTAATATGCCTTATAAATGAGTTAGTGTATAATGTTATTCCTCACTACAATTTAGGACTGTATTGTAATTTTATAATACTAGCTACATTAATATTTATACTACCAACATATTTATTTATAAAAGATATAATATTAATTATAAGTAGGAAACGAAGTTCTAGTAAATTTATATTAAAAAAATATTTAGTAATTATGTATACAAGATTACCAATGGATATAAAAATTATAATTCCTATTTTGCTAATATTTCTTATAAATGAATTAAGATATAATGTTATTGTATATTATGATGGAGGGCTATATTCTAATTTTATAATACTATCTACATTAATATTTGTAATATTAACATCCTTATTCATAAAAGATATAATACTAATTATAAGAAAAAAGCAGAAGCCTATTAAATTTATGATAAAAGAATTTTTAGTTATCGTAATAAATAAAATTAAACAATGTTATATGATAAAAGCTACAGGAGTAAAAGTAAGCATATTAATATTACTAACAATATTAGCATTAGTGTGTATTAAAGTAATTATTATACATTATTACTACTGGCCATATAATATAGTATTAACAGCGCAAACATATGTCATTTTATATATGATATTATTGACTGCCTATATAATCACAATACTTGGAGAAGTGAATGTATTAAAAATCAAATCAAATCAAATTACAAATGGAGAGTATGAAAAAGAAGTTAAAGATAATCAAATGATTATTCTTAAAGATATAGAAAAGAATATTATAAATATAGAAGATGGATTAAGAGAATCTGTAAGTAAGGCTATAAAAAGCGAAAGAATGAAGAGTGAATTAATTACAAATGTATCTCATGATTTAAAGACACCTCTTACATCTATAATAAATTATGTAGGTTTATTAAAGGAAGAAAACTTATCACAAGAAAAAAGGGATAAGTATATAGATGTTTTAGATATTAAATCAAAAAGACTTAAAATTTTAATAGAAGATTTATTTGAAGCTTCAAAAGTTGCATCGGGTAGTATAGAACTTCAAAAAGAAGATTTAAATATAGTATCATTACTTAGACAAATTTTAGGTGAGTTAGAAGAAAAGATATCCTTAGCGGAATTAAATATAATAACTAAATGGCCAGATGAAAAAACTATGTTATTTTTAGATGGAAGAAAAACATTTAGGGCATTTGAAAATTTAATAAATAATATAATTAAATATTCAATGAAAAAATCTAGAGTATATATTGAAGTTATAAGTGAAGAAAAAGAAGTATCTATAATAATGAAAAATATTTCATCATATCAGTTAGATTTTACAGCTGAAGAAATTGTTGAAAGATTTAAAAGAGGAGATAAATCTAGAAGTACAGAAGGATCTGGACTTGGACTAGCTATAGCGAAAAGCATAATTGAATTACAAGGTGGTACTTTTGATATAGAAATAGATGGAGACTTATTTAAGGTAATTACAACATTTGAAAAATAAAATTTACAAAGTTTTATTTAGTATGAAATTGTATTTATTTCTAAATGAAAATAGAAAAGAGATAAAAATGTACTTTATAGAAGAGGCTTTTAAAAAAAGTTTATTCTATAAAGTACATTTTTATTTTTATTATCTTTATTCCATTGTAATTGGAAAATTTTAATTTTCATCTTCATCTATTAAATCATCAACACCAAGTAATTCCTCATCAGAATTTTCATTAAGAGAACTGCTACTTTTATATGTTATTTGATTGATAGCTTGATATATTTTTTCTAAAAGATAATTTTGTATTCTTCTAGCTTTATGCGTTTTATTAAAGATAATGAAGCTCCATATTCCTATTATAGAGAAAGTTATCATAAACAAAGTACCTATGCTATAGAATACTATTTGAAAAATTTGAACAGCTAAGTCCATATTATATTACCTCCAAATTTTTATATAAAAATATTATATCATAGAAAATAATATAATTTAGATTAAATTAAAATAAATGTATAAAATTTCATATTAATGATTAGTATTTAGCTTAAATGTCTATAATTTAAAAAAGATATTAATCAGAAGGAGAAGCATATATGAAAAAAGTAATATTATTAGTAATATCTACAGTATTATTGATTGGATTCTTGCTGGGGTTTATAGAGGTAGTAAATAAGGAAACAACTGAAAACAAAGAAGTATTTACATATTCAGTATCTTCAGTACCATCTGACTTTAAATCTGTAGGAAATTTAGATAAAAGAGTACAGGATATAGTATGTGCAACTAGTAGAGGATTAGTTGAATTAAATGCTTCTAAAGATATAGTACCTTCATTATCAGAAGGTGTCAAAGTTAGCGAAGATGGATTAGAGTATGACTTTAAAATAAAATCAGATACTTATTGGAGTGATGGAACCCAAATAACACCAAAAGATATAGTAGCCTTTTTTAGAGAAATATTGACAGAGGAAAATGAAAAAAATATAGGAGCTTTATTAAATGTATATGGAGCTAAAAACTTTAGGGATGGAGAAGGGTCATTTACTGAAAATGTTGGAATAAGAGCTGGTGAGGATAATGTTGTATTTAGATTAAATTCTAAGGATGACAAGTTTATTAAAGAGCTAACTGAACCACAATATAGACTTAGAAAAAATGTTTTGTTATGGGAAAATATAAAACAAAATTATGATAAGTTAATTTATTCAGGATGTTATGAAATTTCAGAAATGACAATAACAGAATTAACACTTAAAAGAAATAGCAATATAAATCCTAAGTTAGTTGAAACTATAAAAATTGTGGATGATGAAGGTGAAGAATTAGCTATGGCAGCTTTTGAAGTAGGGGGAAGGGATATAGTTATCAATCCACCTAAAAGCCAATTAAGTCGATTGAGTAGAGAAAATAGGCTTATAACTTTAGAATCAAATAAAGCTATGTATTTAACCTTTAACCCCAATTCCGATATTATACCATTAGAAGGCAAAAAAGATATATATAGATTATTAAATAGATCTATGGAACAGTATCAATTAGAAAATAGTATGTTTATAGAATTAGCAGAAGGAAGTTACTTTAGAGAAGATAAAGAAGATTTACTAAAGCTTCAAGCAAGAAAAGTTATGAGTAATGAAATAGTTCAATGGGATAAACCTGAAGAAGTTGTATTAGTTGCAGAAGAAAGTACTCAAAATAAGGAAATTTGCGAGTATATTGTTGAGTGGTTTAAAAATAATACTGATATATACTTAAGTTACAAGCTTATAACAAAAGAAGAAGTTGCTTCAATAAAGGATGTAAATTATTATAATATAGCTTTAATTCAAGGCGATTCAAGTGTATCATCTAATAACTCTATATATAGTGTGCTTATAAACTTTCTTCCAGAAAAGCATAGAAGTCAATTACTATTAGCTAAGACAGAAGGGGAAAAATTAAATACATTTTCTAAGCTTGAAGATGAATTATTTAATACTTATCAAATGCTTCCTTTAGTTTTTTACAATGATAATATAGCCGTAAATAGTAGAATAAAAAATATGATATTAGATGGAAATGGGAATATAGATTACAATAAAATAGAAAAATCATAAAGACTAAGGCTACACCAAGGTCTTTATGATTTGTTTTATATATTTAGTGTATATCTATCAAATTATTCATTAATTTCAGGGTTTAGAAACTCTTCTTCTTCAACAGCAGTTATATTACTTTGAGTAAGGTCATCAGCTACATCATTGATTGTAAGTTTACTAGCAGAATCTGTACTATTACTTAGTTTTTTTGGAGAGTCTGATTTAATAAGTTTTATTTCATTCATAAAGTCATCTTTAAATAGAAAAATTATTAATTGATATATATACATATTTTTAAAGCTATCAAATGAAGAACTTGATGATAAAAATGAATCTCTTTTTTTAGAGTAAGAAATACTTTTATTAAAAATAGGAGCTATTCCCAAGTTAGTTGGTGTTGATGTTGTTGGCATTCTAAAAAAGTTTTCTTCTAGCATATCAGCTGAATTTAATGTTAAACCCTTATATCTTTCAGCATCATCTAATGTAGGAGCCTCTGGCCAACAAGTTATTAAACCTGAGTTAATAAAATACTTTCTATACAATGATGATATCATATTTCTATATTCACCATATCTATTAGATTCTTTTGCATAGATAATAATAGCTAAGAAATAGAAAGTAACATCAAAACATGAGTATTTCAGTTCTTTCTTACCAGAAAGTTTAAGGAAAACTTCCTTTTCATCATCATATAAAGATACTAGTTTATTATTTATTTCCCTTGCCTTTTCGTTAAATGTAATCATTTGAGTATGTTTAAATGATAGCATCAAGTTTATGCAAAATAAGCACGTAAAATCTAAAGAATCGACATAGTAGTCTTTTTCATCAAATTTATTTATTAGAAAATCTGTTAAATCAATAATTAATATTTGAGAGTCTAAATTTTTTGAAAAGCTATAAAAAATATTAATAGATGTAAGTATTTTACAGATTTCTTCGAAAGAACATTCGTAAATTTTTTCCTTAAACTCTATAAGCATTTGTAATATTTCTAATGAAAATTTATTATAGTCTTCTGAAATTTCATCTTCTGGAAATAATGTTGAATATAGATTATATGCAACCATCATGCAGGCTTGGTCAGAAAACTTAAATTTATTACTTTTATCAGAAAGATTAAATCCTTTATGGTTATTTTCAGACAGATTTTTCTTTTCGATAAATACTCCTTCATTGTTTCTTAAGTTCATTGAATAAAAATCAAGTTGTTCTCTTGCTAGTTTCTTATATACTTGAGAATAAGAATATAATCTTTCATCAGCATCTTTAAATCTTGAGTAATAAGTAGTTAATTGTAGTATTGATGTAGTCATTAATGCATTAGTTATTGGAGATATATCCTTCTTAAAGGAATCCTCATCAAATCCATTATAGTTTTTACTATGAATATAATTAGGAGAAGATTTTCTATATATACATAGTAGTGGAGAAAAATTACCAGATGTGGTAATATCAATGGAGGACGATGTTTTTTTATAATTTTTAATTGAATCTACTAATCCACATTTTGATTCAAGGACTAATGTCCTTATGGCCTCTTTTGATAAGTGAAAAAGTTGGCCGTTAATTTCTTTTTGGGATAGTTTATTCATTCTAAAAAATGGTCCTATATATCGCAATTTATTCACCTCTTCATTAATCCTTATATTAATAATATGAGGTTAATATTAAAATAGTGCATAAATTTTAATAATATTAAGAATTGGAGGCAAATCATGAGAATAGATGGAAGAAAAAATGAGCAAGTAAGAGCTACAAAAATAACTAGAGGATATACAAAATATGCAGAGGGATCTGTATTAATAGAGGTTGGAGATACAAAGGTGATTTGTACTGCATCCATAGAAGATAAAGTTCCGCCTTTTTTAAAGGGGCAAGGAGAAGGTTGGATAACAGCAGAGTATAATATGCTTCCAAGATCAACAGGAACTAGAAAGGTTAGAGATATAGCTAGACTAAAGCTGGATGGAAGAACTATGGAGATACAAAGGTTAATAGGAAGAGCTTTAAGGTCAGTTATGGATCTAAAAGCACTTGGAGAAAAAACAATATGGATAGATTGTGATGTTATTCAAGCTGATGGTGGAACTAGAACTGCATCAATAACTGGAGCTTTTGTAGCTTTAGTAGATGCTATAAATAAGCTTCATAAGGAGAAACCTTTTGATGTTTATCCAATAAGAAGCTTTGTAAGTGCAACTAGTGTAGGAATAGTAAAGAATGAAAAAGTTATAGACTTATGTTATGAAGAAGATTCTAATGCAAAGGTTGATATGAATGTTATAGCTACAGATGAAGGTGAATTCATAGAAATACAAGGTACTGGTGAAGAATCACCATTTAGTAGAAGTGATTTAAATGAACTTTTGGATTTAGCACAAAAGGGAATAAAACAAATGGTACAAATACAAAAAGAATCCTTAAAGATGGATGCCCTTTGGATAGGTACTGGAGGTAAGTAATACTTATGAAGAAACTTATAATAGCAAGCAATAACCAAGGAAAGATAAAAGAAATAAAAAAAGTTTTAGAAAATATACCACTTAAAGTACTTTCTTTAAATGATATAGGAGTAGATATAGATGTAGAAGAAGATGGTATAACATTTGAAGAAAATGCAAAAAAGAAAAGTGAAGAGATATATAAAGAATTAATAAACAGAGGCGAAAGCGATTTTATCGTGATGTCAGATGATTCAGGTTTAGAAGTTGAATACTTAAATGGAGAACCTGGAGTTTACTCAGCAAGATATGCAGGAGAACATGGAAATGATAAGAAAAATAATGAGAAATTACTTATAAAATTAAAGGGCGTTAGTTATAAAAATAGAAAAGCTAGATTTGTATGTCAACTAGCTTTAATAGATGAAAGAAAATCATATAAATCAGTGACTGGAACGGTAGAGGGATATATATTAGAAGAGGGGAGAGGAAAAGATGGTTTTGGATATGATCCATTATTTTTGTATGAACCTCTTAATAAGACATTAGCAGAGATGACAATTAAAGAAAAAAATGAAATATCCCATAGAGGGGCTGCTTTAAAAAAAGTTGATGCAATTATAAAAGAACTTTTATAGGAGGAAGAATATGAAGATTGCTGTATTGAGTGATTCTCATTATGAGGTTTCATCTTTAATTTCTATAAAAAAGTATTTAGTAGATGTAGATATTATATTACATTGTGGAGATGGGGCATCAGATATAAAAATATTAATGGATGATTTTAAGGGAGAAATCTATGCAGTTAAAGGGAATTGTGATGTTACTATGGATTATCCCAGTGAAAGAATTATTGAAATAATGGGTTTGAAACTATTTATTACTCATGGACATATGTATAATGTAAAGAATGAATATAATACTATATTCTATAAGGGAAAAGAAGTAGGTGCTAACATAGTTCTTTTCGGACATTCTCATAAGGCCTTAATAAGTGAACATGATGGATTAACTATAATGAATCCAGGAAGTGTAACACTACCTTATGGAAGAGCTAAGAAGACTTTGGGATTTATAGAAATATTAGATAACAATAAAACTAAGATTTATTTAAAAGAAATAGAATGATAAATTTTATGCAATCCGTTATAAATAGGCATTATTTTTAAATATCTATTTAAACCTATAAAATTCTTATATATAGATTATTTTTTTAAAAATGTATTGACGGATTGCTATTCCTATTGTAGAATAAACATTGTCGCTGAAAGATATAGAGGATATCGGGGTGTGGCGCAGATGGGAGCGCGCGTGGTTTGGGACCATGAGGTCGCAGGTTCAATCCCTGTCACCCCGACCACTTAAAACATAATATGCGGGTGTAGCTCAATGGTAGAGCCCTTGCCTTCCAAGCAAGTTACGTGAGTTCGATTCTCATCACCCGCTCCAATTTTTTTAAAATGTGATTTAAAAAAATATTGACAAGTGGCAATTAATGATATAAAATAATTAATGTCATTTAACGAATATGCGTGTTTAGCTCAGCTGGATAGAGCAACGCCCTTCTAAGGCGTGGGCCAGGAGTTCGAATCTCTTAACACGCACCATTGCCGGGGTGTGGCGCAGATGGGAGCGCGCGTGGTTTGGGACCATGAGGTCGCAGGTTCAATCCCTGTCACCCCGACCACTTAAAACATAATATGCGGGTGTAGCTCAATGGTAGAGCCCTTGCCTTCCAAGCAAGTTACGTGAGTTCGATTCTCATCACCCGCTCCATTAAACATAATATATTAATGGTAATACGCGTGTTTAGCTCAGCTGGATAGAGCAACGCCCTTCTAAGGCGTGGGCCAGGAGTTCGAATCTCTTAACACGCACCAGATATGCGTCATTAGCTCAGTTGGTAGAGCACCTGACTCTTAATCAGGGTGTCCCGGGTTCGATCCCCTGATGACGCACCATTATGGTGAACGTAGTTCAGTTGGTAGAGCGCCAGTTTGTGGCACTGGTTGTCGTGGGTTCGAGTCCCATCGTTCACCCCATACGCTGGGATATCGCCAAGCGGTAAGGCACCGCACTTTGACTGCGGTATTCGTAGGTTCAAATCCTGCTATCCCAGCCAACTTGGTTTACTAGCTCAATCGGTAGAGCACTTGACTTTTAATCAAGGTGTACCGGGTTCGATTCCCGGGTAAGCCACCAATATATATGCAGATGTGGCGGAATTGGCAGACGCACTAGACTTAGGATCTAGCGCCATTGGCGTGGGGGTTCGACTCCCTTCATCTGCACCATATATATTAAAATAATATTAGCATAAGCGGAAGTGGCTCAATGGTAGAGCGTCACCTTGCCAAGGTGAATGTTGCGGGTTCGAGTCCCGTCTTTCGCTCCAATATGCGGGTGTAGCTCAATGGTAGAGCCCTTGCCTTCCAAGCAAGTTACGTGAGTTCGATTCTCATCACCCGCTCCAATACGCGTGTTTAGCTCAGCTGGATAGAGCAACGCCCTTCTAAGGCGTGGGCCAGGAGTTCGAATCTCTTAACACGCACCATTATGGTGAACGTAGTTCAGTTGGTAGAGCGCCAGTTTGTGGCACTGGTTGTCGTGGGTTCGAGTCCCATCGTTCACCCCATACGCTGGGATATCGCCAAGCGGTAAGGCACCGCACTTTGACTGCGGTATTCGTAGGTTCAAATCCTGCTATCCCAGCCAACTTGGTTTACTAGCTCATTCGGTAGAGCACTTGACTTTTAATCAAGGTGTACCGGGTTCGATTCCCGGGTAAGCCACCAATATATATGCAGATGTGGCGGAATTGGCAGACGCACTAGACTTAGGATCTAGCGCCATTGGCGTGGGGGTTCGACTCCCTTCATCTGCACCATATATATTAAAAATAATATTAGCATAAGCGGAAGTGGCTCAATGGTAGAGCGTCACCTTGCCAAGGTGAATGTTGCGGGTTCGAGTCCCGTCTTTCGCTCCAATATGCGGGTGTAGCTCAATGGTAGAGCCCTTGCCTTCCAAGCAAGTTACGTGAGTTCGATTCTCATCACCCGCTCCAAAAGAAAAGACAACTAGGATTTAGTTGTCTTTATTTTTTTATTCTCACAAAACACTAGGAGGCTGTTGAAAAAAATTATGTTGTGGATAAATAATGAGAATAATTATATGTAGTTAGAGTTCTTAGAAAAAAATTAGGAGGAAAGTATGGTATTTGAAGCATGTACTGGTTGTTATGAGGAATCTGTCTTAGCAAGAGATAATGGTGCAAATAGAATAGAATTGTGTGATAACTTAAATGAGGGTGGTACTACTCCTAGTTATGGCACTATAAAGAAAACTATAGAAAATATGAACCTACCTATAAATGTAATAATTAGGCCAAGAGGTGGTAATTTTGTATATAGTGAAATAGAAAAGGAAATAATGTGTCTTGATATAGAAATGTGTAGAAATTTGGGGGCAAATGCTATTGTAATCGGAGCATTAACAAACGAAAATAAAATAGATAAAAGCTTTATACAAAAGGTAAAAGAAATAAGTGGACATTTAGAAATAACTTTTCATATGGCATTTGATGAAATTGAAGATAAGAAAGCAGCAATAGATGAATTAGTTGCCTTAAAGATAGATAGAATATTAACTAAAGGTGGAAAAATCTCTGCATTGAATAATCTAGAAAAGATAAAAGAATTAATTATATATGCTGAAGACAGAATAGTTATAATGCCGGGAGCAGGGATAACTAATGAAAATAGAGATTTAGTTATAGAAAAAACAAATGCAAAGGAATTACATGGAACAAAAATTGTATAGATAATTATTTAATAGTTAAGTAATATAGTTGTAAATTAGGATATATTGCTTAGCTATTTTTTTGAGAAAGAAATTATTTATCAGTTTGTAATGAAAGATGTGAAAAATTTTAAACTTATTCTATTGGAGAAAAGTTTGGATAAAAAGTAAATATCAACATTTTGAATATGCTAAATATATAAAAATGTTGATATTTTAAGTTTTATATGGTGCACCTAGAGGGGCTCGAACCCCCGACCACTGGATTCGAAGTCCAACGCTCTATCCAACTGAGCTATAGATGCTTATTATAATATATTTTACAGATATAAAATATATTATAATACTAATAAAATAAAATTTCTACAATTTAGTGATTTCTAAAATTTTAACTCATTATTTTGTTTTTAATACAATTGCTCAATATAGTAATATAGCTAGTTATTATATGTACGTATTTGTTACGTATATTAATAGACAAGTAATGGAATTAAAGTGTTAATATGCATAATAATGTGATTTAATAATATTAAACACACCCAGGTGTATCAATATGTAGAAAATAGAGAAATAATAATAAAATGCTATAAAAATAATGAATAATTTTAAATAAATAGA
>NZ_CP174370.1:0-2500 GCF_046581255.1 Clostridium sp. MB05 | reverse complement strand
ACCACCTCCCAAGGCTAAATACTACCTGATGACCGATAGTGAAGCAGTACCGTGAGGGAAAGGTGAAAAGAACCCCGGGAGGGGAGTGAAATAGAACCTGAAACCGTGTGCCTACAACCGGTCAAAGCCCCTTATGAGGGTGATGACGTGCTTTTTGTAGAACGAGCCAACGAGTTACGGTATGTAGCAAGGTTAAGTACTTAAGGTACGGAGCCGAAGGGAAACCGAGTCTTAATAGGGCGACTAGTTGCATGCCGTAGACCCGAAACCGGGTGACCTATCCATGGCCAGGTTGAAGCGGGGGTAAAACCCCGTGGAGGACCGAACCACGTTGCTGTTGAAAAAGCATGGGATGAGCTGTGGATAGCGGAGAAATTCCAATCGAACTCGGAGATAGCTGGTTCTCCTCGAAATAGCTTTAGGGCTAGCGTCGGATATGAGTAATGGAGGTAGAGCACTGAATGGGCTAGGGGGCATATCGCTTACCGAACCTTATCAAACTCCGAATGCCATATACTATGAGTCCGGCAGTCAGACTGCGAATGATAAGATCCGTAGTCAAAAGGGAAAAAGCCCAGATCGTCAGCTAAGGTCCCAAAGTGTAAGTTAAGTGGTAAAGGATGTGGGATTTCTAAGACAACTAGGATGTTGGTTTAGAAGCAGCCACTCATTTAAAGAGTGCGTAATAGCTCACTAGTCGAGAGATCCTGCGCCGAAAATGTCCGGGGCTCAAACTTACCACCGAAGCTACGGGTTCAAGTTTAACTTGAGCGGTAGAGGAGCGTCGTAATCGGGCTGAAGTCGTACCGTAAGGAGCGGTGGACTGATTACGAGTGAGAATGTTGGCATTAGTAGCGAGATGTAAGTGAGAATCTTACAGGCCGAAAATCTAAGGTTTCCTGGGGAAGGCTCGTCCGCCCAGGGTTAGTCGGGACCTAAGCCGAGGCCGAAAGGCGTAGGTGATGGACAATTGGTTGATATTCCAATACCACTATTATCGTTATTATCGATGGTGTGACGGAGAAGGATAGGATGTGCTAGCGATTGGAAATGCTAGTCTAAGCATTTAGGGAGTTAAGACAGGAAAATCCGTCTTAACAATTCTGAGGTGTGATGGGGAAGGCCAATTTGGCCGAAGTATCTGATTCCATGCTTCCAAGAAAAGCATCTAGAGAGAGAAGTAGTGCCCGTACCGCAAACCGACACAGGTAGATGAGGAGAGAATCCTAAGGCCATCGGAAGAATTGCAGTTAAGGAACTAGGCAAATTGACCCCGTAAGTTCGCGAGAAGGGGTGCCTGCGAGAGCAGGCCGCAGAGAATAGGCCCAAGCAACTGTTTAGCAAAAACACAGGTCTCTGCTAAAGCGTAAGCTGATGTATAGGGGCTGACGCCTGCCCGGTGCTGGAAGGTTAAGGGGAACACTTAGCGCAAGCGAAGGTGTGAACTTAAGCCCCAGTAAACGGCGGCCGTAACTATAACGGTCCTAAGGTAGCGAAATTCCTTGTCAGGTAAGTTCTGACCCGCACGAATGGCGTAATGACTTGGGCACTGTCTCAACTGCAAATCCGGCGAAGTTGTAGTGCGAGTGAAGATGCTCGCTACCCGCGATTGGACGGAAAGACCCCGTAGAGCTTTACTGTAGCTTAGCATTGAGTTTCGATATTGTCTGTACAGGATAGGTGGGAGACTGAGAAGCTAGGGCGTCAGCCTTAGTGGAGTCACCCTTGGGATACCACCCTGACAGTATTGGGATTCTAACCGGACGCCATGAATCTGGTGACGGGACATTGTTAGGTGGGCAGTTTGACTGGGGCGGTCGCCTCCAAAAAAGTAACGGAGGCGCCCAAAGGTTCCCTCAGAACGGTCGGAAATCGTTCGAAGAGTGCAAAGGCAGAAGGGAGCCTGACTGCGACACCCACAAGTGGAGCAGGGACGAAAGTCGGGCTTAGTGATCCGGTGGTACCTCGTGGGAGGGCCATCGCTCAACGGATAAAAGCTACCTCGGGGATAACAGGCTGATCTCCCCCAAGAGTCCACATCGACGGGGAGGTTTGGCACCTCGATGTCGGCTCGTCGCATCCTGGGGCTGTAGTAGGTCCCAAGGGTTGGGCTGTTCGCCCATTAAAGCGGCACGCGAGCTGGGTTCAGAACGTCGTGAGACAGTTCGGTCCCTATCCGTCGCGGGCGTAGGAAATTTGAGAGGAGCTGTCCTTAGTACGAGAGGACCGGGATGGACTGACCTATGGTGTACCAGTTGTTCTGCCAAGAGCATGGCTGGGTAGCTAAGTCGGGAAGGGATAAACGCTGAAAGCATCTAAGCGTGAAGCCCCCCTCAAGATGAGATTTCCCATAGCATAAGCTAGTAAGACCCCTTGAAGAACACAAGGTTGATAGGTCAGAGGTGTAAGTGTGGTAACATATTTAGCTGACTGATACTAATAGGTCGAGGGCTTGACCAATAATTAAAAGATTTTGGCTGTAATTCATGTGCAATTTTCA